>NZ_JBEOZE010000047.1:0-31435 GCF_040297465.1 Streptomyces sp. NPDC001787
TAGACCTTCTGGAGCTTCGCCGTGACCTCGGCGCGCTTCTTCTCGTCCTTGGTCTTCGTGTCACCCTTGCCGCCGTCGACCTGCTTCCCGGCGGCTGCGCGGGTCGCGGTCAGGGCGGTCATGGCCTGGGCGCCGGAGGCCGCCGCGCCCTCTTTCGCCGAGGAAAGCTGCTGGTTCTCCGCCGACCGGCCCTTCGCGGGGGCCTTCGCGGAGTCCGTTTCGGCTGTCTTCTTGGCGGAGAGCGCCTCGTCGGACGCTACGTCGACGGCGCCCAGTAGGCCCGCCTCGCCGCCCCGCACACCGCAGGTGGTGGCCGTTCCACCGTCGTCGCTCCCGGAACACAGCAAGCGCCCCCGGCGCTGGTGCCGGAGAGCCGAAGCGCGAGCGCAAGGCTCCCCACGCGCTGGTCCGCGATGGTAAGCCCCCGCCCGGCAGTGGGGCGCGGCGGCCGCGGTCGGTGAAATGCTGGTCCTGGAGTCCTTCGGCGACGACGGCCTGGAGCTCCGCGTCGGTGGCGCCGGCGGACTGGGCGTCGAAGAGGCGGGCGGCGTAGGACGGGGGGCGTGGAAATGGTGGGTCAGCGTTTGACTCGGTTGCGGACGGCGAGGACGGCGAGGCCCAGGAGGATGGGCTCGGTGACGCGGGAGGCCATCTCGATGTAGGTGCCGGCGGTGGTCAGGTCCTGGCCGGAGGAGCGGAACACCACCGAGTTGAGGGTGACGTTCAGGGCCTTCTCGAATCGCCGGCCGCTGAACCTGTCTCCCGTGGGGTTCTGGGGGTCGTCCTTGTCGATCTCGAAGGTGACCGTCCCGCCGCCCGGTGGCACGGTGCCGGTCGCTTCCTGCTTCGGGTCCTCGTTGGGGAGCCCGAATCCCATGAGCAGGATGATGGTCACGAACATGGCGGTGGCGAGCCAGCCCAGGGCACGGGAGGCGCGTAAGCCGTATCCGGACAGCAGCCAGTAGCCGTGGAGCAGCCCGCGCTCGGCGCGGGTGGTACTGGCCCGGTCGTGACGGCGCATCTCCATCTCGCCGTAGTAGAAGTCCGCCGCTCCCGGATCGTTCTTGCCGTCCTCGAACGCCTTGCGCAGCGCCCGGTACACGGGTGCCAGTTGTGCCGGTCCGACGCTTCCGGCGCTGAACACTGCCATGTTCCAGCCGGGGATCGCCGCCGGCTGGGTCGCACGCCAGTGGTGTTCCTCAGCGAGGGTGCGACGCTCGGTGAACCGCACCGGGCGCCAGCGCCGCCAGGCTGTGCGGGACGGGACCTTGCCGAAGGGGCAGGCGCCCTCCAGCCTCAGCTGGTCCAGATGCACGGTCCCGGTGAACAGGCACCGCGACAGGTCGACGTCGGCGAGGACCAGGTGGGCCGCGTCCACCCCGCGCAGCGAGGCCATCCGCACCCTGGCATCGGGCGCGCCGTCAAGACTCTGCTCCGCCAACGGCTCTCCGTCGGTGAGCACGAGAGGGCTGGCCTCCGCAGCGATTGTCAGGGGGTACTCGAAGACCGCGTGGGCGAAGTCCACGGTGGCGTAGCGCAGACGCAGCTCAGCCGTCGCGGACCAACGGGTCCGCCGGCACTCCAGCCGGCGGACGGCGAGCAGGAGGGTCACCGGACCGCCGAACACCGCCCCCGACAGCCGCACCCGTCCCGCACACACCAACGGCCCTAGGCTGGCCGCCCGCTCAAAGGTCGCCAACCTAAACCCGGCGTCGCCCGCGAAGGTCACCGACTCGAACCCGGCGTCGCCCGCGAAGGTCACCAACCCGAACCTGGCGTCGCCCGTGAAGGTCGCCGACTCGAACCCGGCGTCGCCCGTGAAGGTCGCCGACTCGAACCAGGCGTCGCCCGCGAAGGTCACCGACCAGAACCTGGCGTCGCCCTCGAAGGTCACCGACTCGAACCCGGCGTCGCCCTCGAAGGTCACCGACCTGAACCCGGCGTCGCCCGTGAAGATCGCCGCCCCGAACCCGGCGTCGCCCTCGAAGGTCGCCGACCTGAACTCGGCGCCGCCCGCGAAGGTCGCCGACTCGAACCAGGCGTCGCCCTCGAAGGTCACCAACCAGAACCAGGCGTCGCCCGCGAAGGTCGCCGACTCGAACCTGGCCCTGCTCGTGAAGGTCACCGCCCCGAACCTGGCGTCGCCCGCGAAGGTCACCGCCCCGAACCTGGCGTCGCCCGCGAAGGTCACCGACTCGAACCTGGCGTCGCCCGCGAAGGTCACCGCCCCGAACCTGGCGTCGCCCGCGAAGGTTGCCGACCAGAACCCGGCGTCGCCCGCGAAGGTCGCCGACTTGAACCAGGCGTCGCCCTCGAAGGTCGCCGACCAGAACCTGGCGTCGCCCTCGAAGGTCGCCGACTCGAACCTGGCGTCGCCCTCGAAGGTCGCCGACTCGAACCTGGCGTCGCCGAGGATTGGGTGGTGGGTCGTGGGGTCGTGGAGAGGTGCGAGGAGGGCATTGAGGAGGGGCTCGGTGAAGGGTGTGCCGCGGTGGTCGATGTCGGTGCCGGGGGCCAGGCCGGCCAGATAGGTGTCGCGGTCGGGATCGGCCAGGTGGGCGAGACACAGGGTGTGGCCGGGGACGTGGATGCCGCGGCATCCGACGGGGTCCTCCGGAGTGGTGCCGTGGCCGCAGTGCGGCCAGTCGGGCGGAGTCAGGGAAAGGCCGGGGCTCGGGTGCGACATGCCTGAAAGACGATCGCGCACAGCGGATGGTTGCTACCCCCTCCTCCCGTACGGACCGCTATCTTGCACGCGGTCCGACACCGCGTTCAGAAGCGCCACGAGCGCCTACCGGCGTTTACCCGTCCGAGCTGCCCGGCGGGTGGGACTGCTGGTCATGCGGCGCCGTCAACATCACCCCCGACGACTGACCGGGGCAGCCGCCAGGGCTGTTGCTGCTTACACCCGCAGGTCGGCGAGCCGTGGAGCCGCTCACGGGCAGTACAGAATCAGCCGTACTCAGCCATTCCGGAACCTGCAGAACCGATCACCGGAAGACTCTGCCCAGTAGTGGTCTCAACGATCAGGGGGAAGTGCAGCTGTGGCGCAGAATCGCAAGGGGTACTACCGGGCCGGGCACTATGTGAGGCCGTCGTCGGCCTCCAGCCAGTGGAAGAAGCCGTCCGTGGGCATTGTGGTGGTTGCCGGCCTGCTGGTCCTGGCCGGATGGAACACCCTGTTCGGGAAGGACTCCGACAGCTCCGGGAACGCTCCCCAGCCCCAACCGTCAGGCGCCTCGGCTCCTGCAGTCTCCGGTCAGTGACGGCGCTCACGGCGGAAGGCCGAGAGAGGCCGCTTCCAGGCCCTTGCCTTGCCGGGCCCCTTCCGCGAGGGCTCTGTGGGGCTCACTCCTTCCGCTGACGGCCCCTTCTCACGCAACTGCTGCCAGATGGCCTGCCAGTGCTCGATCTGATCGTCGGGCACCCCGCAGGCAGACAGGTAGGCACCGCTTGTGCGCCAGGTGGTGGGAAGTGTGGTGCGGTTGAGAAGGCTGCTGACTGTGGCGGCTGATATCCGTCCTGCCGAGCGGCTGCTGACCGCCTGCTGAGTCAGTCCGCTGATCACGCGTACGTCCGCGAGGCCGGTGAGGAACCCCGTGACGGTGCGGATCGACAACGGATCAGGCCATGGACGCCGCTCGGTCTCCGCGCCGGGCGGCGCAGCCGCCGGTGAAGCGGCGGGCAATGCGGGAAGGCTCGCGTGATTGCGTCCGAGCGCCACTTGAGCACCGCTGTTGCGGTCCCTGGCCTGCGGAACGGGATGCCCCCTGGCTTCCAGCGTCCGATGCAGATGCCGGTAGACGGTCCCCAGGTCCAGCAGGGCGGGACCGCCGGGGATGCCGTGGCGCAGCGTGTCGAGCAGGGCGTTGGTGAAGGCGGTGTAGGTATCCCCGACCGGTGCCAGGGCGGTGCGGGTCTCGGCCGCGGCGGCGAGGAGGAAGCTGCCTTCCACCGCGGCCTGGTCGGCAAGGCCGGGCGACGCGCTCATCCGCCCCAGGGCCAGACCGCTGTAACAGCAGTCCAGAATCACGACATGGCGCTCGGCGCGGGAGTCCAGCAGAAGGACCTGGCGCAGCCAGTCGTAGGGCAGGCCGGTCTCGATACGGCCGAACTCGGTGTGCGGAAGGGCCAGGCTGAGCATGTCCTGCGTGTCGATCAGCCCATGCCCGGCGAAGTAGACGACCAACGTGTCGGTGGCTTCGGCGGCCGCCCGTCTCACCGCGCCCACCACGGTGTGAGCGGCGTCCGGATTCTCGACGACGGTCACGTGCTGCGCCGGCAGTTGCAGCGACAGCGGGCCCGACAGGAGTGCGGCGAGGGCTTGCAAGTTGTTCGAGACGGCCGGCAGCTGCTCAAGATGCTGGTAGCGGCTCGTCCCCACCAGGACCGCCCGCGAAGCCCCCGGGTCGGGCAGCACGCTCACCGGCTCGTGCCCTCGTCGCGGTCGGCGTCGAGTGCCCGGATCACCCGCTCGATCTCCTCATCGGAACCGCCGTTCAGGACGATGACCGTGTCCCCACGACGGATCTCCAGCTGAGGCTGTTGCGTCCGGGTCTGCCGCCACGCGACCAGGGCCAGCACGAACGACGCCGCACTCCATCCGTTCCCCGTCACCAGCTGGAGCACATCCAGCGCCGCGCCCATCTCCCCCGGCCGCGGCGCACTCCCCCGCACCTCGACCGCGGCAGACCGGCGCACCTCAGGGTCAGACCGCAACCAGCCCTGCAACGACCGCAGCTCCCCCGCGGACTCAACTCGCACCTCTAACCGCACCCGGACCTCCCCATCCCTCGCGCACCCTCACCATGACGACGCGCACCCATTGTCCGCCACAGCACCGCGCTCAGGGCCGGAGACGCAGAACACCGTGATCGGTGGGAGACAGAGCTCAAGCACCGGTACTGATCAATCCTCGGACGAATCATCCAGTGGGTGAAAGATCGCTTGGACAAGGTGGTGGCGAACGATAGACCCGATGGGCTGGGTTGTGCCTTGGCCGGGGCCGGTGACCGGGTGCTGCAGCAGTTGAGTGGCTGCGAGAACAGCAAGGGCAACCTGCCGTTTGTCGAGCACGGGCGAGAGGCACGCAACCAGCTGTTGCAGGTGGGCCACGGCTCGCCTGGCGACTCTCTGCTCGACGTCGTACTCCATTCCGGCAGCGCTCTGAGCCAGGTCCTCCAAGACTGCCAGCACCGTTTCCGGGTTCCAGTCGTCGGGATAGCTGTGAAGCCACCGGACAAACAGCGGCAGCTCATCGGCCTCCTCCCCTGCCGGTGGCGGAGGTGCGGATTCGCCGGCCGGTGTGAGTGGCTCGGGCGCTGGTTCCGGCAGTGCCTTTTCGATGTCGGGCAGAGACGTCTCCAGCGGGTGCACGTCGAGCACCGTGTAGAAGAGCGTGCGGAGCATCGCGCTGGGCCCGCAGCCCGGTACCTCGCCGAAGGGCTTGACCGGCCACGTGGGTTCGGTGATAGCGCGCAGTGCGTGCGACTCGAACTGGTTGACCGCATGTGTACTCATGTTGACGCGCGGTGCGCGTGGGTTCTTCTGTGCGGATTCTGCGGCAGACCGAGTGGAGCGCCAGGCCAGGTTGTAGATCTCTGCGAGCGGCCGGTGCCGAGCCACCTTGTAGGCGGCTTCACGCAGCCGTTCGGCGTGATTGTCCGTCACCGCCGGCAGGTTGAGGTCTGTCAGGCGGCTGGTGAAGTACCGCACGGCCTCTTCAGCGACGAGCTCCTGGGCCAGGGAGAGCAGGTCGTCGTGCTGTCCTGAGGTGAGGTGTTCAGGCGCCAGACGTTCGATCAGTACGGCGTCCAGGTGCTGGGCGCCGGTCCCCGCGCTCGTGGCGAACGGTGCGTAGAAGCAGCTGTCCAGTGGGAAGAACTGCGTGGTGAGCTGGGGACTCAGGTCTACGGCTTCAGGATCCCCGCCCACTGCGGTGAGGGCGTCCCGGAAGGAGACTTTCCACTCCATGGCAGTGACCGGAGTATCGGGGTGGACCCTGATCAAACGACCCCGTACCAGTGCGCCCAAGAGCTGGACGGTTTCGCTCCGCGCGGGGTGCAAAGGGTCGAGCCAGGCCCCGACCCCGGAGACCGGTGTGGTCGACGGCGCATACCGCAGCAGCGCCAGGGCTGCCACCATCTCGCGCACCGAGGCTGTGGGCACCGTCTCGGAGAACGTCAGGCGGTACCGCTCGTCCATGAGCTCGCGCTGCGCGCTTTGCCAGGCGGCTGCAGCCGCCTCGACCGCCTGCTGCCCAGCAACACGGGCACGGGCCGCCTCACGCTTGGCCTTGCGTTTCGGGTCATTGAGCGTCTGCACAGCATCAACCAAGGACTCCGTGCACTCCACGCAGACAGGCGTCTCACCCTTGGCCAGATCGGCCAGCGCGGTGCGTGAGGTCAAGCTGAGCCGCTGTTGACACTCAGGGCACGTGTGATCCACGACGGCTCGCACACCACCTGCAGCAGTCACATAGAGAGGGCCACCCCAGCCGAGCGTGTCAATGTCTGCGGCCTTCTCGCACCAAACGGGCGTTCCCAGCTCAGGGTGGAAGCCGGCCATGGCCCAGTAGCGTTCGCCAATCGCGACCAGCTCGGGATCCGCACCGACAACCGGCACAACCTCAGGAGTCAGCCCGGCCAGCACCCCGCTCATCTCATCATTCACAGTGATTCACTCTATGCATCTCTGACCGAAGTGTTTATGGAAAGCCCAATTCGCCTGTACCAGTCCCAACCGCCAGCAGATCAGATCTGCCAGGAGCGGATGCGGTCCGCGGCGTCGTAGGCGTCGGCCCGTCCCGCGTCGATGTCGCGGGCCAGATCGATGAGCGCCCCGTACGGCGCGTCGAGGCCTTCGCCCGCGGCGCTCATGTACGCGACGGCGATCCCGGTGCCGAACAGGGCGTTGCGGGCGGGGAGCGGGCGCAGGCGGATGATGGCGTGCATCAGGGTGGCAGCACGCCAGGCGTTGTCGACGACGGCGCCGACCTTGGGGGTGTTGACCCGGTGGCGGGCGACGGCTGCGACGAGGGTGGAGAAGTCGTGGATCGTGGGGTGCTTGGGCAGCACTTCGGCCTGGCGCTCCAGGAGCCACCGGATGTCGACGTAGAGCTCCACGGTCAGGCGGCCCGCCCCGCCGCGTCCATGCGGGCCGGTGTGTCGTCGGGGAACGCCGCGTCGAACGCGTCGCCGTGGGTGTCGAGGAAGTCGCGGAAGACCTCCGCTGCGCCTTCGAGGCGGGGGTCGCGGACCGCGTCGTGCGCGGCCCGGCTGATGAGGGCGGTCACCGTGGTCCCCTCGGCCTCCGCGCGTTCCTTCAGCAGGGCGTGCAGCCGGTCATCGACCCGGATCGTCACTGGTTTCGACATACTCCGACCGTACAGCAGCCTGTACAGCACGGGCAGGTTCCGGTGGGTCCGAGTTCGCCTCCGGCCAGTGGGCGCGGGGGTTCCGGCCAAGTTCTCCGACTGGGACACAGGGGGCCTTCACCCGGTCAGACTACCCAATGTACTTGTCTGACTACGGAATACCGGGAGCTGTTTTGCCGCGCAGGGACGACCTCGTGACGATCCTCATCGACACGAAGAACGAGATCAAAACAGCGGTCAGCGGCCTGACCGACGGTGTGGGCGAGGTGGACCGGGAACTGCGGGCGGCGGCCGGTGCGATCACCGAACTGCGCGAGACGGACCTCGCGAACCTCAAGTCCTCCCAGCACGAGACGCGGACCAGCGCCTACAACGCGGGCAAACGCGCGAGCGAGGCCGTTACCGCGGTCGTCGACCTGCGGCGGGACGTCGAGCGGCTGCACCACGGACTGGCGGACCTGCGCCGGGACATGGACGAAGTGCTGTCACTGCTGCGCGCCGGGGTACCGGTCGCGGCCGGCGGTCCGGCTGTCATGCACCAGGCGCTGGCGGTCGCCGACACTCCGGGACCGGACGCTGTGCCGCTGCCGGGGCAGAGGCAGGTGCCACAGGAGGAATCCATGCCTGCAACGGCCGACTCCCCGTCTGCTGCGGTACCTCCCGCGGAACCGGCGGCGGAAAACGCCCCGCCTGCCCCGGAGCCGGAGACCGAACAGCCGACACAAGAGGCCGGACCCGGGGACGGATCGGAGACCAGGCAGGAAGAGACGGAGGATCAGGAGGAGACGGACCAGGATTCACCCCGCGCGGCACTGGAGGCCAGCACGCGGAACTCGGACGAGCCGGGGAAGGAGCCCTATCCCCTCAGCGCAGCGGGACGCATCTGGGCGATCATGCGGGCTGGAAGGGTCGCGTCGGCAACGCTGGTGTGCCACCGCGACACCTGGGAATTCGTGGCAGCCCAGGTGGGAAACCATCCGCACTTCCGGACACCGGCACTGGAGGAACGCGACAACGGCCTGGTGGCCGCAGTGCTTTCCGGCCGGTCCCTGGTCGCCATGCTCCTGTCGCTCTACCGAGTCGCGGAAACCCAGCGGAAAACCGAAGCCCATCAGGACGCGGAGGGCACGGACGAACTGGTCGCTGCCGCAGACTGGGCCATGGCCTCACAGGTCTACTACGAGACGGCCCGGGTACTGAACCGGGCGCTCTCCCAGGATGGTGACCCGGTCGTGGTCACCATCGACAACCGGCTGCTGGCCCACCCGTAATTCTCAGCACGGGGTGCCGGAGTCCAGCAACTGGACTCCGGCACCAGATCAGAAGCCCAGCTCCACGTAGTCGATGTCGGTGAACTCGACCCGCAAGCCCGGGGCGCGGCGGCCTCGGTCGGTGAAGTACTGGTCCTGGAGTCCTTCGGCGATGACGGCCTGGAGCTCCGTGTCGGTGGCGCCGGCGGCCTGGGCGTCGAAGAGCCGGGCCGCGTACATGGGTGGGAGGTGCTGGGTGATCAGGCGGACCCGGCCGTCGTCGCTGGTGCCCGGGGCCGCGGTGAACCCGAACCGGGCCCGGGTCTCGATCACGATCCCGGTCGACATCGCGGCCTGCCGCTTCGCGCGGTCGCGGACCCGCGGCTGCCACCGCTTGCCGACCTCGGCCGCCAGGCGCTCCGCCAGCTCCGGGCGCGGCCGGCGGATCTGGTCCTTGAGGTAGCGCTCCACGGTGCGCTGGGAGATGCCGAGCAGCTGCGCGACCGCCTTGGTCGAGCCCTTGTGCTGCTTGGCCAGGAACCTGACCTGCGCCCCGGCGGACTTGGGTATCGGGCGGGTCGCCGTACGCGCGGCGGCGCGGTCGAGGCTGTCGTCGATGATGCCCACGAGGGGGATCTCCTGCCTGTCAGGGGGTGATGGTGAGCTGGGCCGCTCCTGCCGGGGCGACCCACCCGGCGGCCGTCTCGTACGCCATGCCCGAGGTGGCATGGCAGACGCACGGCACCTCGTCCTCCCCGAGAAGCACCTCCAGCCACTGCCCGGCGGTGTCCACGACGGTGCCCTCGCGCCCTTCGTGACGGACCCTCCCGCCGATCGCCACCCGGATACCGAGGCGGTCCAGCCCGTAGTAGGCGGCGATGTGGGCCAGGTCCGCGGCCTGCCGGCGCCGGGTCTGAGCCTCGGCCAAGTCGTCGTACACGGAGTCGTACACGTGCTTCTCCTGCTCTGTCAGGGGGTGATGGTGAGCTGGGCGGCGCCGGGCATCGGCGCGCGGCGGCGGGCGGGCAGGCACTGGACGGCCCGGTCGACCCCGGCGACGAGATCGGGCACCGGGACCCCGTAGTGGGCGGACAGGCGGTCCAGGTCGGCCAGCGCCCACGGGGCGGTCCCGGCCTGCCGGCGGCTGATCTGCGCCTGACCGACACCGAGACCGGCCGCGAGATCGGCCTGCCGCTCGCCGGTCAGGCGCATCAGCGCGGCGACGGTGAGGCGTAACACCTGCTCTGTGCTGGGCATATGCGTACTCCGCATCAGGTATGCGCACTCACCCGGGGGAGTGCACCGGGGGGCGCGATTCGGAAGATCGTTCGTATGGGCCGCTGGGCGCCGATCTCCACCCCGGACCACCAGGGGGACCCGGGGGCGGAGATCGTCAGCGAGAGGCGCCATTACGGGCCTTGAGGGGTGATCAGCGCTCTTCGGGTTGGCCCATGTCGCGGAGACGGCTGTAGTGGAACTGATGGGCGACGGTGACCGTGCGCGTCGTCCCGTTGCGGTTCTTGCTCAGGATGAGATCGGACTCACCGGCCCGCTCGGAGAATTTGTCGTAGTGGTCCTCGCGGTGGAGCAGGATGATGCCGCTCGCGTCCTGCTCCAGCTGCCCCGAGTCACGCAGGTCCGAGGTCTGCGGAACCTTGCCCTCCCGGTGCTCCGAACCGCGGTTGAGCTGTGCGCAGCAGATGATGACCGCGCCGGTGTCCTCGGCAATGATCTTGAGTTCGCGGCTGACCTCGCTGACGCGGTCGTACGCGGTCTGCCGGGAGTTGCGCTGGTCGGTCTGCATCAGCTGGATGTAGTCGATGATCACCAGCGGGGCCCGGCCGGTCTGCCGGATCAGGGACTTGATCCGGGTTCGGACCAGTCCGGGGCTGACCCGGGGCGTGTAGTCCATCCACAGGGGCAGCGCTTCGAGGTCGGGCAGGCGCCGGGCCATGCGGGTCCAGTCGTCCTCGGTGACGGCGGGCCCGCCCTCCATCAGGTGATGCAGGGCCACGCGCGACTTGCTGGACAGCACCCGGTTGGTGACCTCGCTGCGGCCCATCTCCAGGCTGTGCACCAGCGTCGGCCGGCCCGAGGACGCGTTGGCGAGCGCGACACCGAGCGTCATCGCACTCTTGCCCATGGCCGGACGCCCCGCCACCAAGATGATGTTCCCCGGCCGGATCTTGAGCACCGCGTCCAGATCCCTCAGCCCGGTGACCGCCGCAGCCTCGATCGTGGTCTCCAACTCGTCCAGGTGCTCCTGGAGCCCCTCGCCGAACCGGCCGAACAGCCCGTCGTCCGCGGACTGGTCAGCGGCCAGATGCTCCAGCTCCGCCTGGTGCGCCGCGATCGCGTCGGCCACACCCACCGGATCGCTCTGACGCGCCGTCTGCATCCCGCGCAGCAGGGTCTCCTGGTAGCGGCGCAGCCGGGCGTACCCGTGGACGATCTCGGCGTAGTGCTCCACCTCGACCCCGGTGCACGCCTGCGCGGCGATCTGCGACAGCTCCACGAACCCACCGATCCGCTCCAGGTCACCACCGCGCCGCAGCTCGGCCTCGACCATCGGCAGGCCGGTCGGCTTGCCCCGGCCGTGCAGGGCCAGAACCGCCCGCCAGACCGTCTCGTGGTGCGGCCGGTACCAGTCCCGGGGGTCGTCCAGGATCCGCGCGGCGATGGGCACCGGGTCGAACGCGGGCGTCGCCATCAGACACGCGCCGAGGACCATCGCCCCGACCCTCCCGGCCGCCGCCTCCGGCGACTCCAGCGCCTGCTGACCCGGAATCTCCAACACCGTCGCCGTCTCGTCGAACACGCTCATCGCTGCTGCTCCTCGGTCGTGCCGGCCGTGAGGCCCGGGTGGGCGCAGCGCCGGAGGTCATCGTCGTCGTCGTCCAGGACCCAGCCGTACAGGTCGCAGTCGGTGCAGGCCTCCCGCAGCGCGGCCAGGTCCTGCGGCGCGGAACCCGCACCCGCCGCCGTGGCGGCCGGGGCCGGAGCGCGGTAGAGGCACAGGTCATCGACCCAGCCCGGCAGGCACTTCACCCACGAGGTGGCGCCACCGGTGTTCTTGAAGATCTCGGCCTCCAGCACCTCGCGCTGGGCGTCGTCCAGGGACGTCAGCGACGGCCAGCCCTGCTTCCGCATCGCGCGCAGCAGCCGCGGCGCGCACTTCCGCGCCGTCGACCCACCGGCCTGCCACCGCCGCATCCGCTGGAGGAAGTCCCCCGCAGCCGCCAGCTCGTCGGCGGAGAACTCAGCCGCCCGCTCCTGCTGCTGCGTCTGCTGTGACGGCAGCGACCCCGAGGTGCGGGTGAGGGGGTAGGGGGAGGAGGAATCCTCCTCCTCCGGGGGGTGTGGGGGGGATCCGGCATTGCCGGAAGTGGTGCTGACCTGCGGAAACGTCGAGTCGGCATTGCCGGATCCGGCAATGCCGGATCCGGCAATGCCGGAAGTGGCGTTGACCTGCACAGATCGATTATTTGCGCCCTTTTGGGCGATGTCACTTCCGGCATTGCCAGATCCGGCAATGCCGGAAGTGGTGCTGACCTGCGGAAATGCTGTGGAACCAGTGGTGTCCGGGTGCTTTGGGGCGTCAGGGTTCCAGGACGGCCAGTCGTAGAACTCGTAGGCGATCCGGGTCCGCCGGCCGTTCGCTCCCCGCTCGTCGATCCGGCGGATGTAGCCCTTCTCCTGGAGGCGGACGAACGACTCGTAGACCGCGTCGCGGCCAATCAGCCGGGAGCCGTTGCCCGAGACCACGCCCAGCTCACGCAGCCGCTCCAGAACGGTCAGCGGCGTCACGCGCAGCGGTCCCGCGTCGGGGCCCTGGCGGGTCTGCTCGGCCAGCATGAACATCAGCTGGATGACGACCTTGGTGTCCAGCGGAACCACCAGGGCGTAGGGGCCGAACTCCATGTGCGCGTGTACCTGGACACCCGCCACCGGACCCCGGTAGGTGATGGGGCCCTGCTCATTGATCTGCTGCGCGGTCACAGTTCACCGCCGTGCGTGAACAGCGCGACGTGGCCGAGGAAGACATCGCGGACCGCGGCCGAGGGCTGGCGGCGGCGGGGGTAGGGCGGGCGGCACATAACGGGTGTATCTCCCCTGTAGGGGAGCCGTGACCAGCAGGTGTGACCTGACAGCAGCCTCGTATGGTGGCGTTTCGCAAGACGAGGCGCTTATTCTGGGTAGAGGTGACCACGCGGACCGAGAGGTCCACGCATCACCCCGGCGAGGTCACCTCACCGGACACGACTCGGAGCTTCACTGGCGAGCGAGTCGATTTGCAGGGAAGCGGGTTCCGTTGTGGCGACGGGCCCGCTTCGGCATTTCTAGGGCGGCTTCAAGATTCCATCCTGGTGCTGGGGATGCTCACATCGTTCGATCCGGAGGCTGGCGTCGTCCTGCCCTCAGCGGCTGTCACCCTGCTCCATGACCAACTCGGGACCGATGCCGCGGACATGATCGGCCGCCCGCTGGAACAGAACTCCGCTTCGACGGCCCTCCGCTTCGACGGTTCGAACGTGAGTGAACCCGCGCTCGCTGTAGTACATGTGCAGACCGTCGTTGTCCTTCCACGCATCGAGTCGCAACCACTGCTTGCCCTGGTCGGCGGCTCGGTTGCTGGCCCAGTCGAGCAGGGCGGAGCCGAGCTCCTGGCCGCCGACATCGCGCCGTACGACCATGCGGTGCACATAGAGCGCAGGCTCAGCGGCTTCTTCCGCGCTCCAGAAGTCGGGGTCGGCTTGGTCATCGACCGTTATTGTCGCGACCGGGACACCGTCGTCCTCGACGATCCAGCACTCCCCAGCTGCGATGTTCTGCTTGATCCGCTCCTTGCGCGGCGGGTACTGCCACTGATCGATCCTGCGGTCGCGAAGCCAGGAAGCCGCGTGGCCCCACAGATCCACCACGGTCTGGAGGTCGTCTTCGACGGCGGCCCGAATAGTCGGCGCAGAGCCGAACTGCGGCTTGATCCGCTCGTAGGTAATGACGTGGCGGTCGCCCGGAAGGACGTTGGCGACCACGCGAACGGGCTTCCCATCAGCGGTGTAGCCGGTGCAGATATGAACCGCTACGGGCGTACCCGGCCCGAGTTCGAGCCGGTCGGCTTCCTCCGGCGTCGGCATACGGACCTGGATCTCGTCCAGGGCCCGGACCTGCGCGTATCCCAACTCCGCCATGACGACGTTAGCCCCGCGGGCGATGTCATCGGGGTTCATGATCTCGCTGCCCTGCACGGCGGCGAGAGGGAAGTGGCTGTCGTTGGTGTTGTAGGGCACCCCGTCCACGAACCGGACCCGGCGTCGTACGGCCACGAGTTCGCCCTCGCCCAGCTGCAGTCGCTTACGCACATCACGCGAGGGAACGATCACGTTCACTTCGATGTGCTGGCTGGCTTCGCGGCCCTCCTCCGCCATCTGAGTGAGGAAGTTGTCCATCTCTGGGGACAGGGGCCGCTTTCGGAACTCGCCCTGCGGTCGGTAGACCATCGGCCGGCGGCTGCGCACGAAGTACCCGCGCGGCCGGTCACTGATGATCAGGCCCTCGTTGACCAGCACTTTGAGGCCTTGAACGGCCGTCGTCCTGGTGGTGCTCCACTCAGTGGCGATCTCGGCTTCTGTTGGCAGACGGGCGCCCGGACCGAGGGTGCCTTCGGTGATGTCCACGCGGATCTTGTCCGCGATGCGCTGGTAGAGGGCGCGTGCCCTGCCGCTGACTGCCATGTGAGATGTCTACCTCCAGAAGTAATGAGTAGTCAATCTAGCCGATCCGAGTTTTAGAGCTTGACCCGGCATCGCCCTGCGTGTCATCTTCATTGCGTCAGGCAATGAGTAGTCAATCTACTCGGCCTAGTTCGATCATGCTTTTTTTGGAAGGAGTGGCACCTCATGAACGTCATCAGCCGTCCCGCCGCCAGCCTCGCCACCGAGCACTTCGACGACGAGACGCTCCAGTTGCTGGACACGATTGCCGTGAAGCTGCCGGATTTCGGAGACGTCGACCTGGACATCGGGTTCGGTACGCCGCTGGAGATGTACGAGCCGGCGGGTACGCACCAGGAGATGCGCCGATACGCCGCCGCGATCGTGGCTGGACCGGTCGATCAGCGCTACAAGCTGTCGCTCGCCTACGGCGCCGAGATCGCGGCCCGGACGGACGCGGCCCGGGACATCCTCGCTGCCGACCCGTCGATCGCTGCCCGGGTCCGTGAGCGCCTGGTCGACGTGCTCGTCCCCTACGCCACGCAGCTGCGCATCACGCGGCCGGCCGCCGCGGCTCCCCTGCCGATTGCGGCCTGACCCTCCCCCGCACCACGCCGGGTCCTCGGACCCGGCTCCTTCACCCGGAACCGCCCCTGGCGGCGCCGGATGTGGGAGCCGGAAGCGCGACTCCCGACAGCATCCGCCCGGACATCCAGCCCTTGGGCTGGCTCTGGAAGGCAGCGGCTGGTCCTTGAGAACTCCACAGCGTGATCCACCACCGCAGTACCGGCCGTGACCACACAGGCCGGGGTGGTGGAGAACCGTCGCGAGACGCCATTACCACTGGTGGTGGCAGTCCACGCGTAGACCGCCGGGCGCAGCGTCAGCTGTGATTGACGGATCCGCGGAGGGTGGGCAACCTCGCGACGCTAAAGAAAGACGCGGCCAACATTGCCGCCGACCTCCGGCACCCAGATCTCACCCAAGCCGGGGCGAGCGACCGCGTGAAGAGATCAGGAAGGGGCACCCCGCCTCCCCTCAGAAAAGCCAAGGCGAGCGCACGTGGTGGAAGAGACCACTGCTCAACACCTGTAGCCCTGGGCTACCCGTCCCCGCCGTACCGCACCTCGCGTGTGGGACGGCGGCGGCGGGGGGCCACCAGGGCCCCAAACGACGCACCCCCGGGGGCCTAATCCCGGGGGTGCGTCTTCGCAGCTCACCCTCTCTCGAAGGGCAACATGCGCATGTCCAGCATGACAGCTACACAGGCACGAGGCGCACGCCGGGCAGTACTCCAGGCTGCAGTCGACGCCGGCGTCGACTGCGGCAACGTTGACGACTGGTTCCGCGCCGACGACGAGTCGACCGCGGCCTGGGAGCCCCGCCGCACCGCCGCCCTCCGCACCTGCTCGGAATGCCCGGTCCGCGCCGCGTGCGAGGAACTCGCACTCCGCGACGGCGACGGAGAGCACGGCGAGGACGAGATGGTCCGCGCCGGATACACCGGCCCGGAGCTGGCCGCGATCCGCGACCACCAGGCCGACCGCCTCGCCGCCGCCATCGACGCCGACCGCGACACCGAGGGCCGCACGCTCGACACCCTGACCGCCGAACTCCACCACGCGGCCACGAAGAACCCCGACCGGTCCGGCGGATCCCGCCGTAGCGCCGAGTCGCAGACCGCGCAGAACGCCCTGGTCCGCAGCCTCGCCGCCCAGGTCCGCGAGATCCGCACCGCCCGCCGCACCCGCGCCGGATGGGGGACCGCAGCATGACCATCACCCTCACCCGCCCGACCAACAGCGGCGGCGGATACGGCAGCTGGGAAGACGACGACAACCAGCGCGGCCCCGAGCGCGACGAGACCGACACCGACTTCCACCAGCTCGTCCACCGCCTGGTCCTCGACGGCGACCACCGCGCCCGCACCGCCGGCCGCCACGCCCGCCGCACCCTCGCCGAGATGGCACCCGGCTACGAGCGGCAGCCCATCCTCCGCCTCACCCGGCCGCTGGTGTTCCGGTCGTCGGACGAGATGCGCGCGGCGGACGAGCCGTGCCTGTTCTGCGGGCGGTGGCTCTGCCCCGGATGCAGCGGGACCGCACCGGCGCCCGCCACAGCCCACACCCACGCAGCCTGATGGCCGCCCCGACGCTCTACGAGCGCTACCTCCGCGCCAGCGACCTCTGGACCGCACACGTCACGGTCTGTCCGGTCTGCCGAGCCTGGATCCGCTCCCGGACCGGGACCGCCTGCACCGGCGGCGCCCCGCTCTACCAGACGCTCGCCACCCTCCAGGGCGAGTACCTCGACCACCTGAACACCCGCTGACCACCCGCGAGGAGACCGATGATGCTCACCCTCGACCGCTTCCGCGACATCCACGGCGACCCGGCCACCTGGTCCGCCGCCGACATCGACGCCTACACCGTGCTCGGCGAGATCACCCCGCCCCCGCCGACGCTCTACAGCTACGCGGAGATGCAGTCCATCGCCGCCGACCACCTGGCATCGGCCCGGTGCCAGCAGGCTGTGGCCGACCGGCTGGCCGCCGCCGGGCACGACACCGCGGCCGGGATCTGGGTGCGCGACGCGCGGGAGTCCCGGCAGCTCGCCGCCGCCGCCCGCCACGGCTGGCCGTACTACGAAGCGTGGATCAACGGCTGGTGACGGCCGGTCTTCAGGTTGCCTGATCCGCGAAGCGCCTCCGCCGACACCGGCGAGGGGCGCTTCGCGGTGACTGGGAGCCGGACAGCCCGGCCGTCAACGACCTGAGGAGCACCGCATGTTCGAGCTGAACCGCCGTACCCCGATCACCCCGCAGGAACTGCAGAAGGCCAGTGGGGGACTCGTCCGCGACATCGAGGCGTTCGTCATCGGCACCACCAGGGCGTCCGGTACCCCGGCCTCACTGATCGAGGGCGCCTGGGAACTGACCCGGCACACCACCGACTGGCTCCGCTGGGGCCTCAGCGGCATGCCGATGACCGGCGACCAGATCGCCGCGCACGCCGACGCCGCCGCCCACTGGCTGCGCACCGAGGGCTGGAACCCCTCGGACGCGGCGTGCCGGGGCATCTACGCCGCTGTGCGCCACGCCGAGCACACCGACCCCTCCCACCGCTTCAGCACCGACACACGGGACACCCTCACGAGGATCTTCAGCCTCCTCATCCGGACCCTGACCGGTGCGCCCCACGCCTACTACGACAGCTGGGACCAGCACCCCGCCCGCAGGCCCGAGGAGGCTTTCGGTCTCCTCGCCGCAGCTGCGGTATTCGCCCGTACCTACGGCCCGGCCACCGAGGCCGAGGCCGGTCCCGCCGCTGCCTGATCCGGACTCTCCGATGCCTGATCCGCCCGTACCGGCCGCCGCACCATCGCGGCCGGGCCGGGCGGTGAAGGGGACCGGACAGCCCGGATCCGCACCAGCGAGGAGAGCCCATGCGCATCCGCCTCATCACCAGCCGTACCCACCGCCGCCACCAGGAGCAGGCCGGACAGGCCGCCAGGGTCCCCGGCCTGGAGAGCGACCTCGCCAACATCACGACGCAGCTGACCTTCCACCGCGAGCAGACCCGCAAGGACAGGAACCGGCTGCGGCGGGAGAGCGAGCAGTTCGAGGGACTCCGCCGCGACTTCGAGGGCCTGCACCGCGAGCACACCGAGCTCCGGCAGACCATGACGGAGATCGTGGATGTCCTGGCCAATACCCCGGACGCCGAGACGGCCCGCCGCGAGGCCGCGCACCTGCTGTACCAGCACTTCGGCAGCACCGAGCAGCTTCCCGCACAGCAGCACTGACCCCGGCGGCGGGGCCGCCCGGCACCCCGGCGGCCCCGCCGCCCGCGTCCCCCTCCCCCTTCCCTTTCTCCCGCCTCGTAGCGAAGGAGCTCCGACGTGGCGACCGCCGCCCGCTCGAAGTCCCCGGCCCGGCGCAAGCCGCCGGCCCGGACCCGTAAGACCACCCCGCCGCCCTCCACTGCCCCGGCCGTGAACGCCGGGACGGTGGTGGCCGTGTCCTCCCCGGAGCCCGAGGACGACCAGTCGGTCGCTTCGGTCGCTGATGCCCGTGACCGTGCCACCGACATCGCCGACCTCGCACAGGAGCGGGCGCAGGGCCGGGTGGACCGGCTCCTGGCCGACGCCGAGGTCCGCGCCCAGGGCCTGCTGGCCGATGCGGCCCGCCGGTCGGCCGCCGTCCGTACGGCCGCCGATGGTCATGCCCGCCAGGTGATGGACGAGGTCGCCGAGGAAGCCGGCCGCCGTCTGCGCGAAGCCACCGCGGACGCCGATACCACCCGCACCACGGCCGTCCGGGACGCGGACGAGATCCGTGAGCAGGCCCGTACCGACGCCCGGGAGGCGCGGACGGCCGCCCGCGCTCTGGCCGCCCGCCACCGCGCGGACGCCGCCCGCACCGGCCGGGCCATCGAGCGCCAAGCGCAGGAGCAGGCCCGGCAGATCCGTGACGACGCCGGCCGTGAGGCGCAGGCGCTCCTGGCGGCCGCCGCCGCCGACGCCGACCGGGTCCGTGCGCAGGCTGCCACCACGGCGGCCGCCGCTGCCGATCAGGTCCGCACCCAGGCCGAAGCGGCGGCCGAGCGGCTGCTCGCCGACGCGCGCCGCGAGGCCGACACCGTCACGACAACGGCGACCGGCGAGGCCGGCCAGGTCCTCGCCGACGCCCGCCGCCGGGCGGACGAGGTCCGGGCGGAGGCCGCCCGGGTGCGTGAGGACGCGGGCCGGGAGCAGGGGACGGCCCGTCAGGAAGCGGCCCGGCTCCGGCGCCTGGCCGAGGACGACGTCAAGCGACTGCGGGCGACCGCGGCCGAGGACGCCGACCGCACCACCCGCACCGCCCGCGAAAGCGCCGACCGGCTCCTGGCGCAGGCCCGGACGAAGCTGGACACCGACATCGAGGCCGCCGAGACCGCACTCGCCCAGGCCAGGGCGAGGGAAGAGGACGCCGCCGTCAGGCAGCAGACCCTCGACGCACAGCTCGCCGAGGCCGACGAGCAACTGCGCAGGGCCACCGACCGCACCGAGAAGCGCCTGGCACGCAAACGCCTGCGCCGCGAAGCACGGGACGAACGCCGCTCCGCGAAGACGACGCGGAAGGACGAGGCCCGGGACCGGCGCGCTGAGCGCCGCTCCAAGAAACCGAGTTTGTCCGCTCGGCTGAGGGACTTCGTGAAGGTCAACTCCGAGCGTCTGCTGGTGATCCTGCCGATCACCGCGCCGATGGCGGTGGCGTGGACCGGGCAGGCGGGTTTCGCCGGGGACATCCTCGGCTGGAAGGCCCCGTGGACGATTCTGTTCGCCGCGGCGTTCGAGCTGTCCACCACGTTCGTCGGGTGGATGTACCACCAGGCCCGCAAGGACGGCGACGCCGGAACCCTCTACCGCTTGTCCACCTGGGCCTTCGCCATTGGTGCCGCCGTCATGAACTTCTGGCACGCCTCCGGCGAGACGGTGCCCGGGACCCGGGTATGGGACGGGAAGGCCAAGGCCTTCACGGAGGAGATCACGTACTGGCACGGCACGCCGAAGGCGGTGGCTTTCGCCACGATGTCGATCCTCGGGATGGTGCTCTGGGAGCTCTACGCCACGCTGCTGCACCGCCGCCAGCTCCGTGAGGACGGCAAGGTCGCCAAGGCCCGCCCCTCCATCGGCCTCATCCGCTGGGCCCGCTACCCCCGGCACGCCTTCACCGCCTGGTCCCTCGCGATCACGAACTCATCGCTGAACACCCTGAACCACGCCTGGTTCGCCGCCGACCGCGAACTCACCCAGCGGCGCATCCTCCGCGCGGCCCGGAAAGGTTCGCCGCTCCCGGCCACCTACCGGGTTCTCCCACTGAACGGTTCGGCGAACCCCTCACAGGTTCCGAACCTCTTCGTGAACCTGGTTCGCACCGACACACCGAACCCGCGAACCGGCGAACCGCTCCGGGCACTCCCCGCTCTCCCCCCGTCCCCGAACGCGAACCTGTCCGACGCGAACCAGGGGTTCGGGCCGGACGAACCGAACCCCACCCCGCGCGAACCGCGAACCGCCCGTGAACCCGCGCACGAACCTGCTCCCCGCCCCGTCGGCGCGAACCGCGAACCCCGGCCGGGCGGAACCGCGAACCCCGCGACTCGTTCGCAGCTACAGCGCGAACAGGTCGAACAGGTTCTGAACCTCATCGCCGAACTGGGCTACGACAAGGTCAAGCTCCCCCTCGTACAGCAACGAACCGGCATGACCAAGACCACCGCCTACCACCGCCTCAACGACGCCCGCGCCGAACACAACCGCCGCGTCACGGCCTAGCCGAACCGGTTCACGAACCAGCACCGAACCGGTTCACGAACCAGGAGGAGAAACCCGAACCATGACCGACACCCCGTGCAGCACAAACCTCTGCACCGCCCACCCCGCACTGCTGGAACCCCTGCCCCTGTGCACCGGCTGCGCCATCACCGTCAGCCTGGCCCTGGTCCCCCGGCTCCTGGCGGAATCCCTCGGCAGGGCCCAAGCCGCCCAGCGCGAGCGCGAGCACGAGCACGAGCACGATGCGCAGCCTCCGGCGCGCCCCGGCCGCGCCCCACGTGGACCGGCCGCCACCGCTGGACCCCCGGCACCATCCAACGGCGTCGCACGTCGCTCTGACGAGGAACTGATCGCGGAGATCCGGGCCATGCCGACGGACGCGGACGGGTACCTCCCGCCGAACCGCGTCCGGGAAAAGTTCGGCTGCCGCCACCAGCGCGCTGCACGCCTCATGCGTCTGGCGGGCGTCCTGCGCCCCCAGGACGACCCCGAACTCACCCTCACACCCTGACCCACCACTGACGCCCGTCCGGAGGGCGGCCCGGGAAGTCCCCGGGCCGCCCTCCGGCACGTCTGCCCCTGCCGCTCATGGTCGCTACCGGCCCGCACCCCGCACCCGGGGCGCGGACCGGTGACGGCCACGGCCGGCAGGCCGGACTCCTCCGCCCCGAGGACGCGGACAAGTACCTCACCTGACCGACCGTCCGGCACACACCAGTGAAGGCCAGCCCATCGGAAGTGGGCTGGCCTTCGCCGCGACTGCCGGAAGCAGTCCCAGATCCCCAAGTAGAGCACTGGAGGAACCCCCGTGACCACCGATCAGACCCCTGCGCCGCTGCGGGATGTCGCGCAGAGTGCGGAGGCCACCGCCCGCTACCTCGCCGACATCCAGCGCGTGCTGCTCGACATCGCCGCCAACCTGGAGACCCTGCACCGCGAGACCCGTGTCCACTGCCGCGGTATCAGCGTGGAGGGCGACCGCTGGTACCACGCCAGGATGCGCGCCATGCCGGTCGAAAAGGCCCTCAAGGACGTCCTCAAAAACCTCAACGCCCTGACCGGGGGCCTGGAAAGGAGCGCTTACAAGCGCAGGTCCCACGACGAGGCCGTCGTGAATACGGCAAAGGCGCGGAAGGAAAAGGTGCTGGAAAAGGCGCGGAAGAACAGTCCGCAGCTGATTCAGGCCGCCCCGGAATCCTCGGAGAGGGACGGTGTGCGGGACAGGAATTCGGGGTACAGTAACCCCACGTCGATTTACGACCTGGATGACAGGCGGTCGGCGTGACCCGCCCCCTCAGCAGCGCCGAACGGTCCGCGGACCGGCGCAGGAACTGGCTGAAGGAAGAGGCGGAAAAAGCCCGCGAATCTCGCGGCGAGCAGGGGCAGATGGAATTCTGGCTCCGCCTCGCACGATCCCGGATCGCCAAGGACATAAAAGCCGGTCGCGTCGATGTCCTGGTCGGTTTCGCGTTGATCTGCCGCCTGTTCATCACGGCGATGGACCGGCGTGCCGAGGGCGACGGACGGATCTGGTCCGACCTCCTGCAGTACGCGGAGCAGGTCGTGGCGAAGCACCCCCCGCGTCACTGAACGTCACCAGCGAAGGCCCCGCCGGGCTCCGGCGGGGCCTTCGCCTCGCGTAAAGCGTGCACACGTGCACGTGCACACGCGTGCACACGAGACCCCACTCTCTGTCAAGCCCCTGGAAGGAAGGAGATGCCGTGTCCGACGAGGAAGGCGGCGGTCCCAGCGGGACCCTGGTCCGCGGCCCCTGGAGCGGTGAGTCCTCCTACGTGCCGCCGCCGATGCCGGACTACGCCAGCACCGTTCCGGAACCCGAAGCAATTCCCGCCGCACCGCCGGAATCCCCGGAGGAGACCACGATGGAGCTCCCGGTGATCCCTTCGGCCCCGGACCCGGAAACGGCGCTGCGCTCGGAAGGAATTACCGCGCCGGACACCGAAGACGATGAAGGCGAATACGAGGAGGGCGAATACGTCCAGCCTCGCTCTCTCGCCGACCGTCTAGGTGACTGGCTGGAACTCCGGCTCGAAATGGCACGGGCCAAACACGAAAGCGAAGCGCCTTTCCGTGAGGCGGAGATCGCACGGAAAGCCGCACTGCTGGAGGGCCGGACCGCGCAGGAAGTCGCGATGATGGAGCAGAACGGAAAGCTCCACGCCGCGATGATGAAAGCGAAGGGCGACAAAACGGCGGCCAGGTCGAAGGCCGACGCCGACCGCATGAAGTCCTCCGGCTCCGGTATGGGCGCCGACAAGGGCGGAGCGAAGGGCGGCGGGGGCGGGCCCTCGCGCGGCGGGGGCGGCACGGGGCCGTCCCGGAACAGCTCCGGCCCGGACCGGTCCCGGACCGGACGCGGCGGCGGCACCCCCGGCAACTCCGGCGGTCCCGGCGGGCGTTCGGGGTCCGGGCAGTCCGGCGGGGGCGGCAAGAAGGGCCCTGACCGGCCCTCTGGCGGCCGTACGACCGGCCCCCGGCGCGACGGTCCGTCCGGCGGCCCGAAGGGCTCACACGCGGGCTCAGGCGGCTCCGGCAAGGGCGGCGGGAAGGCCGGCGGTTCGAAGGGCGACGGGAAGGGGGGCGGCCGGGCCTCGGACGCCTCCGCCTCCCGCCAGGAACGGGCCGCCTCTCGCCAGGGAGCCCGGCGTGAGCGGCGCACCGCCGATCACGCCGCCGGTGTCGCCGACCGGTCCAAGGACCGCGACCAGGTCCGCGCCAACCGGCAGAAGGAATGGGAGGACCGCCGCGCGAAGAAGGCGGAGCGCGCCGAGGCGAAGAAGGCGAAGCGGGAAGCCGCGGCGTCGGCGGAATCCGGCCGCACCACTCTGGGCGCGGCCCTCTCGGAGGAAGCCCAGCGGCGCTGGGACAAACGCCGCGCCGAAGCGAAGACCGGCAAGGGCGGCAAGGACAAGGGCACCGAGGGGGCCGGGGAAGGCCCTGACAGCACGTCTGGCGCCGGAAAGTCCGGTCCCGCGCCCGGTACGCCGGGCGCGGCGGGTACGGCCGGTGACGGGCCGTCCGGCGGCCCGAGGAAGCGGCGCCGGTTCCGGCGGCGGCGTACCGGCGGCACCGGCCCGGACGGACGGCGGCGGCGTAGCGGACGTTCCGGCCGCGGCGCTCGCGCCGGGCGGCGGGACCGGTCCACGGGCCCGTTCGGCCCGGACGATGCCACCCCGACCGTGGAATGGACCGACCACCCCACCCCCGCCTCACGGCCCGCCGGCGGCGGTGAGGCGGAGGACATCGAGGACGCGGTCATCGTCCCCGACGATCCCGCCGCCGTCACCACAGGTGTCAGGGGCCTGCCGCCCGCACCGGAGGCCCACACACCGCGGCCCGGCACCGCCCGGCCCGCCACCACCGAAAGGAGCGGCATGAGCAGCCCGATGGCCGCGCAGCACCGTACCGACATCACGTTCGACGAGTACCTGATGACGATGGCGCGCATCGCGATCAGGTCGGCCTCGCACCAGGAGCGTGCCGAGGCCCTGACGGAGGCCCTCGGCAGGGTCGCCGACGCCCTGCGCGAGATGGCCGCCGACCTGGTCGGCGACCACAACATCGATATCCGTGTCACGGACCGGATCACCGACCTGGCCGACGGCGCGGGCCGCATGAAGGCCCTGGCCGAGCGGTGCGCCGAGGAATGCGGCCTCGCCTCGGAGGCCGCCAGGCTCGCCGCCACCCAGGTCGCCCGCGTGTACGGCCAGGACATGGACGCCAAGGAGGACGTCGGCCTGGAGCAGGCCTCGGCCGCCGCCCACCACGACTAGAACACAGGAGAAAACCGACATGGCCAACATCGTGTCCCGCTCCAGCGGCTCGGACCCCGTCCCGGCCGACGACGACAACCGCTACAAGGCCGTCCAGGCCAAACTCGCCCGGCTCAGCGCGGCGATGGACGACGCCGCCCTCGAACTGGGCTTCCTGCGCCGCGACATGAAGGGCAACGCCGCTGATGCGGACCGTGCCTCCAGCGACATCGAGAACGCCGGCCTCGACGCGAAGTTCAGCGTCCTGACCGACGACGTGGCCGTCGCCCTCGGCCTGGCCGCCCGGCAGGTCAGCCACCTCGACGACAGCGCGCAGGAAGTCGTCACGCTGGCCCACCAGGCCAAACGCACCCACGCCGACCTGTACGGCGCGCTGGACGACATCCGTTCCAACCGGCGCGAGAAAACCCCCAAGCCGGGCTTCTTCAACCGCTGACCCCTCCCCCACCCATACCGCCACGGGCGGCCCCACACCTACGGGGCCGCCCGTCCCCGTTCCCGAAGGAGCCCCGGTGCCCACGCCGCGCAGCGTCGCCCTCGAACGCCTCACCTACACCCTCGCCGCGCCCGTGCTGGCCGTGGTCCCCAACGTCTGTCCCGACAGCCCCGTCAACACCGTCGTGCAGCTGGCCGGCGCCGCCGGGATCGGCGGCTGGATCCTCGCCGCGAAGAGCGAGGACACCGGGGCCGGACGCAAGATCCTGCGCTGGTCCCCGCTGGTCCTGGCCGCCGCCATCGACACCGCCGCCAAACTCACCCCCGGCTTCGGCCCCTGGTGGCTGGACGGACTGCTCGCCGCCGGATGGGCGGCCGCCGGCTACATCGTGATGCCGTTCTCCCGCCACGCCCGCCGCCACCACCGCCCCGCCCTCGCCGCCCCCGCCCCCCAGCCCCCGCCCGCCCCCGTCCCCGAACCGGCCCCGGAACCGGCCGTGCCCGACGACGGAGCCGACCAGCTCACCCGCCAGGCACGCCTGCTCTGGGACCGCGCCGGGACACCCGCCCGCACCCACATCGTCAAGGCCACCCGGCACCCCGGGCAGCGGCACGACATGACGATCCTGCTGCGCGCCACGGAGACCGGACGGCCCATCACCGGCCTGTCCCAGGCCGTCGTCGCCGCCGCGTTCGGCGTCCACGAGAGCGACGTCACCCTCGCGGACGTCGCCATCCAGCCCGGCCGCCAGGGCGGCCCCGGCTGGCTGGAGGCACGCATCACCCCCGACGCCAACCAGCGCCGTCGCACCAAGCCGACCGACCAGGAACGGTGGACCGACCGCGTCGGCGGCCCAAAGGGCGGCGCCCCCGGCTCCGAGCTGGTCCACCGCGACCGCGACGACGTACGCGGGGTCACCTTCTACCGGGCGAAGATGGCCGACTCCACCGAGACCCCGCGCATCGACCTGGCCAAGGTCTGCCGCGGCCTGGGCCTCCCCGAGGACGACTCCCGCGTCTTTGTCCTCATCGACGGCACCGAGTTCCTCATCAGCGCGTTCGACAAGCCGCCGCTGTCCGCGATCTTCGCCGCCACCCGGGAGCTTCTGACCCCGGACGCCAAGGGCATGTACGTGTGCGGGTTCACCATCACCGGCCAGCCGGTGAAGAACATGGTCTACCAGCACGACAAGAACGCCGCCGCCCACGGCCTCATCCTCGGGGTGTCCCGGTCGGGGAAGACGCAGTTCTTCGCGATCAACATGGCCGCCCAGTCCCTCGACGGCCAGGTCGTGTGGCTCTCCACCGTCCGCAAGGACGAGAAGACCACCGTGCTCGGCCGGTACATCGACCGGCAGGGCTCCAACGCCCTGTGGATGGCCCGCTCCCTGCGCGCGGCGAAGGCGCTGTGCGAGATCCGCGCGGAGATGCCCTGGCCCCACGACGGCGAGGCGCACGACTACAAGCCCGGCGACCCGCGCTGCCCCTACCGCCAGCTCAACGTCTACGCCGACGAGTTCATGACCGCCGCCCAGGACACCGACTTCGGCGAATTCATCCAGACCGACGGCGACGACCTCACCGTCACCGGCCTCAAGTACGGGATCGGCTTCAACCCCGCCGGACAGTCCCCGTTCGCGCACAACGGGTTCTCCACCGAGATGAAGGACAACCTCCGGCAGAACTCCCGCCCGACCATCTTCAACATGGGCTCACCCGGCGCCACCCGCAAGGCCGCCGAAGGCACGATGGAGAACGCCTACGACGTCCCGACCATCCCCGCCCGCTACGCCCAGCAGGAAGGCTCCGCGATCGAACGGGCCATGCGCGGCGAAGCCGACCCCGAGAACGGCGTGAGCACCGGCGGCGTCGCCGTCATGGTCATGGACAACGGCCGCGCCGTCCTCATGCGGTCGCTGTACGCGGACTTCGATACCGACCTCGCCACCCTGTTCCCCGAAGAGGTCAACCGGCTCACCGACCACGAGGTCGCGGAGCTGGAGAAGCGGGGCCTGTGGTTCGACTGGAACGAACCCGTGCGTCCTGGGGAGTTCTGGCCCGAGCCCGACGAGGACGACGGCGGCGGCGGCGGCTCCCGGCCGCGCGGCAAAGGTGCCAAGGGCGGAGGTAAACGCGGCGGGAAGTCCGGCAGCAGCCGCTCCGAGCCTCAGATCACCTCGCCCCGCCAGGCGCTGGAGGCCATCAAGAGCCTCAGCGACGCCTGACCGCCCTTCGTCAGTCGGCAGGCGTCCACGGGCCCTCCGGAGTCGTACTCGAACCCCCGCAATCCCAGCAGTCGAACTCATCGGGGGCCTGGAACAAGGTCCCCCAGAACCCCGTGCGAGGGCAGAAGACCACGTTCTCCGCATCGCACCAGCCGCACACGAATAAGAAATCCATCCCGACCTTCCCCTGTCCCACCTGCACCGCGTACAGGCTGCCCGTTCCAGCATGACGGCAACAGCGCGCGCCGGTTGCCAAGTTGCCGGACGCTGCCCTCTCACCCCCTCCGCTCGTCCGATGGGTGCCACCACAACCTCACGGGTGGCACCCATCGCCCTGCCCTGCTCACCCCTTGGAAGGACACACCGATCGTGGCCGTATCGATCTCCGTCATCGTCCTGCTCGGCATCGTCGTTTTCGTCCTCATCCGGGGCGGCTCCGTACGCCTGGGCCCCGCCCTGGTCTGCGCCGCCTTCGGCTTCTTCCTCGCCTCCACCGGCGCCGCACCGCTCATCACCGCTGGGATCGGCACCGTCACCGGCTGGATCTCCAGCATCTGAAACCGCCCCGGCCGCCGGCGTCGAAGGCGCCACCCACCCCAGTGCCTTCGACGCCGCCAGGAGCCCCGATGCCCCGGACCCGACCCGCCATGGACCAGGCCGCCCCGACCACCGCGCCGCCCCCACCGGCGGAACTGTCCCTCGAGGAACGCATGGCGTTCACCAACGCCGCGATGACCCTTCGGCTCGAAGAAGCAGCCGTCGCCCACGAGGTCAACACCGCGCACATCACCACCAACCCCGTGGACCCGGCCGACATCATCACCGTCCCCCTGACCCCGACACTCCAGCCGCCGCCGACGCCCTACCCGACCCCGGTTGCGGCCCTCCTACAGCGCGCCCACCACCGCCTGCTCACCGGCGGCTGGTGCGCCGGAGCCCTGGCCGACGAGGACGGAGCCCACTGCATGCTCGGAGCCATCCGGATCGAGGCCCGCGGCGACAACGGCCTGGCAGCCGACGCGGCCGCCGTGCTCCTGGACGCGATCCGCCGCAAGTTCGGCGACCACGTCGACACCGTCCCCTCCTTCAACGACTCCTGGGCAGACGGCCGCCACCCCATCCGCATGCTCGGCCAAGCCGCCTCCCTCGCCGACACCCGCGGCCTCTGACGCCTGTTCCGGATCACCTGCCCCGCACCCGAACCCACGCGGTCGGGTGCGGGCCAGGCCGCCCGTGCTCCCGATCAGTCCGCGTCGCCTGACCGACTTGGAGCAGCTGCTCACCGAAGCCATCAAAGACAAGACCCCCTGCTCCCGACTCGGGGCGCGGCTGCGCCGCCGGGGACCGCGCCCGTGACGGCCACGCGTCCCCATCCGACCTGCCGAGCTTGATCACGAAGCGACCCCGCCACCCGGAATCCGGGCGGCGGGGTCGCTTTTTGCGTTGTACGGAAGTCAGGCCGTCGTTTCTCGCGCAGTGGAGCCGTTCTCGGTCTTCGGGGCTTGGCTCTCCGGACTCCTGGCGATCTGGGAACTGTTGTACGTGATCAGCAGAGTCGTCAGCTTCTTCCGGTCAGCCGGAGCCAGCTGATCAATGACCAACTCAGCCAGCGCGGCAGGATCCAGCGTTGGTAGGAGCGGCCCGCTCGGGTCATCATCCGAGAACGTCGACCGAGGCTCAGGCACAGACCGATCTTGCCCAGCGGCGAGCCTTGGGGTGCGATCGTGAGATTCCTCAGTGTCAGCATCAGGGTGGTGGTTTACCGCGGTAAACCGCTTCTTGGGCGCAACGAGCTCTGGCGCTGTGATTGGAGTCGATGGAACAGGCTTCGAGCTGACCGGTTGAGATGCCCGACGCCCTCTTGGTGCGCGGGGCATGCTCTGCGCTGCCAAGCGGCGATTCTCTTCGTCGGACCATGCTTGTGCCTGTTCCGCAGCCGGCAGCCCGGCGATGTCTCTTGCGACGCGTACAGGCATCTCGCCACTGCTCACCAGAATCTGTAGCTCTGTTGTTAGCTTGAGCAGCTTGCGCTGCTGGCTGACCCAGCCCTTCGTCTTGGCGTAGTGATCGGCGACCCTGTCGGCTCCCCCGAGCTCTGTCACCATGATCTCGATGCCGATGGCTCGCTCGATCGGGTCGAGATCCTCGCGGTCGTTGTTCTCCGAGAGGACTGCGTCCAAAAAGTCGGCCCGGGTCTTGGCCACGTCTTCGTTGTGTACGACGTTGAGTGTCGACAGCCCAGCCAGGGACGAACCTCGATATCGACGCTCGCCATTGGCGATCACATACGGTGCAGCGCCGACGTGCTCTTCCTCTTCCGGCCACAGTCTGAGGTACCCCGCGCGGGAAACGACCACGGCGGGCTGGAGCTGGCGCTTCTTCAGCTTCAGCCCGAACTCTTTGAGCTCCTTGTCCGTGCCGAAGTTCCGACGCGGGTTGAAACGCGTCGGTACGAGCTTCTCCAAGGGGAGGGTGAGGAGGAGTGGGTCACTCTTGCCGGGTACTTCGTCGACCTTCTGGCCAGCGAGCGAGGCGAGGCTCGTGCGTCGTCCTGCAGCCATCACGCCCCACCGCCATAGCCGAGCTCCAGAGCCAGACGGAAGAAGTCCTCGCGTGCTTCCATGGCCACGCGATTCTTGGGGTACTGGGTTACCACGCGGCCTTCGACGGATGCTCGCGTGTGGAGCTTGTAGCGACGGATCACTGTCTCCGCGCGGGGCCATTCTTCAGCGTCAATGTATGCCTTGGTGTCTACGAGGTCGGCTGTCCCGTCCCTCGGATCCCAATTGTTGATCACGACCTTGAAAGGGAGCCCGCTGGGCACGATCACGTTCTGGATGGTCCGCGCGGTGGGGTCGAAGGCGAGACCTTCCGGGGGCATGGGAACGATGACGTCGTGGGCGTACTTCAGTGCCTCAAGCAGGAGGTTCTCGTCCTGAAGGCTGCCGGGCGTGTCGATGAAGACGTGCTGGAGCCCGTTCTTGTTGGCCCTGAGGACATCGGCAACGACGGCCCCGAGGTTCAGCGTGGTCGTGGTCTTCCCGACGCCACCCTTCTGGTTGGCGATGACATGGACCCTTGCCCCTGTGTCCTTGAGGATCGCCAAGTTCTCCGGAGTGTCGTGCTCCTGGGAGAAGTCGAACGGTAGATCCGTGATCCTGTTCGCCCACCAGACTGTGGATGCCTGAGGGTCGATGGATACGACGTAGACGCTTGCTGGCATGTGATGCTCCGTTTGCTTCCCGTAGGTTCCGGTACTTCGGGCAGTGGCATCATTGCAGACGGGCGTGGGTGGGTTTGACCCGGACACTCATGATTCGACCGTCGAGGCAGGCTGCTGATCCGAGTGCCGGGTTTACCGCGGTAAACCGAGCAGTGCGCTCTCGCGGTCGTGGAGATCCTGTTGATCATGCGATTCTGCTTCCGGCAGCGCCGTTCCGGAAAGCTTGCACCGTCGCCAGCACCTACGCCGGACTGGGCGTACGACATCGCCGCATTTCAAAGTAGCGATGTCCGGGCAACTGCTCGCACATCAGAACACCAGCTCCGAGCCCAAGGCTGCCAGTTGAGTGATCACACACAGGGAAGGGGGAGGGCAGAGTGGTCAAGTAGGTAGCGCTGGCACAGCGTCACGGCCCGGACGTGGGCCCCCGGCACGGCTTCAAGTTCCCCGAGGTACAGGAAAAGATCAACGGCCGTGTCGTGGCATGAGTATCTGCCGATGGCCGCCTGCAGTTCTGGGATGGGATCGGCGTCCGGCTCTAGGAGCAGCTTTCTGAAGAACGGAATGAATCGCCCGCCCATCCCCATATCGCCGCTCTCGAAGGGGAGGCCGAACAAGACGGTCCAGTCCGGCAAAGCGGTTCCTAGGCCGTGTGTCACCGTGTTCAGCATGGCTTGTTCGAAGAGATAGTCAGCATCGTCCGGGCTCGCTTGAAGCAAGATCTCCAGGTCGGCCCTGGCCTCACCGGGACGCGATCCTTGACGGTAGGAAATGCAACGCTCCGCAAGGGCGTGAACATCGCTGGGATCGAGCTCGATGGCGTGAGTGAGGTCGCTCAGGGCATCATCGAGGCGGCCGGCCTGACGGTGGGTTGAACCGCGTTGGGTGATGGCCCAGACGTAGGTGTTGTCGAGTTCCAGGGCGTGGTTGAAGTCGGTGAGAGCCTCGTCGTAGAGGCCCATGAGTCGGCGTGTGATGCCGCGTTGGGTGATGGCCCAGGTGTCGGTGTTGTCGAGTTCCAGGGCGTGGTTGAAGTCGGTGAGAGCCTCGTCGTAGAGGCCCATGAGTCGGCGTGTGATGCCGCGTTGGGTGATGGCCCAG
>NZ_JBEOZE010000047.1:31532-50619 GCF_040297465.1 Streptomyces sp. NPDC001787
CAGGTGTCGGTGTTGTCGAGTTCCAGGGCGTGGTTGAAGTCGGTGAGAGCCTCGTCGTAGAGGCCCATGAGTCGGCGTGTGATGCCGCGTTGGGTAGTGGTCAAGGTGTCGGTGTTGTCGAGTTCCAGGGCGTGGTTGAAGTCGGTGAGAGCCTCGTCGTAGAGGCCCATTTGTTGATGGGTGATGCCGCGAAGAGTGATGGCCCAGGCGTAGGTGTTGTCGAGTTCGATGGCGCGGTTGAAGTCGGTGAGAGCCTTGTCGTGAAGGCCCATTGATTGATGGGTGATGCCGCGGTGGGTGACCGTCAAGATGTCGGTGTTGTCGAGTTCGATGGCGCGGTTGAAGTCGGTGAGAGCCTCGTCGTGAAGGCCCATGAGGTGGTGGGTGCGACCACGTCCATAGAGAGCGCGTTCGAGGTGCGGGTTGTGCGCGAGGGCGTGGTTGTAGTCAGTGATGGCTTGCTCGAAGCGCTTTGCGTTGCGGTGCTCGCGACCACGGATTGCATAGGCCAGGGCGCGGTTGATGGCGGTGAGTTCTGGGGCGTTCATCAGTTGCGTCACGGCCGCGACGAGCCCAGTGTCGTCACCAGTTTCGGTGACCGAGATTTGTACCCGGGTTGCCCACAAGGTGAGGGAGGGGGCATCGGCGTCTCGCCCGGCTTGAGCAAGTGTCTGACCCCAGCGATGCAGGACCCCGGCTCCTTCAATGCAGGCGTGTAACACCTGCTGGAGGGCTTCATTGAGCGCACGGTGAGGTGCAGCGCATAGGCGATGGTAGGTCTCGTTAAGCCGATGCTCGCGCCAGGCGGTGTCGTCCCAGAGTTCGTTGGTAGGAATGCCGTCTTCCAGAGCTTGGCGGCGCTGCTGGTAGGTGTCTGCGATCAGGGTGTGTTGTTGCTGCCAGCGGGTGAGGGACTGGGTGCGTTGCAAGCGCAGCATCGGAGTACGCACGACGTCGTGGTAGCGGCAGCGGCCGGCATGGTCGGTGACGAACGGGAGGCCGCGCAGCCAGGCGTATTCGGTCGCCGCAGGTTCGGGCACGATGGTGCGGAAAAGGTCTTCGTCGAGTTGTAGCGGAAGGGCACAGGCCAAAGCTGCCGCGCGGTGGTGGGGGTCGTTCTCCCACTTCAGGAAGCGCTCGACGGCAGTCCCGGAGGGGTCGCCCACCTCGCCGATTGTGTGGGGGCGTGCTTGGGCGAGTAGGTCGACCAAGACTGGTAGACGGCCACTCAGATTTAGGATGACGTCTGTGACGCTCTGGTCGGTGATGCCACGGGCGACCAGCAGCCGACGTGCTTCGTCCTGGGTGAACACCTCCAGCGGTACCTCAGTCACCAGGTCCAGATGATCACCCCAGCAACTGGCATCGAGCAGACCTTGACCGGACAGTACGGCCACAACGTTGCTGGGAAGCTCTCCGTATTCCTCGCCGACCATGACATCGCCCAGCCACTGGTTCAGTACCGGGCCGATACGTTCGAGGACATCGAAGAACAGCACCAGCAAGGGCTGGCGCTTGGCCATTGAGGCTAGATCCTCCAGGAATACAGGGGTCAGTTTCCGCAACGGGGACAGCACCAGTTGGACATCCTCAGGGGTCCGCATACGCGTGCTGAGCGCCGCACGGGCCCGGTCGGCTGTCCGGGCCAGCTGCTGCGGGTCCATCGCACCAGCGATCGCCCCTATCCCCGGCAGCATGCCCAGTCCGACCAGCCCAGCCTGAGCTATTACTGTGCTGGACACAGAGGCGGCCACCGGCTGCGATGCACCCGTTGTGTCCTCTCCCGAAGCGGGCACCTCAGCGGTGTGAGTCTCTGCTTCATGGCGCCGCTGCCGATAGGTGGCCAACTGCTTTTCGAACTGCCTCAGTTCGGTACCCTGCCGTGCGAACTGGGTGCTGATCGCCTCCATCGCCTCGATGGCACCGTGCACATCGTCATCGATGTAGGCGGTCACCGCCTGAGAGTCACGCGCTGCGACCTCCCACTGTCGCAGCAGCGAAGTCTTGCCCACCCCAGCCTGACCGCGGACATGGAACAGATACTGAAACGCCTCGTCTTCCGGATCTCGCCCCAGATTCTCCCGAAACACCCCTAGCTCGTTGGTTCTGCCGACGAAACTACTTTGACGCCGCCGCCGGTTCAGTTCCTGCCTTGACGGCTTGTTGCCAGACACCTGGACCACCCCCTGAATGCGAGCATGATGCCTTCTCGTACTACTCCCGCGCAGCCTCAAGCCAAAGCTCATGACGTTCTGCCGATCTGAGAGACCGATTAGTCCGTACAGAGCCAGCCCGTGGTCGGCCGGGGCGAGCAACTGGGCGATCCGGGTGACCGTGTCGGTGGTCATGCGCCGGGTGCCGGCCGGACTGGTACGAGTCGCTTCGGTCGCTGGGGATCGTGGGGTTCACCGGCCTGCGGGCCCGGCCCCGGCGTCTGGCCCTGGTTCCGGTAGGGGAGGGTGGGGTGAGGCTGTCGGCTGGTCTTGCGGCGGGGCTGGCCGCGCGGATCGGCCGGGAGCTCGCCGGAGCGGGAGAGGCCGGTGGGGGTGTGGCCGAAGGGGAGGCTTACACCGGCCTGGACACGGCTCTCGTGGTCGAGGTCCTCGCCGGGGTGGGCCGCCACGGCGTTCTGACCGTCACGCGTATCCGCTGACGTGCCGGTCTCGGGGGTGATGCTCCGGTCCGGTCGGCGTGGTCATTGGTATCCGGTATTCGAACAGTCGTACTATTGAAGGGTGCCCCAGTACACCTTCCCCCAGGACCTCCGCGACGCCCAGCTCGCCCTCCACCAGACCCGCGCCGAGTGCGAGGCCTACGCGCGCACGCTGCCGTGGTCGGCCGAGCCGATGGACGGGTGGGAGGCGGAGAAGCAGGTCCACAGCGGCTACCGGCCGTCGAAAGAGGCGAGCCCCGGCTACACCGACGAGCAGGCGGAGCGGCTGGCCGTGTACCGGCGCCGTCTGCTGGAGCTGAGCACCACCGTGATGACGCACCCGTTCTGGGAGACGCTGAGCGGGCCGGACCTCGTGAAGGCCAGGACGGCGCTGCGGCACGCCCACGAGCCGGTCGAGGAGAAGGCGGCGTAGCCGTATGTCCGACGGCGGCGTGCCCGTTCTCCCGGCCGACCTGCCGCGGCTCTACACGCTGCGGACCTGGCACGCCATGTGGGTCGCCCGGATCGATGAGGCCATCGCGGTGGCCGAGCGGCGCGAGCAGGAACGGCTCCAGGGTGAGCGGGTGCGCCCGCCCACACCCGACTGGGTGATGGAGCACGGCATCGGTGTCGGTGCTCCAGCGATGGAGATCCATGTCGGTGGGTGTTATGCGGCGGGGAAGCGGCTGAAGGTGATCAGCCGGGAGCAGGCACTGGGGGCGCTCGCGGACGGGGTCCGGGCGTGTACCCACTGCCGGCCCGACACCGCACTCGGGATGCTGTAGCCCGCGTCGGGTGACAGGCGCGCCGGCACCCGGACTGTGCGGGTGCGGGGGACAGGTTGCGGCGTGAGGATCGGTAGTACGGGCAGCGGCCCGGCGCGCGTCCGGCCCCTGGGGGCCGGCTCTCCCTTCCGGCGCTCCGGCCCGCTTCCCGACCCGACCCGTCAGGGGGGGCCTGGAGGAACCCGATGCCGCGACCCTTGTGGACCGGTGCCATTTCTTTTGGCCTGGTCACGATCCCGATCAAGGTCGTCAGTGCGACCGAGGACCGTGTGATCCACTTCCACCAGGTGCACCTGGAGGACATGGGGCGCGTCCGGACCCGGAAGATCTGCGACATCGACGGTGAGGTCGTGCCGCAGGAAGAGATCGGCAAGGGCTACGAGCTCACCAAGGACCAGACGGTCCCGGTGACCGACGAGGAACTCGACCAGATGCCGCTGCCTACGGCGAAGGCGATCGAGATCGTCGCGTTCGTCGACGCCGACAGCATCGACCCGATCCGCATCAGCGACTCCTACTATTTGGCGATCGACGGACAGGTCGCCGCGAAACCGTACGCGCTGCTCCGCAGGGCGCTGGAGCGCTCGGACCGGGTCGCGGTCGCGAAATTCGCCTGGCACAACCGCGAAAGGCTGGGGCTGCTGCGTGTGCAGTCGGGTGCGATCATGCTGCACGCGATGCGGTGGCCCGACGAGATCCGCAGCCCCGAGTCCCTCACCCCGACGCCCGTGGAGCTGGGGGAGAGCGAGATCGAGCAGGCGGTCCAGCTCGCCGACACCATGACCGTCGACGACATCTCGGGGTTCAGGGACGAGTACCGCGACGCCCTGGAAGAGCTCATCGCCGCGAAGGCCGAGGGCGAGGAGCTCCCCGTGCCGGCCGAGGCCGGGGCGGGGGAGTCGGGGACGGTCGTGGACCTGATGGCCGCGCTGAACGCGAGCGTGAAGGCGGCGAAGGAGGGCCGTGGCGAGGACAGCGACGAGCACGCCACCGTGCACGAGATGCGGCCCCGCAAGAAGACCACGGCGAAGAAGGCCGCCCCGACGAAGAAGACCACCAGCAAGAAGGCCTCCACCCGGAAGAAGACGGCCGCGGGGAAGAAGACCAGCGCCGCCAGGAAGACGACGGCGAAGAAGCGCAGCGCCTCCTGATCCGCCCCTGATGTCATGAGCGTCCTGCCCCGGATCGACCCCATGCTCGCCACCCCGGGCCGCCTGCCACCACCGGCCTCGGACGCCCGGTACGCCTACGAGGTGAAACAGGACGGCCAGCGCGTGATCGCCTACCTGCCCGGTGACGGGACGGTGCTGCTGCGGGCCCGTTCCGGTGCCGACATCACCCCCGCCTACCCCGAACTCGCCGCGCTCGGCCGGGTGCTGGGCGGGAGGCCGGCGGTTCTGGACGGGGAGATCGTCGCCCTGGACGAGGCGGGCCGCAGTGACTTCGAACGCCTGCAGGCGCGGATGGGACTGGCCGGGGCACCCGCGAAGGCCGCCCGTATGGCCCGCACCGTACCCGCCCACCTGATGCTCTTCGACGTCATGTTCCTCGACGGCACAAGCCTCACCCGGGCCCCGTACACCGAACGCCGCGAAGCACTCACAGCCCTCCGTCTTGCGGGACCGGCCTGGTCGACACCCGCGGCCATCACCGGACACGGCACCCAAGCCCTCGACATGACCCGGAAAGCGGGACTGGAAGGACTGATCGCGAAGCGCCTGACCTCCCCCTACGCACCCGGAGTGCGCTCCCGCGCCTGGATCAAAATCAGAAACGTCCGAACCGCCGACGTCATCGTCGGCGGCTGGGTCCCCGCCCGCGGCCACCTCACCGGACTCCCCGGCGCCCTCCTGATGGGCCAACGCGACCCGGACGGAACCCTGCGCTACGTCGGCAGCGTCGGCACCGGATGGAACGACACCGAACGCACCACCCTCGCCCAACTCCTCGCCACCGCCGCCACCGACACCTGCCCGTTCACCGACACCCCACCGGTCACCGGAGCCCGATGGGTACAACCGCGCCTCGTCGCCGAAATCCGCTACACGACCCGCACCCGCGCCGGACGCCTGCGCCAACCCTCCTGGCACCGCCTGCGCCCCGACCTCGCCCCCGACGACATCACCTGAACCGGAGCGGCGACACCGCGCAGCGCGGGGAGGGCAGACCGGAGTCGGAGGAGTGCCCGGCCGGGTGAGCCCAACGGGCGTTCAAGGCATGTCGTCCGTACGGTCGGTGTGGGTGCCCCTGACAGGACGGTGCCCGTGTGCCCCGCGGGTCCGTCGCACGTTCCGCGGGGCCAACCACTACAAGAGGGTCAAGGCGTCCAGGAGCAGCTGCCCGAAAGGGCGCCGTGGTCGGCCCAGGGCCAGCCCTCCCTTTGGATGAGCAGGTCCCGAAGGCGGATGTACCCGTCTCGTCGGCTGGCCGAGGGTGCGCCATCGGAGGAGCATTAGGGGATATGGGTGTGCGGCGTTCGTGGGATCACCTTCTGGAGCCGCCATCAGGCCGTGGTCTGGTAGCGATCCCGTTCGTGCTGATCGTGACGATCACCGTGCTGGACATCTACACCGGGCATGATGTGCAGCTCGGCCCACTGCTGGTCATCGCACCCGCGCTGACCGCCTCTCTTGCCGGGACACGGCTCACCGCTCTCGCCGGGGTACTGGCAGTGGCGGCCCAAGTGTTCATCGCCGCCTTCCTCGGCGGACTGACCACGCCCAACCGCGTGGCGCAGATCATCGCGCTGAGCGCGCTCTCCGCCCTGGTGGTCTTCATGCGGTTCGTGCGGGAGCGGCGCGACCGGGCGCTGAGCCGGGCACGCTCCGTGGCGGAGACTGCTCAGCGGGTTCTGCTTCGGCCTCCGCCACGCCGGATCGGGCCGTTGCAGGTGGCATGGCTGTATATGTCCGCGCAGGACGAGGCCGAGATCGGTGGCGATCTGTTTGCGTTCGCCCGCGCCGCGCATCCCGCGACCCGGGTGGTCATCGGCGATGTACGGGGCAACGGGCTGGCCGCCATCGGTGAGGCCTCGCTGGTGCTGGGGGCGTTCCGTGAGGGCGCTCACCGGTATGCGGCCCTCCCCGAGCTGGTGACCGCCCTCGAAGACAGCGTCTCCCGGAACCTGGAGGACGTGGCGGACACCAAGCACGACCCCGGCGAGCACTTCATCACCTGCCTCGTCCTGGAGATCCCCGACGACGCACCGTCGGCCGCCGAGATGATCAACTGCGGGCATCCTCCGCCTCTGCTGGTGCACGATCAGCAAGTCACAGTGCTGCATGCCCGACAGCCACTGCCCCCTCTGGGCGTGTGCGAACGGACGATCGAGGACGATCGCATCGACCCGTTCACCCTCACATGCGGTGACATGCTCGTCCTCTACACCGACGGAGTCATCGAAGCCCGCTCGCCGTCCGGAGCGTTCTACCCGCTCGCCGAACGAATCGCCTCCTTCCCCACCAGCAGCCCCTACGCTCTGCTGCACCACATCCACCGCGATCTGCTCACCCACATCGGCGGCCACCCCGCCGACGACGCCGCCCTCCTGATCATCGAACGCACCCCGTCCCACCGGCCGCACCTCCCGCCCCATCCACTTGGTCACCACCGGCACCAGCCCAGTGGATCGCCCCCGCACCCAGGCCACTGAACTCAGCAACCGGGCGACACCCGGTGCGCCGGGCGTACTGCTGAGGACGCTTCGGCACGGGCGCGGGCCTGGACACGAGAGAGGCCGCGGCGGCTCCGCGGGCGGCCGGGCAGCTCGTCGAACGGCGGCGGGGCCGGCACGGACCCCACCAAAGGCGCAGCCGGCGGCTCGTCCGGAGACAGCAGTACAGTGCCTGCCGGGGGTGGCATCAGCAGGCCACGCCTGAGGAGGACTGCCAGGCAGTGTCCCGCTCGCGCGGTTGACCAGCTCGAAGGTGTCGCCGTCCGCCTGCGGCCGTCGGTCCGGGGCGGTCGTTGACGGCCTTTCCTTCTCTGAAGGAGAGGCGCATGAAGTGTGCGCCGTCGATGATTCGGCATCACCGTGCCTCCTTCACCGAGGCCGTGCGGCAGGGACCACGACGGTGCCCGCACCGGTGCCTCCGTGGGTCGCTCGCCGCAGGGCTGGGGAACCGAGTCCCGCCGGTGCAGCTGCTGGGCCTCGCATTGACGACGAGCGTATGTGGCTGGAGAGGGCTGCTGCACTACGTGCGGAAGCCGGGAAGCTCGGCACCGGGACGAGGCCGGGTTCCGCGGCCGGCTCGCCGAGGCGGAGGCGGGTGCGGAGCGGGTGTGCGGGATCGATCGGGTGGGTGTCAGGGGTAGGTGTTGATGCCGGGGGAGGGGTGGGTGGCGGCCCATGTCCAGTGTTCGTCGATGGTGCCGTGGGGGGTGCCGGTGAGGGTGGTGGCCGGTGCGTCGGGGTCGTCGGCGGGGCGGGGGAGGGTTTCGGCGAGGACGGCGTGCTCGCCTTCTGGGTTGTTCCACGGGACGGTCGGCACGACGTAGGTGTGGCCGGGGAGCAGGGCGGGTTCGTCGGTGGTCTGGGTGACGGTGACGGTGCCGTTGAGGTTGCCCTTGTAGGTGTGGGTGATGCGGACTTCGTAGAGATCGGACGGCACGTTCTGGATGGTTCTGGTTCCGGTGTGGCGTTGGACGGTGGCGCGGAAGACGTCGCGGGCCGCGGTGGCGACCTCCTGGTCGTCGTCCGGGTTGTGGAGTGTCACCGCCTCGAACGAGGCCGGTCGCGGGGTGAGGTAGGTGTAGGCGGTCCAGGCGGTGGCGGTGATCACCGCCAGAGCCGCCCCGGTGACGGCAACGATCATGGTCTTCTTCACGGTCAGCCCCACAGTGCGCGGTAGTTCTTGCGGTCGGTTCGGGTCGGGCGGCCGTTTGGCGGCTGATCGGCAAGGCGCCTCTTCATCAGTGACGCCGGTCCGGACACCGCTTTGTGGCAGAACCCGAGAGCGTGTCCGAGCTCATGGGCTGCGACCCGGCGTCGCCCCATGGTTGTGCCGAGTGGTTTGCCTTTGCCGAGGTAGGCGCTGTTCATGCGGATCCAGTCGGTGCCGGGGCCGGGGCTCCACGCGGCCCCGACGTTGAACCACGCGCCCGCGGTCTCGTTGGTGTCCGCCCATTCCAGGTCCGCGACCCGTACCGCGTCGTCCTGCGGGAACGTCACCCGGTCGAGCCCGTCGGACCACACCTTCACGGCGTACTTCCGGGCGTCGTCGTAGCGGGTCTCGTCCTCCCACGCGATCTCTGACCCGTCGACCGACGAATGCCCGCGCGAGTCCGATTTCCCACCGGTGCACTTCGCCGGCCGGGCCGCCGCTCGCGGGGAGGCGACCGCGTGGTTGACCGTTGTCGCGAGAACCAGGCAGATGAGTGTCGCCGCCCACGGCAGACACCCCGCCCCAGGCCGTCGGTTCCCCTTCACCGGGTGCACAACACCATCACCGACATCATCCCGGCACCGCCGGATACCCACGCGTATCGCGCTCTCCACGTCCACCGGGGGCGGTCGGGCCGGTTACGGGGCGACTTCGTAGTCGAGGGGGGTGGGGCCGCAGGTGGCGGCGACTTCGTTGAGGGCCGCGGCTTCTTCCTGGTCGACGGTGAGCTGCCAGCGGAGTTTGGTGGCGACCCAGTCGGCGGCGTAGGTGCAGTGGGAGTCGGCGGCCGGGGGCAGCCAGGTGGCGGGGTCCTGGTCGGCCTTGGACCGGTTGGTCCTGGCGGTGACGGCGACGAGGGAGCGCTCGCTCCCGAGGTCGTTGGCGTAGGCCTGGCGGCGGGCGGCTGTCCATTGCGAGGCGCCCGAATCCCAGGCCTCGGCGAGCGGGACCATGTGGTCGATGTCCAGAGCACCGGGCTCGGTCACGGTCAGCTGGTCGTAGTAGGAGAACCAGCTGCCCGCGGTGACCTTGCAGCCGGGCTCGATCGTGGCGGGGACACGGGACTCGGCGATCAGGACCTCGGCGCGAGTGCTGCAGGAGTCGTGGTCCTCGTCGATCCAGTGCCTGAACGCGGTGCGCTGGTATCCCTCGCGGGACTCCGCGGCCAGGGGAAGGGCCTTGATCCCGCCCGTGAGCGTGACGGTCTCCGCGTGGGCGGGTGCGGCACCGGCCAGGGGCAGGACGGCGAGGGAGGCACAGGCCAGGGCGCGCAGGGTTTTCGTGATCATGCTGCTTTGGTACCGCCGGCCTGTGCGCCCGTGATGGCGAACCGGCGCAGTGTCACCCGCGGGAGTGGCAAGTCATACCACCCGCCCACCGGTGCTCATCCGCATACTGTCCGACACACATGGGGTTTCGTGGGCTCGGAAGTGGCGGACAACCGCGCGCCTATGGCGCGGCCTCGTACTTCACGACGGTGTCCGGGCAGTCGGCGGCCAGGGCCTCCAGAGCGGTGCGTTCCTTGTCGTCGGCGGTGAGCTTCCAGCGGAGCTTGGTGGCGGTCCAGTCGGCGCCGTAGGTGCACTGTGCGGAAGCGGCCGGCGGGAGCCACTGGGCGGGGTCCTTGTCGCTCTTGGACCGGTTGGTCTTCGCGGTGACCGCGACCAGCGAGCGCTCGGCACCGAGGTCGTTGGCGTACCGCATCCGCCGGCCGGCGTCCCACCCCGAGGCCCCGGAATCCCAGGCCTCGGCGAGCGGGACCATGTGGTCGATGTCGAGCTTGCTGGCCGCGGTGACGGTCACCTCGTCGTAGTAGGACAGCCATTCACCTCCGGTCAGCGCGCACCGTGCCCCCTGCTCCGGCTTCACGACCGCTTCGGCCAGGAGCACTTCGCTGCGGGTCGAGCAGCCATCGGAGTCCTCGTCCACCCAGTGCTTGAAGCTGTCCCGCTCGTACCCGTCACGGACCTCGTCGCCCGCGGGGATGAGGGCGATGGCCTCCTTGAGGCTCAGGCCGCTGCCGCCGGCCGGTGCGCCGGGGGCGGCCGAGCCGGAGGCGGCTGGGGTTTTCCGGTCGGTGCTGGTGGGGTCGGGCTGGGCCGCACTGGGATTGCAGGCGACGAGGGAAGCCAGCGCGAGGGCGGCTATCAGGGCGTGGCGGAGTGCGGTCACGGGATACTCCAGCGGCTGGTCAGGAGGCTGATGAGCCCTCATGATCCCAGTTGGGAGCATCGTGTGACAGGCGGTCACCCGGGATGGCCGTGCCCCTGGCGATGGCTTGAGGTCCGGGCGCTGGGCCTGGTCAGTCACCGGTGTGGTTCTCCGGAGTCCGTCGGGCCGGTGGGTGCCGGACTGTCGGGTGTCGGCGTAGACGCGTGCCGGATGCAGGTTCGCCGCGGCGCGCTGATGCACTCAATTGCTTTCCGTGGAGGGTGGATTGGGGGTGTTCACTCGTTCGTGTTCGCGGGTGGTGTGGCGTCCTGGGTCCGGGTTGTGACGTCCCTCACGTGAGGGTGGGGTGGTGAGCGCGTCATGCCAAGTGCGGGGGTCGGTTTTGGCAGGTCACCGGGGTTCGGCGCACCCAAAGGTCATCACTGTTAGCTATGCGAAAGATTCTGTGCGTGACATTCGTGGGGGCGCGCATGCGTGTTCGGCGGATACGGCCGGTTGAGTGAGGGCACCGGCTCACACCGGCACGACCACCCGTTCCTCAGCGAAGAGGCCCCATGTCCGAAGACGTCCGCGAGGACGACGGCTGCAGTCCAGAGGCCGAGGCCCTACTGCCACTGGACTTCCAGGCGCATTACCTCATGAACCAGGAGGCGTGGCACGAGTACGCGTTGTTCGTCCTCCGGACCAACGACGCGGCGGAGAATGCGGTCCACCGGGCCTTCCTGGAGATCCTGCGGCACTGGGACGGCCTGCTGGGCGAGAGCGATCTCCAGCAGCAGACCTGGGCGATCCTGCGCCGGGTCGTGATCGACGAGCTCCTCGGTGACTTCCGTGACCGGCTCGCCGAGATGGACAGCGGTATCGGTCTCTACCCGGCGCTCGGAAAGCTGACGCAGAGCCAGTTCGACGTGATCGTCCTGCGCTACATCGCGAAGTACGACACGAAGCACATCAGCTGGTACCTCGGCGTCACCGCCAGCACGGTCGACTACCACTGCCGCAAAGCCCGCGAGCGGCTCGCCCCCGTCTACCGCCGCCGGTACGGGATGAAGAAGGAGGACGCGAAGTGAGCAGCATCTGGGAACAGCGCCTGGCCGAGGCCGACATCTCCGACCGGGAGCCGCGCCGGCACTTCGATGTCGCGGCCGGTCTGCGGCGCCTGGCGCAGGACGCCGGGTACGTCCAGGCCCCCGCGGACGAGCCGTGCGGTTCGCGGGCGCGCCGCAGGCTCGGTGCCGTCACCCGCTGGGTCGTGACCCAGGCTGGTGCGGCCGCCCATGTGGAGGAGCTGACCGCGGTCATCGGGGACGACATCGACGCCGATCTCGCCCCTGCGGACTTCGACGGGTGGATCGACGAGTTCGACATCCACGGTGTGCACGTGTTCGGTGCCACGCTCTATCTGGCCCGTCACCCGGAGAGCGCCCTGTTCTGGTGGCAGCTCGCGGCCGGCGCCGGTCACAGCGGCGCCGCGTACTGCCTGTACCTGTACCACCTGAGTGTCGGCGAGGTCCGGGAGGCGGCCTTCTGGAAGCGCCAGGCGGTCACGCTCTTCAAGGATCCCACCGAGGAGTTCTTCGACGGCCTGGAGAGCTTCGTCGGCTACACCGTCCGGCACAGCGCCGACCGTGCGGTGTCCACCCGGTGTCTGGAGGAGAAGGTCGAGCGGCTCGCGGTCAGACACGACGACGGCGGTCTCGTCTACCGCCCCGACAGCCGGCTCGTCGAGGGCATCCACGAACTCGCCGGACACCACTGACACCACCAGCCATGCGCCGATCGGAGAAGGCGAAGGGCTGCGCAGGGTTGCGCAGCTGACCCCTGGACCGGTCCGGAGGCGAGACCGACGGAGGCACGATGGGCGACAACTGCGAGTTGTCGGCGGTGGGTGCGCGTGCGGGTCCTGTGCCCGGAACGTGGTGGTGGTGGGTCACCGGGCGGTCCTCGCACGCGTACGTGTGACCGCGTGCTCCGTACGCCCGCTTCGGGCTCCGGGAACCGGGGTGTCCGGCGCGTGACGATGTCGACGCTCCGGCGGGGGTTGCGGGGCTAACCCCTCCGCGCCGCATGGTGCTGCCAAGCAGCTGTCCGGCGGCGTCCCGTGTCAATCGTTCGCGAAGCCCTCTGGTGCCCCGTCAAAGAAGGCGCCGATACGTCCCCGACGGGGACATCGACAGAAGAGGAGCCGCCACGATGACGAGCCCTTCTTCTTGCCCATCGACGTGCCAACGCTCTACACATTCGGGCGGGACGACGGCTGCTCCACCCGGTTCCCGTACGCGTGACCGCGCGACCGTGTTGGGCTCCCGGGATCGCACGTCGTGCGGATGGTCATGAACTCCCGGCGAGGGTTGCGGGGCTTGCCCTGTATCAGTTTCGCGGGGTCCATTCAATAGATGGCTTTTGATGAATCCGCAGGTCAGAGCGGTGAGTTGGGGTCTGCGGTCTATTGAATGGAATCGGATTTCGGGGAATCGTTGAGTGTGCGGTTCGGGGGTTGCGCCGCTAACCCCGCCGCATCGCACTGTGCTGTCCACCGCCCCGGGACTCACCCCGAGACGCAAACGGCCGGAGCCCATTCTCCCGCCCTCCGCTCCACGAGCGGCATCTACCGTGCACCGCCGACCCCGAGGAGAGATCCCCGTGACGACCGTTCAGCAGACGCCCCCGACCACCACCCCGACCGTGCCGCCACAGACCGACCCGGCCCCGGCCGCGCCGACTCCTGCCTCCGCTCCCGCGCCGGCCGCTCCTGCCCCGGCCCCGCCCTGGTTGGTGGTGACCGTGGCCGCGCTCTGCGTGCTGGTGTTCTTCCTGGTGTGCGGCTTCGGCGGGTTTCTCGTTTATGCGTACCCGAGGCTGCTGGACCCGCTGACGTTCGCCGTGGCGGTCGCGGTGGCGCTGTTCACCCTCGGGATGCTCCTCGTGGCCATCGTGCCGCTGGCCCGACGCCTGTGACCGCCGGCCCCGGATGTCCCCGGGCCGGGCCCGCGGTCACCGGCCGCCCGCCCCGCGCCCCGCCAGCCCGTCGACGTCCCGGGTAAGCCGCGCGGGCTGCCGGACAGGCTCCGTATGGGCTTGTCCGGCCCCCGTTGGCGCAACCCCGTCCCAAGCCATGGGAGAGGTAGGTCAGGAACCGGGTCAGCGGCGGCGTCCCCGGCCGGGGTGGCCGTGTACGTCTCTGGGCGCGGCTGTACGCCTCCGAGGGGTTGACGTACAGCCGCAGGCACCAGGAGCACGACGTAGCGGCGCTCTACCGGACCGTGCCACCTGTTGTCACAGGGATCGCGAATCCGGTGAACCGTGGTTCCGGCGGTTTCTATGCTGCCCGTATGACGCACGAATCCGTTGAATTGCCCGTCCGCGCGGAGTACGACTCGGACTGGCATGTGTTCCTGGACCACCCCACCCAGGGGGCGCTCGGCTACTGCACCGGCGCAGATGAGGAGTTCGACCCCGACGCCGCCGCCAGGGTGCTGGAGGAAGGGGGCTGGCGGGTCGTCGGCCCGTGGATGGAGCAGCCGACCGGCGACGCCCCGTACACCGCGACGGCGACCGCCACCACCCCCACCGCGGCCCCCGCGACCGACGACGAGATCCGCGACCGGCACATCACCGACCTGCGCACCGCCCTGGAGCGCGCCGCTCGGGAGCTGGTCTTCTGCGCCGGCCGGGAGGCGGCTGCGGACCCGGGGCAGTCGGCGCGGCTGATGGCCGTGGCCGGGGAGTTCGAGGCCGTGCTCGTGCGCACCGCCCTCGCGGATGACAGGCACTGACACCAGGAGTGCGGCGTCGCCGGTCGGCACGCGTTCCTGCGCACACGGGTGCATGGAGACTGACGCACCATCCGGACCCGTATGCGCTCCCCGCATCACGCATGCGCGGGGCGGGCCCGGGTGGGCGGCCGGCGGCTCGGTATTCTGGGATCAGGCGGTCTCCCGCAGGGCGGGGACCATCAATGACCTCCTCATGAAGGTCCCACTCCGAGGTGCCGGCCGGCACCGTCACCGGCAGCGCGGGTCACCGCGGGGATCTTCTCCTCCGGCCGGTAGAGGGCGGCCACGGCCAGGAGCACGGCGCCGACAGTAGAGACCCGGGCGTGGGGGCGCGGTGTCGTGTCCCGTGGGCGTCGTACGGCCGGGCGGTGGCACCGGGCTGGCCCTGCGGGTGCCGCAGGGCCGCCCAAGCGTCCGTCAGGCGGCGTTCTCGTCCTTGTCCTGGGGCCACGCCTCGTCCAGAAGGAGTTCGGCGCAGCTGCACGATTCCGGGTCGGCGAAGGTCGGGTACATGCAGTCCTCGTGGTGGTCCTGGCCGTCGTGCACGATCTCGGTCACGCGGGTCCTCCCGGTGGGTGAGGTGGTGCGGTACTTCCGTACACCGCCCCCGGTTCCCGAAGGCGGCGGATCCGGGTGGAGGACATCAGAGTTGAGGCTGGTGTGACTGGTGTGATGTGCCGGGGGCGGTGGTCGCCGAGGGCGGCGCCCGGCCGTCCCGGAGGCTCCGGGACGGGACGGTCAGGGCACATCGCCCTCCCGGACCCACGGGCCGCCAGGGCAGCTGATGGCTGGCAACACGGGCGGGAAGCCACCAGGAGCTACCGGGGCTCCCAAGGCAACTGCGTATCGCTGTCAGTAATGGATGAGTCAGTCTGCCCCTTTACCATGTCCGCGCCGCGCAGGTCCGCGCCGCTTAGGTCCGCGCCGTTCAGGTCCGCGCCGAACAGGTCCGCGCCGAGCAGGTTTGCGTCACTCAGGTCCGCGCCGCGCAGGTCCGCTTCGCGCAGGTATGCGTCGCGCATTTTTGCGTCGGGCAGGTCCGCGTCGCGCAGTTTCGCGTCGGGCAGGAACGCGCGGCTCAGGTCCGCGCCGCTCAGGTTTGCGTCGCGCAGGTTCGTGCCGCTCAGGCTCGTGCCGCGCAGTTTTGCGTCGGGCAGGTACGCGCGGCTCAGGTCCGCGCCGCTCAGGTTTGCCTTGTCCAGAGCTGCCTCGGAGTCGCCGAGGACGAGGGTGACGTTGGGGAGCTTGGCGCCATGGAGGTCAAGGAGGAAGGTGCCGTCCCGGGTCGTGTCGCGGGCGGCGAGGACGGTGAAGGCGGCCTGGACGTCGGCCGCGACGTCCTGGCCTTTCGCCGGGGGTTTGGCGGCGTGGGTGCGGATGTAGGTGGCGAGGACGTTGGCGATGGTGGGCTGGTCACGGTGGGAGTCCTGCATGATCCGCTGCAGGGCGTAGATACCGCCCAGCCGCACGTCCATCTTGTCCTCACCGAGGTTTCCCACCGCCGCCGTGTACCGGTCGGTGATCTGCCCCTCCTTGGCCAGCGCCCGGTCATCCCGCGCCTGCTCATTGGCCTGTCTGGTCTGAACGTTCGAGTACCAGAGACCCACCACCGCCACCACAGCGGCGACCACGACCGTGAACAACTCGATCCGCCGCGCCCAGTCCAAACCCTCCGGGGCAGTAGCAGGGGCAGCGCCCGGGCCGGTCCGGGCAGTGAGTCGGGTGGTACGGCGTAGCCGCGGGCGGCGGGCAGGCGTGGGAGGCATACCTGTATTCGATCCCAACACCCCACGCCGGCGCAGCGATTCGGTTCTATCAAGCCGAGTTCCCAGTGCGGCACACCCCTGGTGTGGCGGGTTTCCGGGAGCGGCGGCACTCCAGGGTTGCCGACCCGCTCTGCACCTGCCTTCTGGCTGGATTGCTCACCTGCGGGGGTGTCTGCCTCGTACGGTGAGGTGGTGGACGAAGCGACGACCGAGGTCGAGTTGCACGGCGGACCGCTCGACGGCTGGGTGGTGGCGGTGGACACCGACGACCCGGATCCCTGGATCGCGATCATCAGCGACTACGGGCGCCATCCCGGCGGCCGGTCCCTCTACGAGCCCGACGCCACCGGTCGGTGGGGCTGGGTCCGGGACCTGCGGCCGGAGGAGATCTGATGGCTGTGCATCCCGTCCCGGAGCCGGGTGACCGCGCGCCTTGATTAGCTGGCGGCCTACTGGCGGGAGGCACCGCCGGATGTCCGGCAGGACATCCTCACCGCGGCCGCAGTGGTGAGGGACGCCCCGGAGCCCGGCCACGTCGCCCACCTGCTGGAAGCGCTCGGCCGCCTGGAGCTCCCGGACGCCCCGGACGGCGCCCCGTGATGATGGCGGCGCGACAGTGCGAACCGCGGGCGATGGCGCCCGGGGCGAGGCAGCGGCTGGATACCCCGGCTGCTCGTTGAGCAGTTCGTCATATGCCAGTGGCATATATCAATGAGCTGGTTCCTTGTTATTGGTCAGGCCGGGGCCGTTAAATATGAGGCGTGCGCATAATGCACGAGAAGGGGCCGCTCCCTTGCGGGAGCGACCCTCGCGCGTATGCCGGGCTATCCGCCGAGCCAGGTCAGTACATCGAGCGCTACCTCGATGAGGCTGACGTAGAAGGCCAAGGCGGCATAGTCCGGCGTATCGCTGCCGTGCATCGTTCCTCCCGTACAGCCGGAGGGGGATCTCCCCTCCGGCCAGCTGGACCGGAGGAGACACGGGCGACCGCGTTGGTCTGACTGTAACCACGGACCTCAACCCGCCATCGCCCATGATCGAGAATGCCGGGTTACGTCTTTTCCCGACCGCTTATGACCATGCGTCATGCCCTCTGCCGGACACGAGAGCCGACAGCACGAGACCCCGGGCGATGACGCCCGGGGTCTCTCCGCGCAGTGCCGTTCCACCAGTTCACCGACCGGCCGCGGCCGGTGTCACGTCCACTCCACCCCAACCTGTACGAGGGTCTCGCGCTGCTCGGGGGCGAGCTTGTCGCGTCGGCTCTTGGTGTTGCTGATGAACACCCCGAGCTTCACAACGTGCTTCTGGCCGTCGACCTCGACAGGTTCTCGTGCTCCCTCGGGACCGGCCGCTCGTGCCCTTCCCTCTGGAGGTACTGGGCGAGCGCCGCAACCCCCCACCGGAACGGCGCCGACAGCCCGCCCGCCCCCTTCACCGCGCGCGGGTTCTTGAACCCTCTGCGGATGCGGGCGGGTGTCAGCCTGTTTGCCTCGGTCGGCTTCTCCCAGGGCCTGCGAAGGTCGGCGGCCAGCGGCCGGGCGAGCTGGATCTGGGCACAGGCGCCGATCACGAGCCAGGCCCGCCGATCGGCCGCTTCCGAGCTGCGGAGCCGGGGCCTGGCCCGACCGAGGGCCGTGCTCGATGCCGATACGGCGGAGAAACGACTGCCAGCAGACATCGACACCTGCTTCTGTGGCGCCGGGGCGCAGCGTGACGTTGGCACAGGGCCCCTTTCCCTCGAATCAACCCGGAGTGTGCTCCGCGATGAGCCGACGGCACTGCCGCGCACGGCAGGCCAGTTCGTCACCCAAAACGGAGAGCTCATCCAGGTAGCGCAACAGGTCTGCGGTGGCATCGTGGTCCGGGCCACCAGCGAGAAGCAATCGGGTTGCTTCCACCACGCTGCTCTCCGGTTCGAGAAGCAGCACCCGGAACAGCCCGAAGAACCTGGTGGCATCCCCTTCTGGCGTACTCACCGGAGAGGCGAGCAACTGATCCCACTGCTCCGCACACCCTTCGAGCCCCAACTCGACTGTGTCAAGCATGAGCTTCTCGAACGCGTAACCGCGATGCCCAACATTGGCTTCGACAGCACGTTCCAGATCCTCCCGGGCTTGGCCGTAGTGGCCCGCTTGCCGGTGCGCTTGGCCGCGAAGGCACAGTGCCCAGTCATCGGTGGGGTTGAGTTCGAGTGCGGCGGTGAAGTCGGTGATGGCTTGGTCGTACCGGCCGGCCTGCCGGTGTGCCTCTCCACGAGGCGCGAGTGCCCAGTCATCGGTGGGGTTGAGTTCGAGTGCGGCGGTGAAGTCGGTGATGGCTTGGTCGTACCGGCCGGCCTGCCGGCGTGTTTCTCCGCGAAGCGCGAGTAGCCAGGTGTAGGTGGGGTTGAGTTCGAGTGCGGCGGTGAAGTCGGTGATGGCTTGGTCGTACCGGCCGGCCTGCCGGTGTGTTTCTCCGCGAGACGCGAGCGCCCTGGTGTAGGTGGGGTTGAGTTCGAGTGCGGCGGTGAAGTCGGTGATGGCTTGGTCGTACCGGTCGGCCTGCCGGTGTGTTTCTCCGCGAGACGCGAGCGCCCTGGCGTAGGTGGGGTTGAGTTCGAGTGCGGCGGTGAGGTCTGTGATGGCTTGGTCGTACCGGTCGGCCTGCCGGTGTGTTTCTCCGCGAGACGCGAGTACCCTGGCGTAGGTGGGGTTGAGTTCGAGTGCGGCGGTGAAGTCGGTGATGGCCTGGTCGTACCGGCCGGCCTGCCGGTGTGCCTCTCCGCGAGACCCGAGTACCCAGGCGAGTGTGGGGTTGAGTTCGAGTGCGGCGGTGAAGTCGGTGATGGCCTGGTCGTACCGGCCGGCCTGCCCGTGTGCCTCTCCACGAGACGCGAGCGCCCAGGTGTAGGTGGGGTCGAGTTCGAGTGCGGCGGTGAAGTCGGTGATGGCTTGGTCGTACCGGCCGGCCTGCCGGTGTGCCTCTCCACGAGACGCGAGCGCCCAGGTGTAGGTGGGGTCGAGTTCGAGTGCGGCGGTGAAGTCGGTGATGGCTTGGTCGTACCGGCCGG
>NZ_JBEOZE010000047.1:50717-57025 GCF_040297465.1 Streptomyces sp. NPDC001787
GGCCTGCCGGTGTGCCTCTCCACGAGATCCGAGTACCCAGGCGAGTGTGGGGTTGAGTTCGAGTGCGGCGGTGAAGTCGGTGATGGCCTGGTCGTACCGGCCGGCCTGCCGGTGTGTTTGGCCGCGTTGGCCCAGCGCCCAGGTGTAGGTGGGGTTGAGTTCGAGTGCGGTGGTGAGGTCGGTGATGGCCTGGTCGTAGTGGCCGAGCCATCGATGGGTTTCCCCGCGACGAGCCCAGGCACGAGCGTTGCGGGCGTTGTGCTCGATGGCCCGGTCGAACTCGGCGAGCGCATCGTTCTCCCGGTCGCGGAAGTGGAGGCGGATGCCCCGATACGTGGAAGCCCAGCTTCTGCTTTCAGCACTCAGATGGCTGTGGGACAGAAGGGCTCGAAGACACACGAGACCGGGCTCGTCGCCGGTGAGCGCGTCCCGAAGGCGCTCCGCCCAGGAGAACAGGGCCGTGTCGGTGGTGTCCTGCGCGGCCTGTTCCAGGGTCTCGATCCACTGCCGCAGCACGGTGGCGTCCTGACCCGCAGCGTGCACGAGATCTTCCAGAGCGGCCGTCAGATACGCAACCGGGTGGGCGCACAGCCGGTGGTACGTCTCGTCAAGGCGGTGCCGGCGCCATCCAGTGTCTCTCCAGCGCTTGGCTTCGGGGAGCCGTTCCTCGGCCGCGGCACGCCAGGCGGCATGAGTGTCAGCGAGCCGCAGATGCGCCGAAGCCCAGCCCTGCGGGGAGTGGATACGCTGCTGGCCTACCATGCTGGCACGGACTACCGCATGGTAGTGCTTGTAGTCGCCACGGCCACTGACGAACGGCTGCCCACACAGCCACTCCCACAGCCCCGCTGCGCCAGGTCCTGCCGCAGCGGCGAAGACATCCTCGTTCAGCTGCAACGGCAGCGCACATGCCCGCACCGCCTCACGCTTTTCCGGGTCCGTGATCCACTGGACGAAGCGCTCGACAGCCACGTCGGCGAGGTCTCCGCCCGCGTCGACGTCCTCGACCGTGTGCGGCCGGGCCAGAGCAAGAAGCTCGACGAGTAGCGGAAGCCCCATCGACAGCTGCAGCACCGCTTCCACCACCCCCGGATCGGATACCCCCCGCGCAGTCAGCAGCGAGCGTGTCTCCGCCTCGGTGAAAACTTCCAACGGCACGTCCGCGACCTGATCCCGCAGCGGCGCCCACTCCCGCTCCGTCAGCTCGTCACGGCCCGCCATCACGACGATGACGTTCGCCGGCACCGGGCCAAACTCTTCATCCAGCAACCGCAGCAGCCATCCGTCCAAGTACTGCGCGGTCTGCTCCCACGTGTCGAAGAACAGCACCACCCACCGCTGCCGACGACACAACCGCTCCAGCTCGCCGACGAAAGCACGGCTCAACCCCGTCTCGTCACCCCGGCTACCGCGCCGCTGGGCACGGGTCCGGGACGCCGACCTGAGCCGGTCCAGCCCCTGGGCCGCAGCGTCCGGATTCGCCATCGCCGCCACGACGCCGGCCCCCGGGATCAATGACGCCGCTCCCAACGCGACCTGTGTCACCGCCCGGCTCGATACCGACGCTTCACCCTCCACAGGCGTCGGCTCAGCCTGAACCGCCTGCTCCCGCCTGAACTGCTCGACCGCCTTGTCGAACTCCTTGCACGGCCCCGCCTGCTCCGTCAGCTGTCGGGCCAGCTCGACCAAGGTCTGCTGCACCCCGTGGACGTCGTTCTCGTCCACCACTGCCGTCACCGCGTCCGCACGCCTGGCCGCCTCCTGCCACTGCCGCAGCAGCGTGGACTTCCCTACACCACCTACACCGCGCACATGGAACAGAAAGTCCGCCGGATCCTCCTCGGAGAAAGGGTCCTTCGACAAATTCTCCGTGAACAGCGCCAACTGCGCACGCCGACCCACGAACCGCGCTTTCGCACGCTGCCGGATCAACGCCCCCCGCGACAGACCCCGCATACCCGACCCCGACATCCCTGCCACCCCCGCCACTCGCCTACCTCACCCGGAGGACGACATCACGTCCGCCCACGCTTGCTGCGTCAGACGCAGACCATCAGTGTCTAATCCAGAGCTCCCGGCTGTCAGCAAAGCGCAAGAGAGCGCCAGCGGCGTTTTCTCGGTCTCGGGGCAGTGGCGGTGAGAGGCAGTCGGCGTTGGTGTGTTGTCACTGGTCAGCAGCGGTTCTTGAGGTGGGGTTCGCTGTCTGGGAAGTGAGAGATGCGTGGGTGTCTGCTGTCACGGAGCGATAGACATGCAGGTCAGACGCTGTCACGGTGGCGAGAGATCTCATGTAGGCCAGAGTCGGACCGCCCGGCGGTGTTTCGATATTCTGGGATCAGGTGGTCTCCCGCAGGGTGGGGCCTTCAATGGCTCCCTGATGAAGGTCCCCCTCCGGTGTCGGCTGGCACCGTTACTGGTCGCGCGGGTCACCGCGGGGATCTTCTCCTCCGGCCGGTAGAGCGTGACCACGGCCAGGAGCGCGGCGCCGACAGCGGGAGATCCCGGGCGGTAAGGGCCGCCCGGGATCTCCGTCGACAGGATGTGACGTCTGTCCGACCGGTTCAACGACCGGCTACAGCCGGTGTCACGCCCACTCCACCCCCAGCCCGGCGAGAACCTCACGCTGCTCGGGGGTGAGCCGGTCTCGTCGGCTTTTGGTGTTGCTGATGAACACCCCGAGTTTCACGACGTGTTCCTGGCCGTCGATGTTGATGGGTTCTTCGTGCTTCCTCGGGACGGTTCGTTCGTGTCCTTCGCGTTGGAGGTACTGGGCGAGGGCGGCGATTCCCCGCCGGAAGGGTGCTGACAGCCTTCCCGTCCCTTTCGTTGTGCGTGCTGTCACGGGGGCGGGGGCAGCTTCGTCGGGTGTCACTCCGAGCCGGCCGAGGCGTTCCTGCTGCATGGCGCTCAGTTGTGCCCAGGTGTGTGCCCGGCGTTGTTGTGCGAGCCATTTCCCGAGGTCGTCGCCTTCGAAGAGGACGCCGGCCTGGATGTCGGGGAGGGTCCCGTCGGCCTCGGTGTCGGTGAGGTCGGCGAGGACCCGGTAGTGGCGTTGCCAGTCGAGTGGCCACGGGCAGTTCCAGTCCTGATCGATGGCGGCCAGCTGCATGGCGCGTGTCCGGGAGCGTTCCGGGTTTTTGCCCAGGCCGTCCTTCCGGCGCAGGTTGGCCATGAGCTGCCCGATGGCTACCAGGTCGTCGTCGGCTTCGCCCCATACGGCGTCCTGCCGTGGCGCGAGGTGTCCGTGGGCCCGGTGGAAGGACCGGAGCGCGGCGAGCTTCGTCTCCCATGCTTCGTCGCCGGGTTCCCAGACCATGCCCTCCTGGTCGAGGAGTTCTTTGCGGTGGTCGTCGAGTTCACCGGCCCGTTGCGCCCGCCGTTGTTGGTGGACCCACCGGCCGAGCGGGAACCGCACCACGCCGACTTCGGTCTCGGTGTCGTACGGAACCGCGTACAGCCCCGCAATCTCGTGCTCTTCCCGCCACCGTCGCAGGGCCTGGTATCCGTCCAGCCACACCAGCGATTCGGGCCGGAATACCCGGGTCCGCAGGAACGCCGCGATCGTCGCCGGGTCACGCGGTGTCGAGAAGTGCAGCAGCGCCGATTCGACCACGGCCTCCGTTCCGTCCTCCCGGGCGGCGACCTCTCCCTCACCCTCGGCCCGGATGATCCGCCCGTCCGCGTCCCGCTGAACGTGTACGGGCCGTTCCCGGCTGCTGCGTGTCAGGGCGCGGGAGGCGAGTTGTTCGACCAGGCGCTCGTCGTGTGAGCGGAGTCCCTGGAGGAGGGCTACGAGGGGTGCGTACGAGGCGGAGGCGATCATGTCGGTGGGGTCTTCGCCGGGGTGCAGGAAGACCGGCACGATGATGCGGGCTACCTTCGTCGTTCCGTCCGGGTTGGGCCTGAGCGCACGTCCGATGTTCTGGACGATCTCGACCTGGGAGCCGCGGGTGTCGGCGAAGCAGACGGCTTCGACGCCGCGTTCGCCGACGATGTCGACGCCTTCGCCGAGGATGCGTACGGAGGCGAGGAATGCCCGGTGGACCCGGCGGTCCTCCGCATCGATCCCGTTGGCGAACTGGCGGAGGACTTCGCGCCGCTCGGAGACGAGGTGGTCTCCGCACAGCCAGTCCGCCCACACCCGGTCCGGTGGGACGTGCCGGTACGGTTCCAGGTCGTAGAGTTCCGCCTTGATCGAGGATGTCGGCAGTTTGGCCGCGTCGTTGAGGAACCGGTCCGATGCTTCGGTGGCGTAGAGCTCGGCGGCGGTCTCGGGAAGTTTCTCCGCGAAGGCTCGGGCTTCCTCGACCCGCTGGTGGAACGTCAGCACGGTGCGCAGGTTGTGCGCCGCGGCGTGCTCCAGCAGAGCGGCTTGGAGCAGTGCAAGACGCCGGCCACGCAGTGCTTCCTCCGACACACCGAGGACCGGCTCGGGGTCGCGGATCTCGATCACGTCGATCTCGAAGCCCGCGAGGACACCCCGCTCGACGCTCTCCGACAACCCCAGCTCGAAAATCCACTCGCCGTAGGTTCCTGCCGGATCGGAGGTCATGCTCGCGATCTCCAGCTCCTTGCCGTCCTTCCCTTTCTGCGGCCGCGGCGAAGCGAGGATCCGCGGGGTGGCCGTGAGGTACAGGCGGAAGGCGGCCGGGATCCGCTGGTTGTCGTGGATCGCCGCCCACGGGCGGCCAAGATCACCCGCCGTTGAGTGCGCCTCATCAATGACGGCGAGGTCGAACCCGCTCATGGACTGCCCGTACAGCCGCTCACCGCCCGCCAGAGCGGCCTCCAGCGGCCCCCGCACCCTCTCTTGACCCAAGGGGGCGTCGACGTCTTCCCGGTCCACGAGGGAGGCGTACGTGGCGAACACCACCACCGGCCCGTGCCCCGCCCACAACGCCAACTGGATCGGGTTCGTGGTCGTGTTCACCCCGAGCTGCTCCAGGACGTCGTCCTTCTCCAGCGAGCACACCGCGACCATCGGCGCGTGGTGCCCGACCCTGCGCCACACCAGGGCCGTCTGCACGAGCAGATCCAGGGTGGGAACCATGACGAGGATCCGGCCGTCCCGGAAGTTGTCGAGCGCGGCCCACGCGGCGGTGATCGTCTTCCCGGACCCGGTCGCCGACACGACGGTGGCACGGGCACCACCCTCCGACACAGCCGTTCTCGAAGGGAACCCCACCCACTTCCGGATACGCGCATTCGCATCCACCTGGTGTTCCCGAAGCTGAATAGCGGGCATTCCCTGACGTCCTTTTCTAGGAATTGCGCGGCGTGAAGGGCGGGATGGAGAGGGTGCCGTCCGCGCCGAGTACGACGTGCTGTGCGAGCTGGGCGAGGACCTGCTCCGCGGTGAGTCCCGTGCCCTCGGCCACCGCGCGGAGCCGCCGGCCGGTGGAGGCGTCCAGCCATACCGCCGCATGGAGCTCGGCCTTCGCCTCGCGCCGCTGTGCCATCCAGGCCGCGTGGCCGGCGAGAGCGGCGGCCCGCCGCTCCTCATGCTCACGGGCCCACGCACTGCCCACGCTGTCCTGCTCAGGGTCGTACATGCCTGCCCCGGCAGCCGCGATCAAGTCCCGGACCCGCAGCCATTCCACGTGCCGGGCCTTCCACACCTCGGCCAGATGCTGCGGATCCTCATACGACAGCTCACTGGACGACTGATGGACCCAGCCCGTCAGCGCCCCGGCGGTCTCACGCTCCCGCACCGCGGCCTCGGCCACCTTCCCCGACACCTCCGCCGCACTCAGACCCGCTCCCTGACGGCGCACCACGTCCCGGGCCACGTCATCCGCATATCACATCAGCGCACTCCTCGTAACCTGCAAAAAAAGCGGTTCCACACGCGTGTTCTCTTCCTGAGAGGAGCCCTTCAGGGCTTCAGGAGATGTGCCTTGCTTCCACCAACTGTACATGTGCATTCTTATCTAGACTGCGCAACACGAGAACCCGCCGCCCACACCCTGTAGCCAGCCGCCCGCGTAGCGGGCCCCTGGTCCTGGAGGCGAAGCCGGAAGGGCCCGGCGGGGGAGCGCAGCGGACCCCGCCCCGCCCACAAAGTGGGCGTCACACCCCTTGCACAGCAAGGGCTACAGAGGCCCGGAACGGGCCAGCCTCGCGCAGCGAGGCCCAGCCGCAAAGCGGCCAACCCTGAAGCGAAGCGCAAGGGCCACCACCGGCGAAGCCGGTGGTGCGGTGAGCGAAGCGAACCGCCCTCCCTTGCACAGCGCGCAGCGCTGTGGGACCCGCTCCGCGGGTCGACGTCACGCGGACCATGAAGCTCGTGGCCGAGCTCAAGGAAGACA
>NZ_JBEOZE010000048.1:0-54545 GCF_040297465.1 Streptomyces sp. NPDC001787
CCGGTGCGGTACCGATCAGCTGGAGGTCGGTGACGGATTCGCCGGTGTCCAGGACCCGCTTGAGGGTGGCCGAGAGCCGTTCGGCCTCGGGTCCGCCGCCGCGGCCACCAGACCGCCGCCGATCTGCATCTCCACGGAGCTCGGCCCCATGGAACCGCCCAGACCGCCCTGTGCGCCCCGGCCGGGCAGGACGGTGAACTGGTGCGTCGCGATGGCGCCGTTTCCTCCGTTGCCGCCGTTACCGCCGTCGCCCCCGTTGCCTCCGTTGCCCCCGTTCCCGTTGAAGTCGTTGTTGTTCTCGTTGTTGTTGTTGCACCGCACGGACAGGTTGTAGTGCCCGGGCGTGGCGTTGTGCCGGATGTGCGCCGTGGCATACCCCGTACGGCCCGCCGAGAGCTCGGTCGTCGGGAAGGCGTTCGACCACACCTTGCCGCCGTTGCGGCAGCCCTGTGCGGTCACCTGCATCGTGGCGCCCTGGTGGACCGACGAGGGATTGACGGTGATATTGCGCGGAGCGTCGCCGGGAGCACCGCCGGCGGCGGCCAGCGGGGCCGCCAGCCCGACGGCCGCGAAGGCGGTCGCGGAGACCGCGAGAGCGCGTGAAGCACGCATGGTGTGAACCTCCAGCGGGGCACGCCCCGGAGTCCTGTCCTCCGGGATGGATCGAAGAGAAACGCGTCCCATGACGAACCCTCACCAGTTCCCCGGACCGTCGCACTTCGGCACTGCTCCACCCCGGTGAGCCGACACGCCGTACGCGAACCCCCGGATCTGACGGAGTCGCAGGTCACAGACCGTCAGAACTTTTATCCGCTCATTACTCCGAAGAGCAGACGGCCCGGGTGGGCCGGCCGGTGCCGCCACCCGTTCGCCCCTCTCTGATCGCCGCCCCGCCGCACGGCACCTAACGTTCCCCTCGTCGCGACGAAGGGAGAACCATGGGCCGGGACTACTCGGGGGCCGAGCGGACCAGACGCGTGCCCTGGGGCGCTGTCGCCCTGGTGATGCTCACCGGCCTCGCCCTCATGCGGAACGGCGCGGACGTCACGGCGGGCCCGCCCCAGCCCGCGGCGGCCGCCTCCCTGGACAAGGGGCAGGACACCGCGGGTCCGCCCGTGGAGGGCGAGCCGGTGCAGACCCTGCCGTACGCCCCCGCCGCCCGGGTCCAGATCCCGTCCATCGATGTCGACGCACCGGTCATCGACGTGAATCTGGACGCGAACGGCTGGATCGCCGCACCGCCCCCGGAGGACCCCAACCTGGCGGGCTGGTACCAGAACGGGATCGCTCCCGGTCAGCGCGGAACCGCCGTCGTGGTCGGCCATGTCGACAACAAGTCCGGGCCCGCCGTGTTCTACGGCCTCGGCTCGCTCGCCAAGGGCAAGCAGGTCGAGGTGACCCGCTACGACGGCCGGATCGGAGTGTTCGAGGTGTACGGCGTGGAGGTGTTCTCCAAGAACGACTTCCCCGGCGCCCGGGTGTACGGCGACACGGGCCACGCGGAGCTCCGGGTGATCACGTGCGGCGGCGGCTACTCCAGGGCGGGCGGGTACGACGGGAACGTGGTCGTCTTCGCCCGGCTGGTCGAAACCCGCTGAGGGGCGCGGGAGCACACCCGCCGGGAGTACGGGCCACTCAGCCGGGGGTAGACGGGAGTACGGGCCACGCCCGCCGGAGTACGCGGGAGTACGGGGCCGTGTGACCCCGCCACGCCCCCGCCCCCGCTCACACCCACTCCCCCGGCCCTCCCGCGCGGCGGGCCGTCAGTCGCGGTGCGGCACGGTGATCCGGTAGCCGTCGTCGAGCAGTGCGGGCAGATAGCGCCGGAGCGCGGCGACGCTCTGCGACCGGTTGCCGCCCGCGTCGTGCGAGAGGACCACCACCCCGGGCGCGGCTCCGTCCAGGACCCGGCGCACGATGGTTCCGGTACCCGGCGTCGTCCAGTCCAGCGTGTCCACGGTCCAGGCCATCGGCTCCATGCCCAGCTCGGCGCCGATCTCGAACGAGTTGCGGTTCCACGCCCCGTAGGGCGCCCGGTACCAGAGCGGCGGGGCGCCGAGCGTCCTTTCGATCACTTCGCTGGTGCGGCCCAGTTCGTCGCGGATGCCCGGCCTGGAGAGTTTCGGGACCAGCGGGTGGGTCCAGGTGTGGTTGCCCACGACGTGGCCGTCCGCCGCCATTTCCCGCAGCAGGTCCCGGTTGTCGTCGGCCATCTCGCCGCAGACGAAGAACATCGCGCGGACCCGGTGTTCGCGCAGCGTGGCCAGGATGTCCGGCGTGTACCGGGGGTCGGGGCCGTCGTCGAAGCTGAGCACCATGGAGTGCCCGAGGGCGGGCAGCTCCTCGATCGGCCGGGTGCGTACCGGCGGCGGCGCCGGTCTGAACCGGGGCGGCGCGTTCCCGGTCATCGGCTGCAGCCGGTAGGCGGAGGGTCTCCCCCGCGGTTTCGCCGGCGGACCGGCGGCGGCGGTGGCCCGTGTGCCCGCCGGACGGACCGGTGTGGCGGCCCGATCGGCCGCGATCACGTGCACGGCGGTGGCGGCTCCGAAGCCCAGGGCGAGTCTCAGAGCGGTGCGGCGCCCGGGTGAGGTCTGATCACGTCTCATGGCCAACTGCTCGCACGCCCGAGCGTACGCGCGGGCGTACGACACCGGGTGCCGGTGGTTTTGCACCCGATCGACGCAGCAGGCCGGCGGCGTCCCGCGGGACCGCCCACTGTGCCGGGGGCACCCGGAGCAGCTTCCTCCGCATCAGCCGATAGCCTCTGTCCCGTGACAGACCAGAACCCCCATCAGTTCGAACGTGGCACAGACGGTCCCAAGGTGATCGTCGCCGGTCTCGACGGGTCCGACTCCTCCATGCGCGCCGCGGCCTACGCGGCCGGGCTCGCCCGCCGGCAGAACGCCATGCTCGCGCTCGTGTACGTCCAGCCCGTGATGCCCGCGGGCGCCGCGCTCGGCGCGCCGGTCGGGGACACCACCGTCGAGGTCGCCGAGGGGCTGGTCAGCGAGATCCGGGCGGCCACGGAGCGGCTCAAGGACATATGGGATGTGCGCTGGGAGTTCCACACCTTCCGCGGTGATCCCTACAACGGGCTCGTCACGGCGGCGGACGAGTTGCGGGCGGACGCCGTGGTGGTGGGTGCGTCGGAGTCCGCGGGGCACCGTTTCATCGGGTCGGTGGCGGTACGGCTGGTGAAGGCCGGACGCTGGCCGGTCACCGTGGTGCCGTAGGGGCCGGCGTACGCGTCCGCGCCGCCCGCTTCCCCATGACCAGGCCTCCCGGCCCGCTCCCGTGGACGACCCCGGTGCCGTCGGCCCTCTCGTGGGCCCGGGGCCCACATACGACTCATTCAGTGAGCGAAGCCGCGTAAGCGGCTGAACCGGCCGTACTGTTCGCTCCCGACCTCCCCGCGACCGTTCACCGCACCATTCGCCGCACTGTGCGACCGCTCGTCGCACGCCTCGGCGTACCGCCTGTTGCTCAGCGCCCCGATGCGTTCGTATACGGCAGGCGGCAGCGAGGCGGCAGGGCCTTCGCGGGAGAGGACGTTCACGATGACCACGACGACGACCGATGAGCGGGCCATCGCGGAGTTGCAGCGCGAGCACGGCCCCGCGCTGTTCCACTTTCTGCTCGGCCTCACGTTCGGCGACCGGCAGCGTGCCGAGGATCTGCTCCAGGAGACCCTGGTGCGCGCCTGGCAGCATCCGGAGGCGTTCGACGCGCCCTTCGACTCGATGCGCCCGTGGCTCTTCACCGTCGGACGGCGGCTCGCCATCGACGCCCGCAGGTCGCGCGGTGCCCGCCCCGTCGAGGTGAGCGACGCCGTCCTGGAGAGCGCCCCGGCGCCGCAGGACACGGCCGACTCGGCGGTCCGCGCCCTCGACGTACGGGAGGCCGTGCGCACCCTCAGCGCCGAGCACCGTGCGGTGCTGGTGCAGATCTACTTCCGGGGCCTCAGCGTGGGCGAGACGGCAAAGGTGCTCGGCATCCCGCCGGGCACCGTCAAGTCCCGCTCGTACTACGCGCTGCGGCTGCTGTCGCGCGGCCTGCCCGGTTACGGGGCGGGCGGCCCCGGGAACAGGTCCTCCTCACCGAGCAGCGCGAGCAGGGCCGAGGCCTCCGCCAGCTCCACATAGACCGCGGCACATCCGTCGCAGCGCTGGAGGTGGCCGGAGACCCGGCGCGCCTCGTCCTCGTCCAGGGCGTCCAGGACGTACGCGCCGAGCGACTGGCGCACATGCGGGTCATCGCCGGGGTCGGCGGTCATCACAACCTCGTATCTCCTCAACGATCCTGCTCTTCTGCCCACGCGGGGCACCCGCCCCCGGTTCAATGCTCGGTGGAGCCCGGTGCCGAGCGGGGAGAGAGGCGGGGCGGAATGCGTCCGGAACGTGACGAGGGGACCGGTGGCGGGCTGCCGGTCCCGATGGCCTGGCTGTCCACGGAGTACATGGCCGACGAGCTGCTGAGGACCGGCGACCTGATGGAGCCGGCGACGCTGGAGTTCCGCGCGGGGCGCGACGCGCTCGCACTGACGATCTTCCTCTCGGACGGGGCGGCGGCCGGTGCCCTGTCCGAGGCGCGGGTGGACGAACTGCGGCTGCTCACCGCGTGCGGGGCGCCCTGGCGCCGATGGGTCTGCGAGCGGCTGGAGGGCGCGGCGGCTCGGTCCGCCCCCGGCGACCCCGATCTGGCGCTCGCACGGGCGGCCTGGCGGTGGCTGGAGGAGACCGAGGTGCTCGCCGCGGACCTCGACGCGATCACGCCGCCGCCCCGGGAGCCGCCGGGCCACGGAGCCGGCCGGGCGGAGTGGGCGGACAGGACCGGCGAGGCGGAGGCCCAGGTCTGGACGCCGGCGTGGCAGCTCGGGCTGCCGCTCGGGCATCTGGCCGTCCACCTCTGCTGAACGCCCTCGCGACGTCATGAACCATGCACCCCGGCACGGTACTTGGGAAGCCGCAGCGTGATCCTCATCCCCGCGCCGACCCCGGTCTCGATGACGAGCCCGTAGTCGTCGCCGTACACCTGCCGCAGCCGCTCGTCGACGTTGAGGAGTCCGATGCCGCTGGACGCGCCGCCCTCGCCGCGCAGGATCTGCCGCAGCCGGCCGGGCTCCATGCCGGTGCCGTCGTCCTCGATGACGACCTCGGCCTCGGAACCGGCGTCCAGGGCGCTGATGGTGATGCGGCTGGTCGTGACGGCGCCTTCCAGCCCGTGCTTGACGGCGTTCTCGACCAGCGGCTGGAGGCACAGGAACGGCAGCGCGACCGGCAGCACCTCGGGGGCGACCTGGAGGGTGACCGCGAGGCGTTCACCGAAACGGGCCCGGACCAGCGCCAGATACTGGTCGATGGAGTGCAGTTCGTCGGCGAGGGTGGTGAACTCGCCGTGGCGGCGGAACGAGTAGCGGGTGAAGTCGGCGAACTCCAGGAGCAGCTCGCGTGCCTGCTCCGGGTCGGTGCGGACGAACGAGGCGATCGCGGCGAGTGAGTTGAAGATGAAGTGCGGGGAGATCTGGGCGCGCAGGGCCTTGATCTCCGCCTCGATGAGCTGGGTGCGGGAGCGGTCCAGCTCGGCGAGTTCCAGCTGGACGCAGACCCAGCGCGCCACCTCCCCCGCGGCCCTGGCCAGTACCGCCGACTCGCGCGGCGCGTAGGCGACCAGCGCGCCCAGGACCCGGTGGTCGACGGTGAGCGGGACGGCGACGGCCCATCGCAGCGGGCAGTCGATGTCGCCGCAGCCGCTGCGGAAGGCGGTGTCACGGCCGCTGTCCAGCAGGCCCCGGACGTGGTCCATCACGTCCTTGCCGTGGTGGTGTCCCGCGCCGTCCCAGACCAGGACCCGGTCGCGGTCGGTGAGGCAGAGCGCGTCGGTGCCCAGCAGCGAGCGCAGCCGGCGGGCGGACCGGCGGGCGCTCTCCTCGGTGAGACCGGCCCGCAGCGGCGGCGCCGCGAGGGAGGCGGTGTGCAGGGTCTCGAACGTGGCGTGCTCGACGGGCGTGCCGACGTCGCTGGGGCGTACGGGGCGGGCCGTGCGGCGGCCGAGCAGGAAACCCGCACCGGTCAGCAGCCCCGCCAGCACGGTGAGTACGGCGATCCCCGCCCCGGTCATCGCTCCCTCCCGGAGGTGAGCGCTTCCGGCAGATGGAAGCGGGTCATGGCGGCGTTGGTGCCCGGGGGTATCCGGCCCGGGGTGGCGAGCGAGACCAGGATCATCGCGAGGAAGCCGACCGGCACGGACCACACGGCGGGCCAGGCGAGCAGGGCGTGCGGCCAGCCGGGCGGCCGTACCGCACCGCTGACCGTGATGGCGACCGCCAGCAGCGCCGAGCCGCCCCCGAGCAGCAGACCGGCCACCGCTCCGGGCGGGGTGAGCCGGCGCCACCAGATGCCGAGGACGAGCAGCGGGCAGAAGGAGGACGCGGACACCGCGAAGGCCATGCCCACCGCGTCGGCCACCGGCACCCGGCTGACCAGCAGCGAACCGCCCAGCGGGACCGCGATGGCGAGCACGGTGGCCAGCCTGAAGTGCCGTACCCCGCGCGAGGGCAGGACGTCCTGGGTGATCACGCCGGCGACGGCCATGGTGAGCCCCGAGGCGGTGGACAGGAACGCGGCGAACGCGCCGCCCGCGATCAGGGCGCCGAGCAGATCGCCGCCGAGCCCGCCGATGACCCGGGCGGGCAGCAGCAGCACCGCGGCGTCCGCGTCCCCGCCGTGCCGGAGTTCGGGGGCGTACAGCCTGCCCAGCGCACCGTAGACGGGCGGCAGCAGATAGAACACGCCGACCAGCGCGAGCACGGCGACGGTGGTGCGGCGGGCGTCGCGGCCGTTGGGGCTGGTGTAGAAGCGGACGACGACATGGGGCAGCCCCATGGTGCCGAGGAAGGTCGCCACGATCAGCCCGTAGGTCGCGTACAGCGGGTGGTCGGCGCGGAAGACCGGGAGCTGGTCGCCGAAGGAGACCCGCGGCTGTCCGTCACCGCGCCAGGCCAGTACGAGGAAGACCGCGGGGACGAGGAGCGCGGTGAGTTTCAGCCAGTACTGGAACACCTGGACGAAGGTGATGGAGCGCATGCCGCCCGCCGCGACCGCGATCACCACGACGGAGGCGACGAGGACATCACCGAGCCAGCCGGGCGCACCGGTCAGGATCTTCAGGGTGAGCCCGGCGCCCTGGAGCTGCGGCACGAGGTACAGCCAGCCCGCGCCGACCACGAACACACTGACCAGCCGGCGCACCTGCCGCGATTCGAGCCGTCCTTCGGCGAAGTCGGGCAGGGTGTACGCCCCCGAGCGGCGCAGCGGCGCGGCGACGAACACCAGGAGCACGAGATACCCGGCGGTGTATCCGACCGGGTACCAGAGCATGTCGGGGCCGTGTACGAGGACCAGGCCCGCGACGCCGAGGAAGGAGGCGGCGGAGAGGTACTCACCGCTGATCGCGGCGGCGTTGAGACGGGGCCGCACGGTGCGTGAGGCGACATAGAAGTCGGAGGTGGTACGGGAGATGCGCAGTCCGAACCCGCCGACGAGGACGGTGGCGAGGACGACGAGAGCGACCGCCGCCCACGACGCCATGTGGTCGGGTTCGCTCACGGTGCGGGGCGGCCTTCCACGAGCCTGGCGAAGTCGCGCTCGTTGCGTTCGGCCCGGCGGACGTACCACCAGGCGGTCAGGGTGAGCGGCGGGTAGGCGGCGAAGCCGAGCACCGCCCAGACGAGCGCGGAACTCTTGAGCGCGGCGAAGACGAGCGGCAGGGTCCCCGCGACGAGGGCGAGCACCGCGAAGGCGGTGATCGCGGCCCGGAGCTGGCCGCGCATCAGCGAGCGCACATAGGCACCGCCGAGGGCGGTCTGCTCGTCGATCTCCGACTGGGTGCGGTAGCGGGGCAGCGGACGGACCCGCCGGGGCTCCCCCGTGACCACTTCGCGCCGGGGGGTGGGCTCTGCGGACATGAGCTGGGAGTGTAGGCGCGGCCCGGTCCCGCTGGGAAGGTCTCCGGCCGCGCAGGTCCAGGTCAGCGGCTGGTCTGGCGCATCAGGAGATCGCGCAGGGAGCGGGTGTGGCGGCGGCTGACGGCCAGTTCGGCGTCACCGATGCGCACACTCACGCTGCCCGCGTCCAGCCGGAGTTCGTCGATGCGGCCGAGCGCCACGAGATGCCGGCGGTGGATACGGACGAAGCCCCGGGAGCGCCAGCGTTCCTCCAGGGTGGTCAGCGGGATGCGCACGAGGTGGCTGCCGGTGGCGGTGTGCAGCCGGGCGTAGTCGCCCTGCGCCTCGGCGTACGCGATGTCGTCGACGGGGACGAAGCGTATGACGCCGCCGAGTTCGACCGGGATCTGGTCCGCGGCGATGTCGTGGACGGGTGCGGAGCGGTCCTGGACCTGTTCGGCGACGCGCCGCACGGCTTCGGCGAGACGTTCGCGGCGGACGGGCTTGAGGACGTAGTCGACGGCCTTCAGGTCGAAGGCGTGGACGGCGAAGCCCTCGTGGGCGGTGACGAAGACGATGAGCGGGGGCGCGGCGAATCCGGCCAGCAGCTGGGCGACGTCGAGTCCGGTGAGGCCCGCCATGTGGATGTCGAGGAAGACGACGTCGATGGCGTTCGGGTCCTCGGGGCCCGCGTCCACGGCGCCGCCGATGCGGCGCAGCGCCTCGGTGGCACCGCCCGCGCCCTCGGCGCTGCGGATGCGGGGGTCGGCGCGCAGGAGGTAGAGGAGTTCCTCCAGGGCGGGTTGTTCGTCGTCGACGGCGAGTACGCGCAGCATGAGGCCGGAGTGTAGGTGCTGCGGGGCGGTGTCGGCACGCGTGCTGACGGGCTTCTTCCGCTATTTGAGGAGCCTGGACATCCGGCGGTCGGCGAGCGTTCTGCCGCCGGTCTGGCAGGTGGGGCAGTACTGGAGGGAGGAGTCGCTGAAGGAGACTTCGAGGATGGTGTCGCCGCAGACCGGGCAGGGCAGGCCGGTGCGGCCGTGGACCCGCATGCCGCTCTTCTTCTCGGCCTTGAGCTTTTTGGCGGTGAGTCCGCTGGAGCGGGCGACGGCATCGCCGAGGGTGGTGCGCAGCGCGGTGTACAGCCGGGTGATGCCGTCCTCGCCGAGGCCGGTGGTGAGTGTGAACGGGGACATCTTCGCGACGTGCAGGATCTCGTCGCTGTAGGCGTTGCCGATGCCGGCGATGAGGGACTGGTCGCGCAGGGCGCCCTTGATCCGGCGGCGTTCCCCGCCGAGCAGGGCCGCGAACGTGTCACGGTCGAAGGAGTCGGCGAGCGGGTCGGGCCCCAGGCGGGCGACACCGGGGATCTCGGCGGGGTCGTGCACCAGGTGGACGGAGAGGCGTTTGGTGGTGCCCATCTCGGTGAGGTCGAAGCCGTCGCCGCCGCTCAGGACGGTGCGCAGCGCGAGGGGGCCCTTCCCGGGCCGGGGCGGTGCGGCCGGGAAGCTGTCCTTCCACCGGAGCCAGCCGGCCCGCGCGAGATGGGTGACCAGGTGCAGCGGTCCCACCTCGATGTCCAGGAACTTGCCGTGCCGGTCCACGGCGGTGACGGTGCCGCCGGTCAGGGCGGTCAGCGGTGGGTCGTACGTCTTGAGGACGCTGATCGCGAGCGGCAGGACGCGGGCGATCTCCTTGCCGACGAGGTGGTCGTCGAGGAAGACCCGCAGGGCTTCGACTTCCGGCAGTTCGGGCATGTCACCCAGCCTGCCGCAGACCGGTGCCGGGTGCCTCTCCGGCGGTGGCCGGGCCCCGGCGGGTCAGCCGAGGCCGTAGACGCGGGTGGCGGTCCCCGCGAACACGGCCCGCCGCTCGTCCTCGGTGAGGTGGGAGGTGAGTGTGTGCGCGGCGTCGACGACCTCCGCGTAGCCCGCCGCGAGGCGGCACACCGGCCAGTCCGAGCCGAACATCAGCCGGTCCGGGCCGAAGGCGTCCAGGAGCGTGGCGGTGTACGGGCGCAGGTCCTGGACCGTCCAGGTGCGCGGGTCGGCCTCGGTGACCAGACCGGAGAGCTTGCAGACGGTGTTGGGGAGGGCGGCCAGGGCCCGGAGGTCCTCGGACCACGGGTGGCTGCGCCGGGCGGCGACGGGCGGTTTGCCCCCGTGGTCGAGTACGAAGGTGAGTGCGGGGAGCAGTTCGGCGGCCCTCGTGGCGGCGGGCAGCTGGTGCGGCTGGAGGATGAGGTCGTAGACGAGTCCGGCGTCGGCGACGGCGGCGAGCCCGCGCAGCACGTCGGGCCGCAGCAGCCACTCGGGGTCGGGTTCGCCCTGGACCTGGTGGCGCAGGCCGACGAGGCGGTCGCCGCCGGGCAGGGCGCGCAGCGCGGCGAGGGTGCCGGCGATCCCGGGGTCGGTGAGGTCGCTCCAGCCGACGACGCCCGCGACCAGGTCGCTGTTGTCGGCGAGGGCGAGGAATTCGGGGGTCTCCTCGGCGACGGTGACGGTCTGTACCAGGACGGTGGCGTACACCCCCGCGGCGCGGGCCTCGGGCTCCAGGTCGGCGAGGGTGAAGGTGCGCCGGATGGGGGCCAGTTCCTCGCCGGTGATCCAGTCCTGGTCGCGCACGGCGAGGTCCCAGACGTGGTGGTGGGAGTCGACCGTCGGCAGGGGACGTGCGGGAGTCCCGGGGGGTACGGGAGCGGTCATGCTCACAGCTCCCAGGCGACGGGCAGTCCGGCGCCGGCGCCGTCCGCCGAGTAGTCGTGGGAGACGTCGAGCAGCTGGTCCATCCGGGCCTGCCAGGCGACGTTGACGGGGAGCTGCTCCAGTTCCGCCAGGAGCCCGGCGTAGTCCGCGCACTCGATGAGGTGGAAGAGATCGGTACCGCTTCGCCAGATGGTCCAGGAGGTGGCGCCCGCCGCCCTGATGGCGCGGGTGAGTTCCGCCGGGACTCGGCGGTGCGCGGCCTCGTACTCCTCGATGCGGTCGGCGCGGACCTTGGTGTGCAGGGCGACCCTCATGTCAGTTCCCGTCCTCGTGTCCGTCCGTCATCAGCAGTCCTTCGGCGCGCAGATCGTCCCAGAGCCCGTCCGGGATGCCGTCGCGCAGCAGGGCGGCGGCGTCGTGGACCTCGTCCGGGGAACGCGTACCGACGAGCACACCGGCGACGGCGGGATGGGCGAGGGGGAAGTGCAGGGCGGCGGCGCGCAGCGGTACACCGTGTCCCTCGGCGACGGCCCTCATCCGCAGGGCCCGGTCGAGCAGGGCCAGGGGGGCGGCGGCGTAGTCGTACCGGGCGCCGGGTCGCGGATCGGCGAGGAGTCCGGAGTTGAAGACGCCGCCGACGACTACGCTCCTGCCGCGGGCGGCGGCCTCGGGCAGCAGGGCGGTCAGGGCGCTCTGGTCGAGAAGGGTGTAGCGGCCCGCGCACAGGACGCTGTCGACGTCGGTGTCGCGCAGGAACCGGGTGAGCATGGCGGTCTGGTTCATCCCGGCGCCGATCGCCCCGACGACGCCCTCGGCGCGCAGCCGCTCCAGCTCCGGGTACGCCTCGCGGAACGCCGCTTCACCGTGGTCGTCGGGGTCGTGCAGATAGACGATGTCGACGCGGTCGAGGCCGAGCCGTTCGAGGCTGTCCTCGATGCTCCGGCGGACGCCGTCGGCGCTGAAGTCCCAGCGGCGCCGGTGGGTGGCGGATACGGCGAACCCTTCGGAGAGCCCGTCGCCGGCGGGCCTGTCGCCCGCGGGCAGCGGTTCGAGGATCCGCCCCACCTTGGTCGAGATTGTGTACGCGTCGCGGGGCCGGGTGCGCAGGGCTTCGCCGAGCCGCCGTTCGGAGAGGCCGAGGCCGTAGTGCGGCGCGGTGTCGAAGTAGCGGATGCCCTCGTCCCAGGCCGCGTCGACGGCGGCGGCGGCCTGTTCCGGGGTGACAGCGGTGAAGAGATTGCCGATGGCCGCTGCCCCGAAGGACAGTTCGGTGATCTCGACCGCACTGCGTCCGAGCCTGTTGCGCCGCATGGATCCGCCGCCCTCCCCGATGATCGCTTTGATGTACAGAGCGAATATTCATCGGATCACTTGGGCGCGTCAACACTCCCGGCATGAGCCATCGCCAGGAACGCGGACAGATCTTCAGCGATCTGTCCGACCTATCGCGCGCTTTCCCCTCCGTCGAGCACCACGGTCCGCGAGGTGACGGTCAGCGCGTACAGCTCCCCGAACTCCTCCTGGACCGCGGCTGCCAGCCGGTCGAGGTCCCGGAGCGCCTTGCCGTCGGCCACCAGTCCGACCTGTACCCGCCCTCCGTAGGTGGACAGCGCCACGGCGAGGGACTGTCCCCGGGCCAGCGGGGCCATCGGGTAGAGCGCGCGCAGGGGGCAGCCGCCGAGCGAGAGCGCGGAGCGCGGCAGCGGCACGCTGGTCACCAGAACGTCGAACAGCATCCGCGCGGCACCGGCGGCCAGCGGCGCCCCGAGCCGGTGGGCCAGGGGCGGCAGCCGATCGGCGAGTACGGCGACGGCACCCGCGCCCTTCAGCGGTCCCGCCGCCTTGTTGCGGTCCATGGCCGTGCGGACCGCGCGAAGCCGCTCACGGCCGTCGGGCTCGCCGACCGGCAGACCGAGGAGGTACCCGGAGAGCAGGTTGCCGGTCACCGCCGCACCGCCGGGCCGCCGCCGGGAGACGGGTACCAGGGCACGCGGGTCGCCTGCGGGCAGCGGCTCGCCGCGCTCCAGCATCCAGCGCCGCAGCGCCCCGGCCACCACGGCGAGCAGGACGTCGTTGGCCGTGCCGCCCTCGGCCCGGCGGATCCGCTGGACCGCTGCGGCGTCGAGTTCCGCGGTGGCGAGCCGACGGGTGCCGCTGGAGGGTGCGGTGAGCGCGGTCGCACCCCGCGGAGCGAAGCGCCCCGCCCGGACGACGGAGGCACCCACCCCGAGCGCCCGGCCGACCTCACCGATCCTCCCCAGCGCCATGCCCACCACGTCACGGGGGTCCGGCAGCCAGGAGCGCGGGGCCACGGGGGCACGGCGGGCCGCGCCCCGGCCGCCGGTGACGGCCGCGATCTCGTCGAAGATCCCGGCGCCGATGGCGACGGCACGCATCCCGTCGGCGAGCGCGTGGTGCAGCTTCACCAGTACGGCGAACGGCCCGCCGTCGGCGCCCCCGATGAGATACATCCGCCAGGGCGGCAGCCCCCGCCCCAATGGCCGCTCCATCAGCTCACCGGCCAGCCGGGTCGTCTGCTCCATGAAGTCGCCCTCGGCCAGGACCAGCCGCCGGACGTGACGGTGGACATCGAAGCCCTTGTCCACGGCCCAGGCGCAGCCGCCGACCGGCAGCAGCACATCCCGTACGCACATCCTCAGCCGGGGAATCGCGGCGGCCCGGTCGCCGAGCAGCCGCAGGAGGTCCTGCGGGGCGACGCCGGGGGACGGCGAGAAGACGGCGAGCGCGCCGAGATGCATCGGGTGGGACGCGGATTCGAAGTGCCAGAAAGCCAGATCGAGCGGGGCCAGAAGCTCGGTGCCCAACGGGTCCTCATGTCATCGAAGGCAGAACCGCCGTACGGCCGCAGTCAATCTCTTGCGGTCGGTTACGGTCAAGGACAGACATGTTACGTATTGTTACCTTGCGGTACAGGTCATTCTCCGCCGGAGAACCCTCGGGCGCACGCGGGCCGGGCCTCCTGGGCGAGGCGCCCCAGGAGCGGACGGGACGCCGCCTCACAGCCGCTCCGGGATGAGGAACTCGCACCACACGCACTTGCCGTTCCCCCGGGACTCCACGCCCCAGACGTCGGCCAGCCGGTCCACGAGCATCAGGCCGCGCCCGGAGACTCCCGACTCGCCCGCGTCCCTGCGCCGCGGCAGAGCGCTGGAGCGGTCCTCGACATCGACGCGCAGCCGCCGCTCGGTCCCGGCGAGGACCCGGACCGTGACGATGGCCCCGCCGTCGGTGTGCATCAGCGCGTTGGTGATCAGCTCGTCGGCGGCCAGTTCGATCTCGTCCGCGCGGTCCTTGGCGCCCCACGCCCGTACCGCCGCCCGGATCATGTGCCGGGAGGAGCTCAGCGCCTCCGGGTCGTTCTGCGCGACGTGCTGCTGGAGCCGGCCGCCGGGCTGCGGTGCGTCGGCGGCCCTGCGGCGCAGGAGCAGCACCGCGACATCGTCCTCGCCGCCCCGTTCGTCGACGGCTTCGCAGAGCTGGTCGGCCAGCGTCTGCAGGTGCTGCGGGCCGTTCGTCACCATGGCGGTCAGCAGCTGCATGCCCTCGTCCAGATCGGCACCCGGCAGTTCCACCAGGCCGTCGGTGTAGAGCACCAGCGTCTGGCCGGGGTCCAGCTCGACGGTGCTGACCGGGTACTCCAGCCGGCCGAACTCGGCCGAGAGGCCGAGCGGCAGCCCGCCCTCGGCCGGCAGTCTGCGGCAGCTGCCGTCCACGTCCCGTACCAGTGGGTCGACATGACCGGCCCGGACCAGTTGCACGACCCCGGTGGTCAGATCGACCTCGGCGTAACTGCAGGTGGCGAACCGGTCGGTGTCGAGCTCATGGAGGAAGACGGAGGCCCGCGCCATCACGGTGGCCGGGCTGTGCCCCTCGGCCGCGTAGGCGCGCAGCACGATCCGGAGCTGCCCCATGACGGCCGCCGCGTGGGTGTCATGGCCCTGTACGTCTCCGATGACGGCGCCGACCCGGCCGCCGGGCAGCGGAATGAGGTCGTACCAGTCGCCGCCGATGTCGCGCCCCAGGCGGGCCGAGCGGTAGCGGACGGCGACCTGCGCCCCGGGCACCTCGGGGATGCGGCGCGGCAGCATCGCCTGCTGGAGCCCCTCGGCGAGGTCGTGCTCCTGCTCGTAGAGCATCGCGCGCTGGAGGCTCTGCGCGATCGAGCTGCCGAGCGCCACCAGCAGATTGCGCTCATCGGCGGTGAAGCCCTCCTTGTCGCCGTAGAGCAGCCCGAGGGCGCCGATCGGGCGGGCCTGGGCGATCAGCGGCAGATAGGCGGCGGAGGTGATGCCGAGGTGGCCGATGCTGGGCCACAGAAGGGGGTACGAGGCGGCGAAGTCCTCGGCGGACTCGATGAAGCGCGGCGTGAGTGTGCGGACCACCTCACTCATCGGGTACGGCTCGTCCGTCCGGGTGTACCGGGTGCCCGGCACATACGCCCCGTCGGGCCCGTCGGCCACGAGGTGGATGCGCCCGGCCTCCAGCAGCCCCACGACGAGGCTGGTCGCACCGAGGTGCGCGAGCCCCTGGGAGTTGTTGAGCACGTCGATGACGTCCTTGACGGTACGGGCGTGCGCCAGGGCCGCCGTGGTGCCCTCCACCAGACTGGTGCGGCGCCGGCGGTCCTGGTCCACTTCCAGCCGGGCGGTCGAGTCGGCCAGCTCCTGGGTGGCGTCGCGCACGATGCCGATGATGCGCCGGGGCCGGCCGGTGGAGTCCCGCCGGACGAAGCCCTGGGTGTGGGTCCAGCGCAGGGTCCCGTCACGCCGCTGGATGCGGAAGTACGCGCCGTAGTTGGCGGACCCGCTCTTCAGCGCCTGCGAGACCATGCTGTCCAGCCGGATGCCCTCGTCCGTCGGTACGCGCACGCCGAGCGACTCCGGCCGGTTGTCGTACTCCTCGGGGCCGAGGTCGAACACGTCGAGGGCGGGCCGGTCCATGTGCATCAGGCCGCTGTCCAGATCCCAGTCGAAGCAGCCCATACGGTTCAGGGCGAGGCTGAGGTCCGGGTGGGCGGGCCAGTCGTCGGGGAGTGACAGGGCACCCGCTACCCGATCATCCATGTGGGTCACTCTGCCATCATTTGTCCGATTCTTCGAGCGTTCCCACGCCCCTGCTCCCCGCCCTTGCCCGCGCCCCGCCCACACCCGCTCCGGCCCCGCCCTCCCACCCCGCCCCCGGTCCCGCTCAGCCCGCGAAGGGCTCGGGAGCGGCCGGCTCGGCAGGTGCGTCCGGAAGGACCGGCGGCGGTCCGTCCGGGTCCCCGTCCGGGTGGACGGGGTCGGCCGGGTGGCCGGGGTCGGGTTCACCGGGACCGTCGGGCGGCAGGCCGGTGGGGTCGTCCGTGGGCATACCGGGCGTCACGGGGCCCCGGTCCGGGTCGCCGTCACCGCCCGTCGGGGTCGGGCATCCCGTGGGCGCCGCGGCGTCGGCATCACCGCCCGGCCGGGCCGCCGGACAGTCCGTACGCCCCGTCCCGCCGGAGGGCGTGGGGTCGGCGGAACCGGACGGGTCCGCCGGGCGCGACGGCGGCAGGATGTCGTCACCCGGCTCGAACGGCGGGGGGACGTCCGGGACCTTGTCCCGGCCTCCGCCGTCACCCATCGGCCGCTCGATCCAGGTGTTGTCCGCGACGTCGACGATGACCAGATGGGTGATCACCTGCGCGCTGGGGCGGACGACCGTGACCCGGGACGGGTCGTAGCCCGCCCAGCGCTCGCCGCGGTGCGCGACCCCGCCCTTCGCGACGACGGGCGGGTCCAGCGGGTTGCCGCAGGCGCAGCGGACCCGCGGCAGGCCCCGGCTGTCGGCCATGACGGCGGTGCCCGCCTGGAGCACGGACTGGAAGCTGGTGGCCGCGCCCGCCTCGTAGCCGTGACTGGTCACCTGGACATCGGCCCGCAGAACGACGGGGGTCAGCGATCTCAGGTACCCGGGGATCTGCACCGGCTCGATGCCCGCGACCCCGGCGAAGGCGCGCCCCTTGGCCCGGTCGGCGGTCAGGAAGCGGATCTGCTGTTCGACGTCGCAGGCCGCGGCGGAGCGGGTGCCGCCGTAGAGTCCCGGGGCCGCCCCGGACACGGCTCGCGTCCTGCGGACGTCGCCCGGGGCCCTGGCGGTCGACTTCGCGGTGACGGACGGCGCGGGTGCGGGCCTCGCCGTCGAGCCGGTGAACGGAGCCGGTCCCGCCACCGCCACCGGCTGGAGAAGGACCTCGGCCTCGGCGGTGCCGGGGGTGCCGCGCGCCGCCCCGTCGCCGGTGTCGCCGCAGCCCGCGGCGAACAGAACTCCGGCGGACAGCGCGGCGAGCGTGGCGCGCCGCAGACGCCGGGGGGCCGGACCGGGCGGCGCCTGCCGGCCTGTGTCGGTCTGTCTGGCCACGTCGACCTGCCTGTTCACATCGGGCGGATGGGCAACTCCCATCTCTTGGGCACGTCGCACCCGACCGCAAGCCGACGGGGCACATGGCGCACACGGCGCACCGCGCCCAGCGTCTTGAACGCGTTCAAGGAAGGCCCTACTCTCGACCCAGCTGTTGAACATGTTCAAAGGGGCTGCCCGGCACCACGTCCGGGGCACCGTCCACCCAGAAGGCGGGATCGCATGACGACGTTCACCTACCCGGAGGTCGGCGCCACCCGGCTCGGCCCGCTCCCGAACGGCTACCACCATCTCCACCACCGCACCCGGGTGGGCCGGGGCCGGTCCGACTTCCTGGCGGCGGGCGCCGCGGTCACGGAGTGGCGGATGCACCGCACCTCGGGCGCCCGGGTGAACGCCTCGGCGGCACGGGCGGAGGCGGGCGGCGGCGTCCAGGTGTCGCTGGGGCTCGGCCCGCTCCGGTTCACCGCCCCGTGCGAGGTGGTCTGGACCGCGTACGAGAAGGACCGCACCGGCTTCGGCTACGGGACGCTGGAGCGGCATCCCGAACGCGGCGAGGAGTGTTTCGTGGTGGATCTGGCGGACGACGGCACCGTCTGGTTCACGGTCATGGCGTTCTCCCGTCCGGCGAGCTGGTACGCCCGGCTCGCCGGGCCGCTCGTGCCGCCCGTACAGCTCTGGTACGCACGGAGGCTGGGCCGGGCCCTGCGCCGAATCGTGGCCGTGAGCTGAACCCTGGCCGATACTGGGAGGGATGGAGTGGTTCACCGCAGACGGCTACTGGCTCAGCAGGCTGATCTTCCAGCGGGCACTGGCCGTGGTCTATCTGGTCGCCTTCCTCACCGCCGCGCTCCAGTTCCGTGCGCTGATCGGCGAGCGCGGCATGCTGCCCGTGCCGGAGCTGCTGCGGCGCACGCGCTGGTGGGAGGCTCCCGGTCTCTTCCGGCTCCACTACTCCGACCGGTTCTTCGCCACCGTCGCCTGGAGCGGCTGCGCCGTCTCGGTGGCCCTGATCGCCGGACTCGACGGACTCCTTCCGCTGTGGGGCGGGATGCTGCTCTGGGCGCTGCCGTGGGTGCTGTACCTGTCGATCGTCCAGGTCGGCCAGGTCTGGTACGGCTTCGGCTGGGAGTCCCTGCTGCTGGAGACGGGGTTCCTCGCCGTCTTCCTCGGTACCGGGGACACCGCGCCGCCGGTGCTGGTGCTGTGGCTGCTGCGCTGGCTGCTCTTCCGGGTGGAGTTCGGTGCCGGGCTCATCAAGATCCGGGGCGACGCGTGCTGGCGGCGGCTGACCTGTCTGGACTTCCACCACGAGACCCAGCCGATGCCGGGGCCGCTGAGCTGGTTCTTCCACCGTCTGCCGAGACCGGTGCACCGGGTCGAGGCGGCCGCCAATCATGTCACCCAGCTCCTGGTCCCCTTCCTCCTGTTCACCCCGCAGCCGGTGGCGAGCGCGGCCGCGGGGCTGATGGTCATCACCCAGCTGTGGCTGGTCCTGTCCGGGAACTTCGCCTGGCTGAACTGGCTGACGATCGCTCTCGCCCTCTCCGCGGTCGACTGGCACCTGATCGGCGGCCGTCCGCCCGCGCTGTCGGCGCCGCCGCTCTGGTACGAGGTGGCCGTCATCGCGGTCACCGCGCTGGTCCTGGTCCTCAGCTACCGCCCGGCGCGCAATCTGCTCTCCCGCCGTCAGGTGATGAACCGGTCCTTCGATCCCCTGCATCTGGTCAATACCTACGGGGCGTTCGGCAGCATCAGCAGGCTTCGGCTCGAAGTCGTGGTGGAGGGGACGGCCGATCCGGTCGCCCACGACGGGGCGCACTGGCGGGAGTACGGTTTCCGCGGCAAGCCGGGCGATCCGCGCCGTATGGCACGGCAGTTCGCCCCCTATCATCTGCGGCTCGACTGGATGATGTGGTTCGCGGCTCTCTCCCCCGCCTACGCCCGCGCGTGGTTCGGGCCGTTCGCCGAGCGGCTCCTCGGCAACGACCGCGACACGCTCCGGCTGCTGCGGCACAATCCGTTCCCCGGCACACCGCCCGCGCATGTCCGCGCCAGGGTGTACCACTACCGGTACACCGACTGGCGCGAACTGCGGGCCACCGGACGCTGGTGGCACCGGACCTACGTACGGGAGTTCATGCGGCCGATGGCCCGGCCGGTGCCGCTCAGGACGCCCGGGCGGCCCTGAACACCCGGGCGTGCTCCCCCGTCCCCCCGCCGCCCGCCTCCGGGCGCCCGGCCGTCCGCGCTACTCGGCGTCCTCGCGGGACTTCAGCAACCGGCTGATCTGCTCCACGAGCTCGGAGTCGTCGGCGCGGTCCTTGCCCTGGACCAGCGCGCCCAGCCGCTCGGCGGTCCGGAAGTCGTAGGCCCGCTCCACCTCTTCGCCCGGCACACTGCCGTACTCGTCGCGGGCGCGGAATCCGACGGTCAGGTCCACCGCCTTCGCGATGATCCAGGTCAGGACGAAGGAGAACGCGATCACCGAGACGATGGCGACGAGCTGCTTGCCCAGCAGCCCCCAGCCGCCGCCGTAGAACAGCCCCTCCTTGCCGCTGATCCGCGCGGTGGCGAACAGCCCGACCATGATCAGACCGATCAGACCGCCCACCCCGTGCACACCGACGACGTCCAGGGTGTCGTCCACGCCGAAGCGGTACTTCAGCGTGATGGCGAAGGCGCAGACGGCACCGACGACCAGACCGGTGACGACGGCACCCAGGGTGTTGATCTCCCCGCAGGCCGGGGTGATGGCGACCATGCCCGCGACGGCGGAGGAGACGACACCCATGGTGGTGACCCGTCCGGTGCGCCACTTCTCCACCAGCGGCCAGGTGACCATGGCCCCCGCCGCGCCGAGCTGGGTGTTCAGGAAGGCCGCCGCCGCGGTGCCCTGGTCGGAGAGCGCGGAGCCGGAGTTGAAGCCGAACCACCCGAACCAGAGGAGCCCGGCACCGACGACGACGAGCGGGATGTTGTTCGGCCGCTCCTCGCGGCGTGCGAAGTCGCGCGGTGCGCGCAGCACCAGGGCCACCGCGAGACCCGCGACCCCGGAGTTCAGCTCCACCGGCAGACCGCCGGCGAAGTCGAGTGCCCCCAGGTGCTTCACGATCCAGCCGTCCTGGTCGAACACCCAGTGCGCGATCGGGATGTAGACGATGAGCAGCCACAGGACGACGAAGACGAGCCAGCCCTTCATCGTGGCGCGGTCGGCGATCGAACCGCTGATCAGCGCGACGGTGATGATGGCGAAGCCCATCTGGAAGGTGCTGTAGACGTACGTGGGGATGTGTCCGGTGAGGGTGTTCAGTTCGATCCCGCGCATGAACACGTGGTCGAGATCGCCGATCACTCCCGCTCCCCCGACATCGGGACCGAAGGCGAGCGTGTAGCCGATCACCCACCAGACGAGGGTGCCGAAGGCCAGCGCGGCGAAACTCATCTTGATCATCATCAGGACGTGTTTGGTGCGCACCATGCCGCCGTAGAAGAACGCCAGTCCCGGCGTCATCAGCAGCACCATCGCGGTGGAGGCGAGCAGCCAGGCGGTGTCGCCGGAGTCGTACGCGGGCGGCATCGGCGCGGGGGCGGTGATCATCGACGGACACCTCGTGTGGGGGGAGGGCGGGGAGCGTTCGTGGGCCGGGCGGGCCCTTGCGGTGACGGACTAGGGTTTACGCAGGTCGGGGGCCGGGTGGCCGGTGAGCAGCCGGCGTACGGCGTCCCAGGCGGCGTCCTTCGCGGCGGCGACCCGGACCGGGCTGTCGTCGAGGAGCCGTACCCAGGCGCCGCACTCCCGGGGCAGCACGCTGACGCCGTACAGCAGTCCGCGTTCTGCCAGCGCGTGGTGCAGGGTGTCGGCGACCTCGGCCGCGGGTCTGCGGTCGGTGACGACGTAGAGCGAGGCCACCTGGTCGTGACCGGCGAACACCCCGGGCCCCAGGACCTCCGCCCGGCCCCGGCCGCCGCCCGGCGCCAGCCGCAGGGTGTCGATGGCCAGCAGGGTGCCGTCGGGGCGGCGGATACGCAGGTCCGTGGCGAGCACCCGGTAGTCGTGACGCTCGCCGCGGGCGAGCCGCCCCGCGGTGACGGTGTCTCCGAGGACGACGGTGGCGCCGGGCGCGACGGTCACGTCGGTGTGCTGGTAGAAGCGGGCGTCCCTGAACGGGATCAGCGGGTCGGGGAGGTATTCGACGTAGGAGCCCTCCGCCGCCGTGATGTGCACGCGCTGGCTCGCGTAGTCGTGCTCCATCCGGAAGATCTTGCTCGCCGCCTGGGTGGTCAGATGCACCTGGGTGCCGGGGCCGCAGCGGAAGTCCATCCGGTAGCGGTCGGCCTGGGCGATCCCGCCGCCGGTGGCCATCAGGTACACGTAACTCATCCCGGGCAGCGCCGGATCGATCCACAGCGGCCGCATGATCTGCAACGGCGTCTTCTGGTAGCGCTCGACCAGCTCCGTGCGCCCGCCCCGGACGGCGAAACCCAGGTCCAGGATGCCGACCTTCGCCGGTGAGCCGGGCGCGAGCGTGTCGGGGAGGGACGCCAGCTCCTCCACCTCCGGGGGCACGCGCGCCGCCGTGTAGTACCGCGGCGCGAGCCGGTCCGTGGCGGACCGCGGCGCCATGGGCGGTACGGGGGCGGGCACCGGGGCGGGCGGCATGTCAGATCAGCACCTTGCGGCGGGATTCCAGGTAGCCCGCGATGTCCTCGATACCGATGCCGGTGAGACAGTCGGTGAGGACGACGGGGCGGTTGTCGCGGACCCGGTGGGCGTCGGACTCCATGATCCCGATGTCCGTGCGCACATACTTCGCGATGTCGATCTTGTTGATGACGAGCAGATCGGAATCGGTGATACCGGGGCCCCGCTTGCGCGGCATCTTCTCGCCCTCGGCGGTGTCCAGGACGAACAGGAAGAGATCGACGAGGGCCGGGCTGAACGTCAGGGTGAGGTTGTCGCCGCCGGACTCGTACAGCAGCGTGTCGGTGTCCGGGAACCGCTCCAGCATCTCGGCACCCGCCGCCAGATTCATCGTCGGGTCGTCGCGGACGGCCGTGTGCGGACAGGCGCCCGTCTCGACGCCGACCACCCGCTCCGGCTCCAGGATCCCGTCGAGCGTGCGGCGGATGTGCTGGGCGTCCTCCTGGGTGTAGATGTCATTGGTGATGACGGAGGGACGGTGGCCCCGGGCGATGAGCACGGGCACCAGCGCCTCGATGAGCGCGGTCTTGCCCGAGCCGACCGGTCCCCCGACGCCGACCCTCAGTACGTTGTCGTCCATGGTGCTCCCTTGTCCGGTGGGGTGGATGGTTCAGCTGGCGAAGAGGCGCGCCTCGGCGCGTTCATGACGGCCCGACATGACATCGGAGGCGAAGACGGTGGCGCCGACATCGGCGAGTTCGCGCCGCAGCGCCTCTTCGACGACCCGCTCGATGACGGGCGCGGCGCCCCGCAGCAGGGTCTGGGCCCTGCGGTGGTCGGTCAGCCGGAGCCGCAGGGCCGCACCGGCGAAGCTGGCGCAGAACGCGAACAGGTCGGCCGCGACGGCCTGCCGGACCGGGACCCCGGTCGCGGCGTAGATGACCCCGGCGGCGACCGCCTGGGTGCCGGGCGCCTCCCGGCGCCGGACGCGGTCGAAGTAGGCGGTGATCGACGGCCGGTCGAAGACTTCCGCCCCCAGGTCCAGGAGCTGCCGCCCGGTCCGGGTGGACGCCTGGCGCATCTCCCGGCCCAGTTTGGTGGCGAACAGGTGCTCGTCGATGTCCGCCACCGCGTCCAGGTCGCCCGACGCCGCGGCCCGGTGGGCGAGGGCGAGGGCGGTGGCGTCCGCCGGACCGACGCCGTGCAGCAGCAGGTCCTCCAGCAGCGACGGCAGGGTTCCGGCGTCGACGGCCCCCGCGTGGGCGTATCCCTCCAGGCTGTGGGACAGCGTGTAGAAGCCGCTGGGGAACGCCGAATCGGTCAGCTGGAGACCGGTCAGCAGCGCCGCGAGGTCCGGTCCGGTCCCGGCGGTCCCGGCCGGTGGCACCACGGACGGCGGCGCCGGGGCGGCCGGGCGGTGGGGATGCTCGCGCTCGTTGAGGTACATCGGCGTTCCAGGCCCTAGACCAGGAAGAACAGATGGTTGAGGGGCAGTTCCTCGGCCGGGTCGATCGTCGCGACCTTGCCGTCGAGGGTGACCTTGAAGGTCTCCGGGTCCACCTGGATGTCCGGCAGCGCGTTGTTGCGCACCATGTTGTGCTTGCCGATCGTGCGGGTACCGCGCACCGGCAGGATCGTGCGGTCCAGGCCGAGCTCCGCCGGTACGCCCGCGGCGATGCCCGCCTGCGACATGAAGGTGGCGTGGGTGGCCGGCAGCGCCTTGCCGAACTGCCCGAACATCGGCCGGTAGATGACCGGCTGCGGAGTGGGCAGTGAGGCGTTCGGGTCGCCCATCTGCGCCCAGGAGATGATGCCGCCCTTGATGACCATCTTCGGCTTGGCACCGAAGGAGTGGATGGGCCAGAGCACGATGTCGGCGATCTTCCCCTTCTCCAGGGAGCCCACATGGTCGGCGATACCGGTGGCGATGGCCGGGTTGATGGTGACCTTCGCCAGATAGCGCAGGACCCGCTGGTTGTCGTTGCGGGCGGAGTCGCCCTCCAGGACTCCCAGCTTGTCCTTGCAGTGGTGCGCCGTCTGGAAGGCGCGGGTCACCGACTCGCCGACCCGTCCCATGGCCTGGGAGTCGGAGGAGAACATGCTGATCACGCCGAGGTCGTGGAGCACCGACTCGGCGGCGATGGTCTCGGCGCGGACCCGGCTGTCGGCGAAGGAGACGTCCTCGGGGATGTCATGGCTGAGGTGGTGACAGACCATGACCATGTCGAGCAGTTCATCGACGGAGTTCTTGGTGTAGGGCAGCGTCGGGTTGGTGGAGGACGGCAGGATGTTGGGCTCGCCGGCCACCCGCATGATGTCGGGGGCGTGACCGCCGCCCGCGCCCTCGCTGTGGAAGGTGTGGATCGCGCGGCCGTCGATCGCGGAGCGGGTGTCCTCGAAGAAGCCGCTCTCGTTCAGGCTGTCGGTGTGAATGGACACCTGGACGTCGTAGCGGTCCGCGACATTGAGCGCGTTGTCGATGACGGCCGGGGTGGCGCCCCAGTCCTCGTGGACCTTCAGAGCGCAGGCACCGGCCTCGATCTGCTCGTTCAGGGCCTCCGGCAGACTGCCGTTCCCCTTGCCCATGATGCCCAGGTTCACCGGCCAGGCCTCGGCCGCCTGGAGGAAGCGGGCGATGTTGTAGGGGCCGGGGGTACAGGTGGTGCCGTTGGTGCCGTCCGAGGGGCCCGTACCGCCGCCGATGAGGGTGGTGATGCCGTTGGTCAGCGCCTGTTCGGCCTGCTGCGGGGCGATCAGGTGGACGTGGGTGTCGATGGCCCCGGCGGTGGCGATGAGGTGCTCGCCCGCGATGGCCTCGGTTCCCGGGCCGATGACCAGGTCGGGGTCGACGTTGTTCTGCGTCTGCGGATTGCCGGACTTGCCGATCCCGGCGATCATCCCGTTCTTGATCCCGATGTCGCACTTGACGACGCCCACCATGGGGTCGATGACCACGACATTGGTGATGACGGTGTCCAGCGCGCCCTGGCCGCTGGTCGCCTGCGGGGAGGCCGCCATGCCGTCACGCATGGTCTTTCCGCCGCCGTAGAGGACCTCGTCGCCGTACTGGCCCTCGCTGAAGTCCTTCTCGACCTCGACGACGAGGTTGGTGTCGGCGAGGTGGAACCGGTCGCCGACCGTCGGGCCGAACATGTCGGTGTACTGCTTGCGGGGCAGGATGGGCATCAGCGCGAACCCTTCTTCTTGGTCTTCGCGCTCTTGGCGCCGGTCGTGGATTTCGCGTTCTCGGCGCCCGCGGCGGCCTTCCCGCCCTTGGCGCCCGCCGCTGCCTTGGCGCTCGGGGCGGCCTTCACGCTCCGGGTGCCGGGCTTGGCCTTCGCGCTCTTGGCGCCGGTCGTGGTCTTCGGGCTCGCGTTCTTGCGCGGGCTCTTCGCACGGGGCGCCACCGTGGCCTTCGGGGGCTGCTCGGCGCCCTGGAAGCCCTGCTCGATGGCCTTGCGCACGGCCTCGACCCTCGCGGGGTGGGAGGCGAGGCTGCCGTTGAGCAGTCCGCTGAAGCCGACGAGCCGGCCCGTTCCGGCGTACGCGCAGAGTTCGACCTCGCGCGTCCCGCCGGGTTCGATGCGTACGGAGGTGCCTGCCGCGATGTTGAGGTGCATGCCCAGCGCCCGCCGGCGGTCGAAGGACAGCGCGGAGTTCACCTCGAAGAAGTGGTAGTGCGAGCCGACCTGGACCGCGCGGTCGCCGGTGTTGCTGACGGTGAGTGTCACCGTGCGGCGGCCCGCGTTGATCTCGATGGGGTCCTTGCCGTAGATGTATTTCTGACGGAACGTCATGCGGAGCTCCTGAGAACGTGTCCCGCGCCGGGGGCGTGCGGGTGCTGATGCGGGTGCTCGTGGCTGTCGTCGTGCCGGCCCCCGCCGTGGGCGGGGACATGGACGTGACCGTGGCTGTGGCTGTGGCCGAGTGCCGGGCCGTGCTCGTGGCCCTCGCCCGGTGGGTGGGTGTGGTGGTGGCCGTGGTGGTCGGCCGCGCCCAGTCCGGCGGCGATCCCGTCGTCGCCGTGCTCGCGCCGGCGCAGGGCGTCGGAGACCCGTTCGGCGAGCACCCGCAGCAGGGCGGAGCGCGGCACCGGCGGACCGGCGACGGTGACCTGGGCGCCCGGTACCTCCGGGACCCCGGGCACGGCGAACGCCGCCGGCAGCACCACCACCCGGGCGGCGCCCAGCAGCAGACAGCGCCGCACCCCCTGCGCGGGGTCGGGGTCACCGCCGGTGAACGCCACCTCGACCAGCGGATGGTTCCCGTGGCGCCGCACGAGACTCGCGACCCGGTACAGCTCGGCGTCCTCGAACGGATCCCCGGAGGGCGCCGTGACGAGCAGCGCGTCGGAGGCGGGTACCCGCCCCGCGGCGGCCCGCAGCCAGCCGACGAGGTGCTGCGCGGTGCCGAACGGTCCGGCCAGGACCGTCCCCGCCCGGTCCTTCGCGGGCAGCGCCCGGAGCGTACGGGCGGTGTCGGCGACGAGTTCGGGGTCGCGCCCGAGCGTCATCGGTACGACACAGCTCTCCTCCCCCCGGCGGCCCAGCTCGGCAAGACACCGGAACAGCTCGCGCCCGCCGGGCACCACCGTCACGTCCCGCCCCTTCAGGTCCGCCAAGGCCCGCCCGTGGCCGGCCTCGTGTCCGCAGACGGCGATCACCCGGCATCGCCCGGCCACCGGGGTCAGCCGCCGATGGGGTCGTGGCAGGAGACGAGCTTCGTGCCGTCGACGAAGGACGCCTCGACCTGGAGCAGGCCGAGCATCTCCCGTACGCCGGGCATCGTGTCGTCCTCGCCCACGACATGGCGGCCGAGTTCCATGCAGTCGGCCACGCTCCTTCCGTCCCGGGCCGCTTCGAGGATGGCTTCGGTGATCAGCGCCACCGACTCGCTGTAGTTGAGCTTGAGACCGCGGCCCTGGCGTTTGCGGGCCAGGTCGGCCACGACGTACACGAGCAGTTTGTCGATCTCGCGGGGCGCGAGGTTCATCGTCGGTACCTTCCTCGTCGGGGATGTGCGGCAACACGTGGGCGGACGGGCGGGGTCAGTCGCTCGGGCGGAAGCGCGGCAGGAGCGGCACGGCGGCCATGAGGACCCAGGTCGTGAGGATGAACGGCCAGGTGAAGGTGTGGCCGCCGAAGGGTTTGAACAGTGAGGTCAGTGACGCCGTCAGGCCGGTGGTGGCGGCGGCTCCGAACAGCGCGTACGCCGCGTTCCAGACGGTGCCGGCCAGCAGGACCGCGCCGACGGCGATGGCCACGAGGACCGCGTTGTAGCCGTAGATCCCGTTGGCGATCAGTTCGGCGGGCGCTCCGAGCGCCCAGGCGGCGAAGATCCCGACGGCACTGCCCGCGGCGGCGAACAGGACCACGCGGACCCCGGCGAGGGCCAGGCCCACCAGCATGATCAGTCCGACGTACCAGTCGTCGACCAGGAAGACCTGCGAGACGTTGGTGAAGAAGCCGTGCCAGAGGTCGTCCCAGGACAGCGCGGTGTCCCCGCTGGTCGTGCTGGACACCGGGGCCGGGTCACCGTGCCAGATCCGGCCGAAGGAGGGCGCTCCGAGCACCATCACGCCGGAGACCAGGCAGAACGGCGCGGTGAGCGCGGTCAGTCCGTAGGGGGCGAGCAGTGTGGTGAGCGCCGCCATGAGCAGCGTGCACATGATGGCGCCGACGACGGCGAGCACATAGGTGGCCGGGTGGTGGCCCAGCGAGCTGACGAGGGCGATGCCGGTGAGGCAGCCGCAGTAGCCCTGGAGCCCCAGCGCGATGCCCGAGCGGTCCACCCCGAGGGCGTAGGCGGTGGCGGTGGAGATCAGTGTGCCGAGGGTGGCGAAGAGGCCCGTCTCCCAGCCCGCCGCCCACAGTCCGAGAAGGATGACGGCGCCCGTCCAGGCGCCGGGCTGGAGGTCCACCTGGCCGACTCCGCGCACGGAGGCGAGTAAGTAGGCCAGCGGCTGCGGTGCCTTCGACCTCTGGTGCTGTCGCGCGTCGGCGGAGGGCACGAGGAGCTCCGTAACTCAGCAGGGAAACATGACGGCGAGGTCACCGCCGGTGAGCGACGGAGACAGCCAATGACAGATATATCCTATTTACCCACTTTCGCCCTGCTGGGGAATCCGGAGGGCTGCGCCGGAGGAGTGACGGCCGGCAGCCCCGCGCGCCGGTACGCCGAGGGCGCCGTCACCGCCCCGTACGGTCCACGGGTGTCCCTCAGATCCGCTTCGCGCGAGCCCGCCCATCCCGATCACTCCCCCGGCAGGCAGGGCCCCGTGATCGCCGCCGTGGCCGTCGGCGGCGCCATCGGCGCCGGGGCACGCTACGGCGCCGAGCGCCTGTGGCCGACCGGGGAGTCGTCCTTCCCCTGGACCGTCCTGCTGATCAACGCCGTGGGCTGTCTGCTGATGGGCATCCTGATGGTGGCCCTCAAGGAACGGTTCACCGGTGCGCCGGCCCTGCTGAATCCGCTGCTGGGCACCGGCGTCCTCGGCGGATTCACCACGTTCTCCCACTACACCGACAACGTGCGCCAACTGTTCGAGGAGGGATCCCCCGGGTACGCGGTCGGCTGCCTGGTCCTGACCGTCGTCGCGGCTCTCGCGGGTGTGACCGCGGGCGTGTACGCCACGCGCGCCGCGCTGGGCCTCCGGAGCGGCGACGGGGTGCGCGCATGACGCTCGACTGGCTGCTCGTCCTGGGCGGCGCGCTCGTGGGCGCCCCGCTGCGCTATCTGACCGGAGCCGCGGTCAAGGCCCGTGTCCACACCGCCGTCCCCTGGGGCACCTTCGCGGCGAACGCTGCCGCCGCGCTGATCCTCGGATTCGTCGCCGAGGGGGCGTCCGAGGGAGATCTGGGGCCCCGGGTCCACCTGCTGCTGGCCACCGGCTTCTGCGGGAGCCTGTCGACCTGGTCGACATTCTCCTACGAGCTGCTGACCCTGGCCTCCGCACGCCGCGTCGCCGCGGCCGGCGCCTATCTGTGCGTCAGCGTCGGCGCAGGCGTGGGACTGTCCTTCGCCGGGGCCGCCCTGGCCCGCGCGGTCTGGTGACGGGACCGGCGGCGCGCCGCGCGGCCGAGCCTCCCGCACCGCCGAGCCCCGGTCCCCCGCGGGTGCGGGGGCCGGGGCTCGGCGGTGCGGTGGGCGGTGAAGACTCAGTCGATGCCGGGCAGGATGTGCGGCTCGGCGAGGTCGTCCTCGTAGCCGGCCAGCCGGATGGGTGCGGACCTGGCCCAGACCTCGATGTTCCGGAGCTTCTCGGGCCGTCCGGCCCGCTCTCCGTGCCCTTCGGCGGGCCGCTTCTCGTCCTTCGTCAGTTCTGGTGTCACCGCGCACTCCTCTGTGTCGCGTAACCCCGGACAGTTACGGCGCGACCTCTCGGCCGTGGACCGACCGCCCTTCGGGGGCAGGGGCAGGAACAGTTCGGTCGCGGTGGCGCCGGCATGGGGCGGGACGACGACCTGGTTGCAGGCCTGTCCCAGGACGGTCGAGGAAGGTTCGTGGATCCCTCGGTGCCGTCCGTTCACTTCAGAGTAACCAAATGAGCGTCATCGCGCTCGACGGAACGTGTGACCTGGGTCACTTTCTGCCATCGACGGGTCCGGGCCGGGAGAACCGGCCCCGGATCACCAGCCCGCGGGCGCGTAGTCCTTGAGGAAGCAGCCGTACAGCTCTTCGCCCTCTTCCCCGCGCACGATCGGGTCGTAGACCCGGGCGGCACCGTCGACCAGGTCGAGAGGGGCGTGGAAGCCCTCCTCGGCGAGGCGCATCTTGTCGGGGTGCGGACGCTCGTCCGTGATCCATCCGGTGTCGACGGCGGTCATCAGGATGCCGTCCTTCTCGAACATCTCCTGGGCGCTGGTGCGGGTCAGCATGTTCAGTGCGGCCTTGGCCATGTTGGTGTGCGGGTGGCCGGCGCCCTTGTAACCGCGGCTGAAGACCCCCTCCATCGCGGAGACGTTGACCACGTACGCGCGCTTCGCGGCCGTGGCCGCCATCGCCGGGCGGAGCCGGCTGATCAGGATGAACGGCGCGGTCGAGTTGCAGAGCTGGACTTCGAGGAGCTCGATCGGCTCGACCTCCTCGACCGTCTGGATCCAGCTGTTGGTGTCGTGCAGGTCCGGGACGAGCCCGCCCGCGTCGATCGCGGTACCGGCGGCGATGCGCGCCGGCGAGGCCGAGCCCGTGACCAGGGCCAGGTCGGTGACGTCCTGCGCGCTCAGCCTCTCCTTGCGGGCGGCGGGCAGCGCGGCGACCCGGTCCACGGTGCCGCTGCCGAAGGTGCCGATCACCTCGGCCGCGGGCAGCTCGCCCGCGGGCAGCGGCGCCGACTCCGCGCCGACCAGCTCGCTGTACGCCTGCGGGGACCGCCGCACGGTCTGGGCGGCGTTGTTGATCAGGATGTCCAGGGGCCCCTCGGCGGCGACCGAGTCGGCGAGAGCCACGACCTGGGCCGGGTCACGGAGGTCGATGCCGACGATCTTCAGCCGGTGGATCCACTCGTCGCTGTCCGGCATCGCCTTGAAGCGGCGGATCGCGTCGTTGGGGAAGCGGGTGGTGATGGTGGTGTGCGCACCGTCGCGCAGCAGCCGCAGCGCGATGTACATACCGATCTTCGCCCGGCCGCCGGTGAGCAGCGCACGGCGACCCGTGAGGTCCGTCCGGGCATCGCGCCGGGCCCGGTTCTCCTTGGCGCACCCCTGACAGAGCTGGTGGTAGAAGGCGTCCACCTCGACGTAGCGGGTCTTGCAGATGTAGCAGGACCGGGGCCGCTGGAGTATCCCGGCGATCTCCGCCTCGGCCGAGGACGAGGGCAGGACGCCCTGGGTCTCGTCGTCGATGCGCTCGGCGGAGCCGGTCGCGGTGGCTTCGGTGACGGCCTTGTCGTGCGCGGTCTTCGCGGCGCGGCGCTCCTGGCGGCGGCGCTGCTTCACCGTGCGGTAGACGCCCGCGGTGGCCCGGCGCACGGCGACGGCGTCCGGGTGGTCGATCTCGATGGAGTCGAGCTCGTCGAGAACGCTCAGGCAGACGGCCAGTCGCTCCGGGTCGATACCGGCACCGAACTCTTCGATTCCGGGAGCGAACTCCGGGCTGTCCTCTGTCACCGTCATTGCCGATCCTCTGCCATCTGTCCCCGCGGGCCACTGGTCACCGCAGGCCGAAACACCCCGGTCAAGTCTGCCATGCGCCGAACGCTGCTCCGTTCGTGGCCGTCCGGCCCATTGTCGACATCCGTTCAGCGATTTATCGACATGGAGCCGACAAGTGGCGGAAGAACGCGGACGGACGCATGACCTCCGTATTGCTGGGCAGGCGCGCATCGACACATCCGACGGCAGGGAGGGCGACACCATGGCGGCCATGTCCGTGCGAACCACCGGAGCCGACCCGGGCACACTGCCCTGGATCGAGGAGACCGGGAAGGTCGCGCCACAGGACGCCCGCGCCCTGTCGAAGGTGTTCTTCGACCGGCTCCAGGTCCTTGAGGAGGGCACGCACGAGTACCAGTACGCGCGCAACACCCTCATCGAGATGAACCTGTCGCTGGTGCGTTTCGCCGCCTCCCGGTTCCGCAACCGCGGCGGTGACGACACCGAGGACATCATCCAGGTCGGCACCATCGGGCTGATCAAGGCGATCGACCGCTTCGACCTGTCCCGTGAGGTCGAGTTCGCCACCTTCGCCGTGCCGTACATCGTCGGCGAGATCAAGCGCTTCTTCCGTGACACCTCCTGGTCCGTCCACGTCCCGCGGCGGCTCCAGGAACTGCGCGTGGACCTGGCGAAGGCCAAGGAACAGCTGTCGGCGGAGCTGGACCGCGAACCCACGGTCAAGGAGCTCGCCGCCCATCTGGACCTCCCGGAGGAGGAGATCATCGAGGGCCTGGTCGCCGCCAACGGCTATTCGGCGGGCTCCCTCGACACACCGTCGGCCGACAGCGACTCCGGTCAGGACCAGCGGGCCTACGCGGATCTGCTGGGCGGGACGGACCCCGCCATGGAGACCGTCGAGAACCTGCACACCCTGGCACCGCTCCTGGAGCAGCTGGACGAGCGGGAGCGCAGAATCGTCCAGATGCGGTTCGGGGACGAGATGACGCAGTCACAGATCGGCGCGGAGCTGGGCGTCTCCCAGATGCATGTGTCGCGGCTGCTGTCGCGGATCGTGCAACGCCTGCGCAAGGGCATGTCCGTGGTGGCCTGACGGATCCTCCGCTCCCGTTCCGGCCCCCTCGCGCCTGTGAGGGGGCCGGAACGCGTACCGGCCCTCCCCCGCGGTACCCCGGGACCGCCGGGTGCTGGAGCGGACCGGGACGGAACACGTAGGATTTCCCCGCCCCCCACGGGCCGCCGGAATCCGGCCGGAGTGAGATGTCCGGACGCGGGTAGACGACCGGCGAGAAAGCGAATCCGACCATCCCCGCAGCGCCCTGGCTGGAGCTCATGAACGAACAGGTCACCTCGCGACCGGCCGGCCGCTCCGAGGAGTCACGGCCCACCGAGATGCTGCACAGCGCCGCCGTGTTCGACGGCGAGCCGGGCTGCATAGCGCAGGCCCGTGCCCTGGCCGACCGGTTCCTGGCGCGGCTCGCGGCCGAATGGCTGGCGGTGCTGGGGGAACACACCCGCAACGACCTGATGCTGGCGGTCAGCGAACTGGTCACCAACGCCGACCGCTACAGCCACGGGCCCTATCTGCTGGAGCTGGAGGGCACCGCCGAGCGCATCAGCGTCACGGTGTACGACAGCAGCACGGCACTGCCCGTGCTCTACGCGCCCGATCCGGCCCGGCCCGGCGGCCACGGCATGGAGATCGTCGTCGCGCTGTGCGACCGGCTGACCGCCGAGCGGGTGCCGGTGGGCAAGCGCATCCGGGCGGAGTTCGAACTGAGCAGTTGAGCGGTCGCCGAAGGGCCGGGGAACCGGCCGGCCGGAGGACGGCGGCCCGGACCGGTCAGCGCGCCACGGGTGGTGCGTCGAAGACGCAGTCGCCGCACAGCCCGCCCGCCGGACACCGGTAGTACAGACAGCAGCTGCGCCGCCGGAACGCCGGTGTGTGCGGAGCACCGGTGGTCCGCAGGTCCGGATCGTCGAAGAGTTCGGCCCCCAGCGCACGCGCCCGGTGCGCCACGTCCGGGCGGGAGTTCGTCCGCGCCCAGGCGACGAGTTCGCGTACGGCGCCGGCGAGCGCCGAGCCCGCGTTGCCCCACAGCAGCCGGCCGGAGATGTTCCCCTCGCGCCGCATCGCCTCGGCGAGCGGCACGAGGTGTCCGTACTGGACGGCCTCGCGCAGCCGCTCGGCGGTGCCCGGCACCGCTCTTGGGTCCGCCGGCCACAGGTCGTCCGGGGAGGTGTGCCCCGGGTCCCAGTGCAGGGTGTCGGGCGCGATGTCCGGGAACTGGCCGAAAAGCGCGGCCGGCCCCAGTGCGACGGACCAGAGCCGGGCCGCGAGACCGAGGTGGGCGATGGAGGCGGCGACCCGGCGCTCGGGAGCCCGGAGCCGGGCGGCGACCGTGTCGATACGGGCCGTGAGCGGCGCCGTTTCCCCTGCGTACAGCCGTGCCAGCGGCCGGTGGTCCCCCTCGGGGACGGGGGCGGTCCTGAGGGCGAAGAATCCGCCCACCGAGGCCGCTCGGGTCAGGTCCATGCTCGGCTCCTCCTCGGGCCGGTCACAGCCCGTCCGCCTTGTTCCGGCCACTCGATGTGCCGGATCAGCAGCTCACCGTATCCGCAGGGGCCCAACTTCTGAGCCCCGGGGGAAGGAGGACTACCGTCAGGAGGAGGACGTAGGCGTTACGCCCGTACTACTAGAGCAGTACGCCGAATCGCCGACTCAAGGACGACGACGCGGCGTCCTGAACGGGACATCGTGGTGTACATGAGTTCCCTCGCGCTGTCTGTGCTGCTGTCACTGATCTCCGCGGTCGCCTATGCGGCCGGGGCGATCGTCCAGGAGCGCGTGGCCGCGGCCGGTGACGACCGCTCGTACGCCCCCCTGCGCAACGCCGCCTGGTGGGCCGCCGTGGCGCTCAACGGGGTCGGCGCGGTCCTGCACGTGGTGGCTCTGGCCTACGGTCCGCTGAGCCTGGTTCAGCCGCTGGGCGCCCTCACGATCGTGTTCGCCCTGCCGATGGCGGCGCTGTTCGTCCGCCGCAGGGCGGGCGCCACGGCCTGGCGCGGCGCGGTCATGGCGACGGTCGGACTGGCCGGACTGCTGGCCCTGACCGGGAACTCCGCGTCGCACTCGCTGGACGGTCCGGAGCAGCTGATGCTGGCGACCGTCACGTTCGGCGCCGTGGCGGCGCTCTTCCTCCTCGCCCGGGGGCTGCGCCGGCCGATGCCGCGCAGCGTGGTGCTGGCCACCGGCGCCGGGGTGGCCTTCGGCATGGCGTCGGTGTTCACCAAGACCGTGGCCATGGAGTGGACGTCCGGATCGGTGCGTTCCGGGCTGCCGCCGCTCCTGGTGATCGCGGGACTCGCTGCGGCGGGTCTGCTGCTGTCCCAGGCGGCGTACCGCGGGGCCGGGCTGACCGCTCCGCTGGCGACGGTGACCGTGGTGAACCCGGTCGTCGCCGCCGCCGTCGGCATCACCCTGTTCGGCGAGCACTTCCGTTACGGCTGGACGGGCACCGGACTGGCGCTGTCCTGCGGCGCCCTGGCCGCGGGCGGGCTGGTGCTGCTGACGACGGAACGGCTCGGCGCCGAGCGCATGAGCGATGCCGCGCGGTCACAGGAGCGGGCGCGGTCCTCCACCGCCGGGGCGGCGAAGGCCGTGCGGGCGGCCGGGACCGGCGACGGGGACGTGAGGGCCACCGAGGACCTGGGCGACTCCGGGGGCGCACCGTGCGCGGAATCGGACCGGGGCTCCGCAGGGACGCCCGCGCTGCCGGTGGCTCCGGCCGGAGCGGCGCCCTGGAGCCGGTCGGTCCCGCGCCTGCCCGAGCCCGCCCGGCCCGGTTCGGCCGGGGTCAGGGCAGCCGGGACGGCTGCCCCCGGCACGCCCGCCGAGGCCCCGGCGCCGGGTCCGTTTCCCGCGCCGCACGCCCTGCCGCTGTCCGTGACCGTGCCTCCGGGCCGCGGCGCGCGGCGCGTGGTGTTCGCCGGCCCGCGGCCCTTCGCGGGCCGGGCACGGCGTGCGGAGCCGGCTCCCGCCGTCGGCGCCGAGCCGGAGCGGGCCGTGGGGGCCGTGGGGGCCGTTCAGACGTTGACGCCGCCCGCCCTGAGGTAGGCCAGCGGGTCGATGTCCGATCCGTAGCCGGGGCCGAGGCGGATCTCGAAGTGCAGGTGCGGGCCGGTGCTGTTGCCCGTGGAGCCCGAGCGGGCGATCCGCTGCCCGCTGGAGACCTTCTGCCCCTCGCGCACATGGAGCGCGGACAGATGGGCGTACTGGCTGTACCTGCCGTCGCTGTGCCGGACGACGACCTGGTAGCCGTACGCTCCCGCCCAGCCGGCCGAGACGACCTTCCCCGAGGCCACGGACTTCACCGACGTTCCGGTGGGGACCGGGAAGTCGACGCCCGTGTGATAGCCGCTGGACCAGGAACCGGCCTGCCGGTACGGCGTTCCGGTACGGGCGGACACGGGGGCGCTCAGTCCGGAGGGCTTCTCCGCCCGTTCGGGGGCGCGGTGCTCCTTCTTCGGCCCGGGCTTCCGCTTCGGCTCGGAGGTCCGCCGGGGTTCGGGGGTCTTCTTCGGCCCGGATTCGGCGGCCTGCCTCACGGGGGCCTGCGCCGCCGGCCGGGCAGCCCGCTCGGGCTTCGGCGCGGCGGACTCCGCGGCCTGCGGCTTCTCGGCCCGCCCGGTCTCCGCCACCTTCCCGTCCTGCTTCTTCGGCTTCGGGGCGGGCGTGGCCCGATCCGACCCGGACGTGGCGCCGGCCGCCTGCTTCTTCGCGCCGGCCTTCGGTGCCCGGGCCACGTCGAGGTTCAGCCGCTGCCCGGGAAAGATGAGGTCGGGGTTGTCACCGACCACCGTGCGGTTCGCCTCGTAGAGCCCCTGCCAGCCGCCCCGGAGGCGCTCTGTCGCCGCGATCCCGGACAGCGAGTCGCCGCTCGCCACGGTGTACGACTCGCGCTCGCCGGGCACGGCGGTCGGCGAGGCGGACGCCGTCCCGGTCCGGGGCTGACGGGGCGAAGCGGCCTTCTTCGGGGCCTGGACCGGCCTGCTGCCCGCGGCCTGCGGCGCGACCTCCGGGGCGTCGCCGCCACGGGTGAGTCCCGCCTGTACGGAGCAGGTGGGCCAGGCGCCGGGCCCCTGCCCGTCCAGCACCTGCTCGGCCACGGCGATCTGCTGGTCCCTGGTCGCCAGGTCGGCGCGTGCCGCGAAGGCCGTGCCGCCGTACGCCGCCCAGGTGGAACCGGTGAACTGAAGTCCGCCGTAGTGGCCGTTGCCGGAATTGATGTGCCAGTTGCCGGTCGCCTCACACGCGGCGACCTTCTCCCAGACATCGCTGGAGGCGGCCCCGGCCGGGGCCGCGGCGATGAGCGGGAGCGCGATGCCCGCACCGCCCACCGTCACCGTGAGCGAGGCACGGTTGATCCGGCTCGGCTGGTACTTGCGGTGCCGTCCGTTCGCGGCCATGACTTGGCTCCCCCACAGGCAGTAGGACACGTCGCAAACGGCCAACTTAGGCCCATACGAAGGATGGTGACAAGGTACCGTTTCGTCTCGGCCGTCCCTGGCGTTCCCATGGCCTGATTCCGCCTTCGGGCCCGCGCCGCGGGCGCCCGGCCGACACCTCCGAGGAGCACCGGGGTACGTCGGCCGGGGCGGCCCGGCCGGGGAATGGAGAGCGCTCTCCCCTGATGCTATAAAGGCGCACATGACGGATGACCCGCGGTCGGCAGGTGCACCGACCCTGGAGGACGTGGCGAGGGCGGCGGGCGTGTCGCGCGCCACCGTCTCACGGGTCATCAACGGGGTCCGCAATGTCGACCCGGCCATCCAGGAGGCCGTGCGGCAGGCGGTGTCCGCCACCGGCTACGCCCCCAACCGCGCCGCCCGCTCCCTGGTCACCCGGCGCGCCGATGCCGTCGCCCTGGTGATGTCGGGCGCGGGCGTCGAACCGGGGGCGGCACGGGCCGCGGCCGAAGGCCCGTTCACCACACGGGTCTTCACCGACCCGTTCTTCGGCCGGGTGGTGAGCGGGGTCGTCAACTACCTGCGGCCTCGGGGGATGCACCCCGTTCTGATGTGCGCGGAGACCTCGCGGGACCGCGACGAGGTGGTGTCGTACCTGCGCCAGGGCAGCGCGGACGGTGCCCTGATCGTGTCGACGCACGCGCAGGACCCGCTGCCCGCACTGATCACCGACGCCGGTCTGGCGGCGGTCCTGTACGCGCGCCCCGCCCGCCCCGTACGGATCAGCTTCGTCGATCTCGCCCACCGGGACGGCGCCCGGCTGGCCGCCGGGCATCTGCTCGCCCGGGGCTGCCGGCGCGTCGCCACGATCACCGGCCCCTTGGACGTCCCGGCGGGCCAGGACCGGCTGGCGGGGTTCCGGGACACCATGGCGCGGCACGGGCACCCGTACATCCCCGTCGCCGAGGGGCAGTTCACCCAGCGGAGCGGTGAGGCGGCGATGGCCCGGCTGCTCGCCGAACACCCCGATCTGGACGGGGTGTTCGCCGCCAACGACCTGATGGCGATGGGGGCCTGCCATGTGCTGCGCGAACACGGCCGCCGGGTGCCGCAGGACGTGGCGGTGGTCGGCTTCGACGACAGCAGCGCCGCCTCCGCGTGCCGCCCGCCGCTGACCACGGTCCGGCAGCCGGTGGAGGAGATGGCCGCGGAGATGACCAGGCTGCTCCTGGACCGGCTGGCCCGGCCGGACGAGCCGCCCACATCCGTGATCTTCGAACCGGAGCTGGTGGTGAGGGAGTCGGCCTGAAGGCCGTGCCATGGCCTCCGGCGGACCGGCGCGCGCAGCCGCCGTCCGAGGTCGGCGCTCCCGTAGCGGCGGCCGGCGGTGTCGCGGGCGGGTGTGAGCAGCCCCCTCGCCTCCCAGTGGTGCGGGACGTGCGCAGCCGGACCGAAGCGTTCCGCGAGGGCGCCGATACCTGTCGGCGCGCGTTCACCGCCAACAGGCGTCCCGTGTCCGCGCCGCACTCCGCCGGAGGCGTTCTCCCGTCCCGTCGGCCCGGACACGGTCCCGGACCCGTGGAGCCGGGCGGCGGTCTCGGAGTTCCCCGGCCGCCGCCCGGTTCCCGCGATCACGCCGTGTAGACGCCGAACTCGTAGAGCGAGTACCCCCAGGGGGTGCCGCGCACCGAGGCGCTCACGCGGACGTAGCGGCCCTCTCCGGCGACGACGATGTCATCGATGCCCCCATTGCCCTCGGTGACGGTGTGGACGGTGGTCCAGTCCTGGCCGTTGTCCGAGGTCTGGACGGTGTACGCCTTCGCGTACGCGGCCTCCCAGGCCAACTGCACATGCCGGAAGGAGGTCTTCGTCCCGAGGTCGACCTGGATCCACTCGCGGTCGGACCAGCCGCTCGCCCAACGGGTGGCGAAGGATCCGTCGACCGCGTAGGCCGCCGGGCACGGGCAGCCGACGCTGTCCGGCTGGAAGCTGGACGCCTCGGCCGGGCGGCCCGCCGCGACGTTCGTGCCGTCCACCTTCGGAGGCACCACCTTGAAGGACTTGGTCTCGATGCCGACATTGCCCTTGCCGTCCGAGGACTTGAGGTAGACCTTCCATACCCCCAGCCGGTCGGGGGCGGTGACCTCGAAGGTCCCGTTGCCCTTGTCCGTGAACCGGGTCTCCGTCAACTGCCCGCCGCCATCGACGTACTTGCCGCCGAACAGCACCTGATGGGTGAGCGCGTCGCCGTCCGGATCGGTCACCGACGCCCGCACCGTGAACGGCCGGCCGGCCGGGACCTCGGAGGCGTTGTCGACCGTCATGCCGTTGATGACGGGCGGCGTGTTGTCACCGGACGCGCCGGCGCCGTACGCCTCCTTCACCGCGTAGTACGCGAGCCGTTTCTGGCCCGCGGGCAGCAGGTTGAACCAGACGCCGCCGAAGTCGTACTCGGTGCCGTAGTGGAAGAGCGTGGCACCGAGCGCCACGCCGGAGTGACCGGTGACGCACTGCCACGCCTTGGCGTAGCCCTCGGCCTTCGCCACGTCCGTCGGCTCGTCCGGCACGCCGTTGGCGTCGTCCGGCACCTCCCACTCCCCGGCCGGGCCCCCCTCGGTGACGATGTAGGGCTTGTCGAAGCCGCCGTCCTCCCAGGTCCTGCGGATGTCGCAGACCGCACCGTAGGAGTTCACCGCGTACAGATCGAGGTCGGGCGCGTTCTTCCGGTAGTACGGCCAGGCTCCGGTCCAGGCGTCGGTCGAGGTGACGGGGTGGTTGGCGTCGACCGCGTGGATCCTCTTCGTGATCTCGTTGACGAACGTGGTGTACGCGTCGCGCTGCTGTTCCAGCGCAGCGCCGCTGTAGCAGTTCTGCAGGCCGAGCACGGACTCGTTGCCGACGTTCCACATGAGGACGCCGGGGTGGTCCCTGTAGGTCTCCACCCACTTGGGGAACTCGGCCAGCATGCTGTTCTTGTAGCCGGTGTCCGTGAGGTAGTCGACACAGCCACCGCTGCCGGGGCCGCCTCCGGGCTGGAGCCAGAATCCGGCGATCACCTTGATGCCGTTGTCGGCCGCGCCGTCCAGGAGCGGCTTCGTCGTGGCGTCGGTCCCCCAGGTCCGGATCGTGTTGACACCCATCGATCTGACGTCGGGCAGGTACTTTCCGGCATCCGCGACGGCCGGGCCCCAGGTCAGCCCTTTCACCGTGTACGGCGAACCGTCCACGGTCAGCTGCCAGGCACCCTGCGAGCCGGTCACCTTCACGACGCTGCCGGCCGCCTGGGCCGCGGGCGCGGGCAGGGTGGCCGCCGTGGCGGCGATGAGCGCGGCGACGGCGAGACGTGCGGTGGTGCGCCCGCGTGGACGGGAGAGGAATCGGGTACGGGTACGGGCTCGGGCGGGCCGTCGGAGACGGGGCAGGTTCATCGGCGGTGGCTCCTCGGCGGAGTGCGGCAGGCGGGTGGAAGAGAGCGGGGGAGAGCGCTCTCCTCCAGGGGCGCGGCACACCCGTGAAGGAGAGCGCGACGGGGTCAGGGCAGCTCGTAGTCCTCGTTCAGCGCGGACCCCGCACCGGGGTTGGTCTGGTCATAGCCGCGGGCATCGCACTGCAGGCCGCCGACGACGCAGTGGTCGACCAGGGCGTCGAGGGTGGCGTCGTCCCACGCGTTGAAGAAGTCGTAGTGGAAGGAGTGGCCGGTACCGCTGGCCAGCCTCACCTGTGACATATCACCGTTGACGGGCCAGGCCATCTTGAACTCGATCATCGGCAGAGCCACCGGGTGGGTGGCCGGACAGACGTCCTGGTTGGCGCCCTGGGCGAGCGGATAGGCCATGTGCGCCTTGTGGTCGGGCGTGTCCAGACTCCGCCCGTCCCAGCAACTGGGCGCCTGCATACGCAGGTTGAGCTGCACATCCTGACCGGTCGGGCAGTTCGCCGGGAATTCGGTGTTGTGGTAGCTCTCTCCGCACTCCCAGCCCTCGACCGTGCCGGGGTGATCGCGGAACTCCTCGGCGGTCTGCGTGGGGCTGCCGACGACGAACCGGAGCCCCTTGGGGAACGGCCGCACGCTCCGGTAGTCCGTCACACCCGACTTGTAGTAGATGGTCTGCGGCCCGACCGGCCGGACCTCCCGGTCCCCGTTGTAGAGGGTCGGCATCCAGTACGCCGACAGGTCGCCCGGCGCCTTGCACACGGTCCCGCCGGCACCGAGGGACGCGGTCGTGCTGTCGGCGTCGGTGGTGTCGTTGCCCATGAACGTGTGGTCGTGCGACTTTCCGGCCTGCCCCGGGTAGACGATCGGGTCGTCCGGCGCGGTATGGCTGACCGAACAGTTCGCCTGGAACTCGTGGAAGTAGCGGTGCGGGGGTATCCCGGTGGACGGCTCCACCCCGGTGACCGGCGGATTCGCCGGAATGTAGCCGTCCCCGTCGGGGTCGTCCCCGAAGGCCACGGGGGCGGACGCCGCCATCGCGTGCCCGCGCATGACATGTGACATCGAGGCGGACTGCCCGGACGCGGGACGGGCGGTGACACCGGTCTCGGCACCGGCGTCGCCGATCGCGGTGAGCGCCGTGACGACCAGGGCCAGGACGGTCACCACGATCAACGCGGACACCGCGGTGGATTTGCTGAATCTATCGGCCATGCGGACCTCCATGCCGCTCTGCGGCCATGCACATCGCGTGCACGGTGGGGGGAGTTGAGCTGGACGGTGCAGCCGGGAGGACGCTCGGCCCCACGCGCTACGGGCCGGTGACTCCTGGGAGATTCGTCGGGGGGTTCCTCGGGACTCTTCGGGAGATTCCGCGCGGGAGAGCGCTCTCCCGCGCCGTGCAAGTGTTTCGCCGGCGCTGAGAGAGTGTCAATAGTCCGTGAACGATGCACAGTGCACGCGGTGTTGCCATACGAGGGAGGCGCGCGGTCGCGCCCGGGGCCGCGCAGGTAGCTGCGTGCCGTGGAGGGGTACGCGGGCCGTCCCGCGCACCCCTCCACGGCCCACGGGCTCAATCGGCCCGGCCACCCGCTCGCGGGTCGACCGGCGCGAGGACTCCGAGCCGGTCCTCGATCGCCTGGGCCGCAGCCAGGCACAGGTCCTCCCGGAACGCGCGCCCGACGATCTGCACCCCCGTGGGGAGCCCGTCGGCCATCCCGGTCGGTACGGCCACACCGGGTACGCCCACGAAGCTGGTCACTGTGCACAGGCGCATTCCCGACCCGACACGGTCCCGCCCCGGCCTGTCACGCGATTCCAGCCCCGGCTCGAACGGCGGCTCGGTGAAGACCGGGCCGAGCAACAGCGGGTAGGAGTCGAGGAATTCGGCCCAGGAGCGACGGATGTTCAGCCAGGTGCCCATCAGTTTCATCAGCTCGTCCGCGGTCGCGGGCGGGGTCTGCTCCATCGCCATCCCGATGTAGCGGTCCCCGCCCTTGCCGAGCAGTTCACGCACCGCCGCCCAGTTCGGGGCGAACTCGGTCACGGTGATCCGGCCGTACGCTTCGAGCGCCTCGTCCAGGCGTGGCACGTCCGGCACCTCGCACACGTCGTACCCCGCGTCACGGAGCGCGTCGGCCGCCGTCTCGACGGCCGCGCGGACCGTGGGGTGGACACCGTGTCCGCCGGGGTCCGCCACGACCGCGACCCTCACCGGCCCGGCGAGCGGTTCGCCGTAGGCGGGTACCGGAACGGCGCGCGGGTCCCGGGGATCGGTCCCGGCGAGCACCTCGTACGCGAGCCGGAGATCACCCACGCTCCGGGCCAGCGGACCGTCGGTGACCAGCATCTGGGACGCCGGACCCGGGTCGTCCGGGCCGAGGATCCGGTGGTCGGCGGGAAACCGGCCCGTGGACGGCTTCAGCCCGGCCACGCCGCAGAACTGCGCCGGGACGCGTACCGATCCGCCCGAGTCGTTGCCGAGCCCGAGCGCCGCCATGCCCGTGGCGACGGCCACCGCGTCACCTCCGCTGGATCCGCCCGGGGTCCGGCCGCTGTCCCACGGGTTGACCGTGTCGCCGAACAGTTCGCTGCGCGTGTGCACCCCGGCCAGGATCAGGGTGGGGATGTTGCTGTGCCCGATGGGGATGGCCCCGGCCGCGCGCAGCCGCGCCACCGGGGGCGCGTCGGCCGGTGCCACCAGATCACGGAAGCGTTTCACTCCGAACGTGGTGGGCACGCCCTCGACCGCGGTGCTCTCCTTCACCGTGAACGGCACGCCCGCGAGCGGCCCCAGCGTTTCACCGGCGGCCCGTCGCCGGTCCGTCCGTGCCGCGGCCTCCCGAGCGCGCTCCGCCAGGAGCTGAGTGACCGCGTTCACCTGCGGGTTGACCTCGGCGATGCGGTCCAGGTGGCTCTCGACCAGCTCCACGGCCGAGACGTCCGCGCTGCGCACCGCCTCCGCCTGTGCGGTGGCCGACATCGTCCACAGGGCGTCCTGCATGGCTTTCCCCTCCTCGTTCACGTACCAATGCGCTTGCATCGGAACGGTACCGCTGGAACCGATGCGTTCGCATCACATAAAATGCGCGGTGAACCGGAGTGCCGTGGAACAAGGAGGCGACCGAGCATGCCCAGGCACGTGGACCATGTGGGCCGGCGCCGCCTCATCGCCGAGGCCGTCTGCCATCTCGCCGACGAGCGCGGGCTGGAGGGTGTGACCCTTCGCGACGTCGCCGCCCGCGCGCAGGTGTCGATGGGCGCGGTTCAGCGGTGCTTCCGTACCAAGGAAGAAATGCTCGTGTTCGCTCTCGGGCACATCGGTGAACGGATCGGCGAGCGCGTACGGGCCCGCCTCGTCAGGAGCCCGGCCCAGTCGGCAGGCACCGCCCTGGGCCACGCCGCCGACGAGATCTCACTGCTCCGGGAGGAGCACCGTGCCGAGGCCAGGGTCTGGCTGGCCTTCGTCGCGCAGGCCGCGGTGAGCACGGTGCTCGCCAAAACACTGAAGGCGAACTACGCGGCCCTGCAAGAGGTGTTCGCCCGACTCATCTCGGAAGCCGACGAGAGCGCCGGCTCCGCCGTGCCCCTCGATCCGCAACGCGAGGCCCGCACCCTCCTCGCCCTCGCGGACGGCCTCACCGCGCACGTCCTCATCGGCCACCTCACCCCGCACGAGGCACACGACCTCCTCCACACGCATCTGGCCGGCCTGTGGGAGGGACCGGTCAGGCCCCCTCACACCACATCGCACCTCCCGGACCGACGCTGAACCTCCATGAGGGCAGGACGGATCGGGCCGGGGAAGCGACGTGAACCGGGTCGGCCGTCGCCCCGCAGGACAGGCTTCGCCCCGCCGGTCCACCTCCCGGCCGGGACGATCCGGCGATGAGGGGGGCCGTGGTGCCGCTGGACAGCGGGGTCCGGGCGTACCTCGCCCACCCGGGTGGGACCTCGCCGACGCCCGCGGCCGGAGTGCTCCCGGAGGGCGTCCTGCGCCCGCCCCCGGACCCGTGTCGCCCCGCGCGACACGGGCCGGGTGGATCAGGCGGTGTGCAGGGTCAGTCCGTAGCGGCTGAGGATCTCGTTGACCGGCTGGTGCCAGGTCTCACCGCCGCCGCTGCAGTTGCCCCAGCCGCCCGAGGTGACGCCCTGCGCCTGGTCACCGCTGATGAAGGAGCCGCCGGAGTCACCGGGTTCGGCACAGACGCTCGTCTTGGTCATCTGATGGACGGCGCCCTGGCTGTAGTTGACGGTCTCGTTCTTGGCGAGCACGCTGCCGCAGTGCCAGTGCGTGGTGGAGCCCGAGCGGCAGACCGAGGCACCGACCGGCGCCTCTGCCGAGCCCCGGACCAGCTGGTCGGAGACGGTGCCCCAGCCGAGGACCACGGGGACGGTCCACCAGCCGTTGCCCACACTCACCCAGGCGTAGTCGTCGCCCGGGAAGGACGAGCCCTGGAAGCTGCCGATGTCCGAGCCGTCCCAGCCGCGGACCGCCCCGCCCGCCTGGCCGCAGTGCCCGGCCGTGACGAAGCCGCCGTGCACCGAGAAGCCTATGGAGCACCGGACGTTGCCGGTGTAGTACGGGTCACCGCCCACCGTGCCCGCGGCGAAGGTCCGCGGGGCACCGCCCGTTTCCTTCACCGTGACCGGACCGGCCTCGCGGGCCTGCGCGACGAAACGCCGGACATCGTTGTCACCACGCGCGGAGGCGACCACGTTCACGACGACGCTGCTCGCCTCGGGGTCGACGTGCCAGCTGCTGACACCGCTCGGTGCGGGCAGCGCGTCGATGCGCCGCTTGGCGGCGTCGAGCCGCCGTGCGGTGTGCGGGACCAGCCGCGTATCGGCGCCGGTACCCCGTACCGCCGCCGCGGTCCGCTCGTCGGTGATGGCGACGGTCAGTCTGCCGGTTCCCGCGTCGAACCAGGAGCCGCCGTACGTGGAGCCTGCCGCGCGCCGCGCCTTCGGCTCCACCGCTGTCGCCGTCCGCTCGGCGGCCAGCCGCGCCCGTGCCTGACTTTCCGTCAGCCCGAGATCCTTCCGCATCGCCGAGAGCAGGCCCGCGGAGGCCGGGGCGTCGGCGGGCACGGAGGCCCGGGTGCCGGTGATGGAGGAGGGGGAATCCGCCGCGGAGGCGGAGGGCAGGCCCACAGCCGCCCAGGCGCCGAGGAGGAGCAGCGCGGACAGACCGGTCCGCACAACTGTCGTGTTTCTCAAGGGAATGGACCTTCCTGTTGTTCCAGCATCGTGGGGTGGAACAGGAGGCATCCGGGAGCGCATCCGGAACAGTCGACTGGGAGCGCTCTCAGATGTACCGCAACGGACTGTAACCCAGAAAGATAGGCAGGTCCATGCCAATCAAGCCAGGTCCACACCAAGGAGCGAACCGGCGACGGAACGGGGCTCCACGCGGTACGCGGGCTGAGTAGGCGTACTCATCCGGCGTACCGTCAGCGGCCGTATTGTCACCGTCGTACGCGGCCGTGCTGTCACAGCCGTACGGGGTGAAGGCGCATCCCGATGGAGCCGGGGGGCTCCGTCGGCGGCAGAGGGGGAAGTTCGTGGATCTGTTCGACTGGGGGCTGGGCGGCCGGAACGAGCACGAGGTGGAGAGCGGAGGCGGCTGCTCCTGGGTCACCGTGGTGATCATCGGGGTCCTGGTAGGGCTGGCCCTGCTGGTGAGCGCGTTCTTCGGGTTCCTCAGGGGACTTCTGTGACAGGCCCGTTCACCGAGGGCGGGCCGGGCGGGGACTGAGCGCTCACGGGGCCAGCAGCGGGAGTCCGCACTCCGCCCACAGCTCGCGGAAGCCGCCGCCCGGCGCGGCGCCCTCCTCCCCGGCGGTGCGCCAGACCCGCACCGCCCGGGAGGGGGCGGCGAACCGGGGCCAGCCGGGATCGCCGTGCGCGGCGAAACCGGCCCAGGCCCCCAGCATGCGGCGCGACAGCTCATGATCGTCCCGACCGGGTGCGCCGCCGGTCAGGAAGTGGACGCTCTCCTCGTCGAGATTGCCGAACGCGAACGGGATGTCCGCGCAGTGCCAGGCGCGCACCCGCCGCCCCTGACCACCGCGCTGCCGGGCGAAGCGCGACATGAACACCTTGCCGCCCGCTTCCGCGTGGAAGTCGGCGAGCCGGCCGCTGTACTCGCCGAAGAGCAGATCCGTATGGATGGCCAGATGGAGGCCTCGTACGGAAGCGTCCGGCATCCGTGCGCGGTATCCGTCGACGAGCGCGGCAGGGAGTCCGAAGTCACGTGCGAAGAGGGCCAGTTGCTCCTCCGTGGTGATCTTCGCGCTGCTCCCGACGGCGTCCAGGAGCCAGTACTCCTCCGTGGTGTGGCAGACCAGCAGGTCCACCGCCCGGGTGAGTCCGGCCGCCGAGGCGGTGAGCGGGTCGAGAGGCAGGGTGTCCCCGCCCGCGACCGGTCCGTAGACCGCCGGGTCGTAGTGGCGCTGCCCGGAACGGGGGTCCCGGCGGTACCGGTCCATGACCCGGTCGCCCGCGGCCACGAGGAGCTGGGGCGGCGCGGAGAGCAGTCCCGCGCGGGTGGCGGGCACACCGGCCGCGGCGGCGACTTCGGCGGTGGTGCGCGCGGCCTCCGCCACGGACGCGCAGGCGTTGACGGCACTGTGGACGATGGCGCGGCGGAAGAGTCCGCGTGCCCGGTCCATCGCCATGAGGCAGGCGACCGAGGTGGCTCCCGCGGACTGTCCCGCCACGGTGACGTTCCCCGGCGCGCCGCCGAACGCCTCGATGTTGTCGCGTACCCACTCCAGGGCCGCGATCTGGTCGAGCAGCCCCCGGTTGTCGGGGCAGGGCGTCTCGCCCTCCTGGGCCGGGACATGGCCGAAACCTTCGAAGCCCAGGCGGTAGTTGAGGGTCACGACGACGACTCCCGACCCGGCCTGCGCGGTTCCGTCGAAGTCCGGTTGCGCGGAGGAGCCGAAGAGATAGGCACCACCGTGGATCCAGACCAGTACCGGCAGCCCGTCCCCCGCGGTGCCCGGCGTCCAGATGTTGAGGGTGAGGATGTCCTCGTCGCCGGGTGACCAGACCGGCGCGCCCGGCAGTTCGGCGGACTGGGGAGCCACCGGCCCGAAGGCCGCACCGTCCCGGACCCCGTCCCAGGGCCGCGCCGGGCGGGGCTCGCCGAACCGGTTCGCGCCGAACGGCGGAGCTGCGTAGGGGATGCCGAGCACGGCGACGATCCTGTCGTCCCGGGCGGCGGTCCGTCCACGCACCCGTCCGGACCTGGTCGTGTACTCAGTCACCGCTGCTCCCCCGTCCTCCGTCACCGGTTCTCCGTTCCGGACACGGATTCAGCATGTCAGCGGGTCGGACGAACGCGCCAACACCAAGATCACCACGATTCACGCACTGCGGATGTGAGTCGGTGTGAGCCGGTGTGGGGAACCGCTGCCGTACGAGGCCACGGCAGTACCGGGTCACGGCCCGGAAAACGGCCGGCCCCGGAACAGCATGGGAACGGCCGGTCTCCGGATGGGTGGGGTGTACGTTCCGAAGCAGCACCGGGCCGAGCCCTCGGACCGCGGCACCGCCCATGACGGCACGGCCGCCGACCGCGCGGTCCGCCGACCGCACGCCCCATGACCGTACGATCCACGAAGCGGAAAGCCGGTGAACACCATGACGACCGACACGCCTCTCGCGGCCGGTGTCCCCGTACCCGACACCACGCTCGCGCGGGAAGCGACCGAGCTGGTACGCGACACCACGAGCGAGCTGATCTACCACCACTCCCGCCGGGTCTTCTGGTTCGGCGCCCTCCAGGGGCACCACCGCGGCCTCTCCTTCGATCCCGAGCTGCTCTACATCGGGGCGATGTTCCACGACCTCGGGCTCGGCGAGCGGTTCCGTTCCAGTGGCAGGCGCTTCGAGGTGGACAGCGCGGACGAGGCCCGCCGCTTCCTCCAGGCGCACCAGGTGCCCGAGGACAGCGTCCGGCGGGTGTGGACGGCCATCGCCCTGCATACGACCCCGGGCATTCCGTCGTACATGGAACCCGAAGTGGCGCTGGTGACCGCCGGTGTGGAGTACGACGTGCTCGGCATCGGTTTCGGGGACATCTCCGAGGCCGACCGGGCGGAGATCGTCGCGCTCCATCCGCGTCCGGACTTCAAGCGGGAGATTCTCGCCGCGTTCACGGACGGCATCCGGAGCAAGCCGGAGACCACGTTCGGCAATGTGAAGGCCGATGTGCTGGAGCACTTCGTCCCCGGCTTCGCACGCGGTGACTTCGTTCGTACGATCCTCGACTCCCCCTGGCCCGAATGACCTGCGCGGCCCCGCGAGGTGGAACAACCCCGCGGGGCCGCGCCGGGTCTGCGCACGTCGTCCGGGCCCGTTCCTCCGTACGGAGCGCACGGAGGAGGCCCCGCGCCCACACGGCCTGTCCGTCGGCCGGGGGGATCGTCCGACAACGGGCCCTGAGGGCTGTCCCGCAATTCCTGGCGGGACAGCCCTTCAGGTCCCCATCAGTTCACGCACCGTCGCCATGTCGCTGAAGGGCACCAGTTCGTCACCGACGATCTGGTAAGGCTCGCTGCCCTTGCCGGCGATCAGAACGATGTCGTCCCGGCCCGCCCGCTCCAGCGCGAACGTGATGGCCCGGCGGCGGTCGGCGAAGCGTTCGAAGGGGGTGCCGGTCGCCGCCAGGCCCGGAGCGATCTGGTCCAGGATGACGTCCGGGTCCTCGTACCGGGGGTTGTCCGAGGTGAGGACGCACAGATCGGAATGGGTACCTGCGATGGTCCCCATGGCGGCCCGTTTGGTGGTGTCGCGGTCGCCGCCGCAGCCGAACACGGTGATGATCCGGCCCCGGGCGAAGCCTCGGATCGTGGTCAGCACCTTGTTCAGGGAGTCCGGCGAGTGCGCGTAGTCCACGATCACCGAGGTGCCCCGCGGGGTGTGGAGGCGCTCGAAGCGTCCCGGGATCTGCGGCATCCGTTCGAGCGCGCCGACCAGCCCGGTCAGATCGTGACCCAGGAGGTGGCAGGCGGCCACGGTCGCCAGTGCGTTGGAGACGGAGAACCGTCCGGGCGAGGGGATCGCCGCCGGATACTTGACGCCGTCGTGGTGCAGGGTGAAGCGGGTGCCCGCGGCATCCACGAGAAGGTCGGTGGCCCGGTAGTCCGCCGGGGTGTCCAGGGCGTACGTGGTCACCTCGCCCGGCATCATCGCCAGGATCCCGGCGCCCACCGCGTCGTCGGCGTTGACCACCGCACGCCGGCAGAGTCCCTGGAAGAGGCGGAGTTTGGCGTCCCGGTAGTTCTCCATCGTCCCGTGGTCGTCGAGGTGGTCCTGCGTCAGGTTCGTGAAGACGCCGATGTCGATGAACGTACGGTCCACCCGGTGGTTCAGCAGACCCATCGAGGTGGCCTCCAGGACGACGCTGCCGGTCCCCCGGTCACGCATGCGTCCGAGCAGGTACTGGAGGTCGGGCGATTCGGGCGTGGTCAGTACCGAGGGAGGCATCGGGATCAGCTCGTCGCCGATCCGGCTCCCGGCGGTGCCGATCACCCCCACCCTCGCGCCCTCCGAGATCCGCAGCACCGACTCGACCATGTACGAGACGGATGTCTTCCCGTTGGTACCGGTGACGGCCACCAGGTCCATCGCGCGTCCCGGCTCACCGAAGTACCGCGAGGCGACGACGGCCGCCGCCCTCCGGGTGTCCGGTACGCGGACGGCGCACACACCCTCCGCGGAGGCCGGGAGCGGCGGTGCCTGCCCGTCGACCAGGACCGCCACCGCGCCTCGGGCTGCGGCCGGGGCCACGGAATGCGGGCCACCCGCGAGGTGGTCCGGCACCGCGACGAAGAGCGAGCCCGGAGTGACCCGGTCCGCGTCGAAGGTGGTCCCCGCGGTGATGTCGGTCCGCTCCGGTACGCCCTGGAGCACGTGGTGTTCCTGCCCGGCCAGTAGTTCGCTCAGCTTCACGGTGATCCCTTCGAAGGCGGCTCGGGCCCGGTCCTGCGGCCGTCGCCGGGCAACAGCACCGGCGGTGCGCCGGAAGCTGCGGTGATGCTGTGGAGCCGGTGATGGGTCTCGCGGCCGGCCGGTGCCGGACGCGACGGGTTCAGCCCGGCGCACATGCCGGGGTCGTGAAGGGGGCGGGTCGGGGGCAGTGCCCCGGACAGGAACCGCGGAAGATCGCTAGCCGTGGCCGTGCAGAGCGGTGCGACGCGTATCGGAGGCACCCTCGGCGGGCATGGCCGCCGCTGCGGGAGCTGCCGGAGCGGCGGCGGCCGGGCGCAGCACGGAGGCGGCCCTCGACAGGCACTTCCTCACGTCATCGGTGCGACCCATGGACCGAGTGTACGTCCGGCCCGGTGCGGCGGAGCCCGCGCGGGCCGCGGGTCCCGCGCGGGGTGCTCGCTCCCGGACGACGGTTGTCCCGACCGTGCGGGGGCAACCCTGGAGCGTGCCCGGCGGGACCCGGCGCAGGCTCTGAGCTGCGGAGGAAGGCACGGCGGCGCCGCTTCGGGCGGGCCGGGTGCTGATCTTCCCTTTGCGGCCCCGGCCCGACCGGAGTGGAATTGCGTACAGGGGACGGTTGGGCGCCCGCGCCGTTCGGCACCGGGCTGTCCGCCCCGCCGGAGTGGAACGCCGGTGTGGACCGCCGACGTGGACCGCCACGGGCGGACCGCCGGAGCGCACTGCCGGAGGCGGACTGCCGAATGCGGTGACGACGGGCAGAAAGGACACACACCATGACCGACACCGACCGGGGGGACGACGTCTACCAGCCCCAGGAGCCGGAAGCCTCCGACCCCGACGACCTGCTCGATGTCGAGGACACCCTGGACACCTCGGGAATCACGGATGTCCTGGACGAGGGGTACTCGCCGCCGGACCGGCCGTGGGCGGTCGACGACCAGGGCACCACGGCGGCCGAGCAGCACACCGGCGAGTCCCTCGACAGCCGGCTGACCAGGGAACTGCCCGAGATCCCGGTCTCCGCCGACGACGGTCCCGGCGACCTGCCCGGCGGGGACGGCGAGCTCTGGGACACCGAGGTCGGCACCGTCCGGGCCGGGCGGCTCACCCAGCAGGCGGACGGCAGCGTTCCGTACACCCTGACCGCTCAGGACGTCGGGATCGACGGCGCCGCGGCATCGGCGGAGGAGGCCGCCATGTATGTGATTCCGGACGAGGAGGACGGCCTGCCGGGCGAGGGGCCACTGCCCACCGGTGACGGCGCGGCCCCCTCCCCCGCACCGTGAGGCGGGCACCGGCACGTCCTGAACGCTCTGTCCTCCCGTCCCGCGTCCACCCCGGCCGTTCCCTCACGTCCCCGTCGTCCCACGAGATCACAGGAGTACACAGATGAGCGGCACTGCGCAGATCGGCGTCACCGGGCTCGCGGTGATGGGCCGCAACCTCGCGCGGAACTTCGCGCGCCACGGCTTCACCGTCGCCGTGCACAATCGCACCACCGCGAGGACGGACTCCCTGGTCGAGGAGTTCGGCGACGAGGGCACCTTCGTCGCCGCGCACACGCCGAAGGAGTTCGTCGCCGCCCTGGAGCGCCCCCGCCGCCTCGTGATCATGGTGAAGGCCGGGGACCCGACCGACGCGGTGATCCAGGAGTTCGTACCGCTGCTGGACGAGGGCGACATCGTCATCGACGGCGGGAACGCCCATTTCGAGGACACCCGCCGACGCGAAGGGGAACTGCGCGAACGCGGTATCCACTTCGTCGGTACGGGGATCTCCGGCGGCGAGGAGGGCGCCCTGCACGGCCCGAGCATCATGCCCGGCGGTTCCGCCGAGTCGTACGAGTCGCTGGGCCCGATGCTGGAGAGGATCGCCGCGAAGGCCCAGGACGGCACCCCGTGCACCACCCACATCGGGCCGGACGGGGCCGGGCACTTCGTGAAGATGGTGCACAACGGCATCGAGTACGCGGACATGCAGCTGATCGCCGAGGCGTACGACCTGCTGCGGGCCGTCGCGGGCTACTCCCCCGGGCGGATCGCCGAGACCTTCCGCAGCTGGAACACCGGACGGCTCGACTCGTATCTGATCGAGATCACGGCGGAGGTCCTGGCCCACACCGACACGGCCACCGGCAGGCCCTTCGTCGACATCGTGCAGGACCGGGCCGAGCAGAAGGGCACCGGCCGCTGGACCGTGCAGATCGCGCTCGATCTCGGCGTACCGGTCTCCGGGATCGCCGAGGCGGTCTTCGCCAGGTCGCTGTCCGGCCACGCGGACCTCCGGGAGGCGGCCCGCGGTCTGGCGGGCCCCTCGGCCGTGCCCCTGGGCGAGGCGGAGGCGGCGGCCTTCGCCGACCGGGTCGAGCAGGCGCTCTACGCCTCCAAGATCGTCTCGTACACACAGGGCTTCCACCAGATCCGGGCGGGCGGCGAGGCCTACGGCTGGGACATCGACCTCGGCGCCGTCGCGTCGATCTGGCGGGCCGGGTGCATCATCCGGGCGGCGTTCCTGGACCGGATCAGGTCGGCCTACGACGCCCGCCCGGAACTGCTGAGCCTGCTGTCCGACGAACAGTTCGCACGGGAGATCGGCGCCGCGCAGGACGACTGGCGTGCGGTGGTCGCCGAGGCGGCACGGCAGGGGGTCCCCGTCCCCGGGTTCGCCGCCGCGCTGTCGTACTACGACGGGCTGCGCGCCGGCCGGCTCCCGGCCGCGCTCACCCAGGGACAGCGGGACTTCTTCGGCGCGCACACCTACCGGCGTACCGACAGGGAGGGCTCCTTCCACACGCTCTGGGGCGGCGACAGGTCGGAGGTCCCCGCCGGGTGACCCGGCCGGGCCACCCGGAGTGCGGGCGGGCCGCGGGTGTGGGTAAGTGGCAGCGAGCCCCCGCCGGCCTTCGGTCCCGCCGATGCCCCGCTGATCCCCCGCCAACCCTGGAGTGCGCGCATGCCCGACGCCGTCCCGGACCCGGTCGCGGTCCAGCCCGTGGTCGCCCAGCTGACCAACGCCGCGCTCATTCTGGTCGGCACGATCGAACCGGGGGGCGAGGCGGCCGTGCGCGAGGTGCTGCCCGACCTCGCGGCGGTCAGCCGTTCGATCGGCTTCCGCTTCCCGGACGCGGGGCTGGCCTGTGTGACGGGGTTCGGATCCGCCGCCTGGGACCGGCTGTTCGACGGTCCCCGCCCGGCGCGGCTGCATCCGTTCCAGGAGCTGCGGGGCCCGCTCCACCACGCTCCGGCCACGCCGGGCGATGTGATCTTCCATGTCCGGGCCGAGCGGATGGACGTCTGCTACGAGTGGGCCCGGCAGTTGCTGGAGCGGCTCGGCGGCGCGGTGCGGATCGTCGACGAGACCCAGGGCTTCCGCTATTTCGACCACCGTGACCTGCTCGGCTTCGTGGACGGCACGGAGAATCCGGTGGGTGACGACGCACGGTCCGCCGCCCTGGTGGGCGACGACGACCCCGGTTTCACGGGCGGCAGTTACGTCATCGTGCAGAAGTACCTGCATGATCTGGCGGCCTGGAACGCGCTGACCGTCCATGAGCAGGAAAGGGTGATCGGCCGGACCAAGTTCGACGACGTCGAGATGTCCGACGCCGAGAAGCCCGCCGACTCCCACATCGCTCTCAACACGATCACCGACCCGGACGGTACGGAGCGCGACATCCTGCGCGCCAACATGCCGTTCGGCAGTTTCGGACAGGGCGAGTTCGGCACGTACTTCATCGGATACGCGGCCGACCCCGAAGTGACCGAGCGCATGCTCCGCAACATGTTCCTCGGCGATCCGCCCGGTACGCACGACCGCATCCTCGACTTCTCGACCGCGGTCACCGGCACGCTCTTCTACGCCCCCAGCGCCGAGTTCCTCGACGCCCCGCCGCCGTCGCCCGCCCTCGCCGGGGCCGGGGCCCGCCCGGAACCGGCGACCGCGCCGGTACGGCGGGCACCGGCCCCGGCGATCCCGGACGACGGTTCGCTGCGCATCGGCAGCCTGCAAGAAAGCGCCCAGTGATGAACAACCTCCACCGCGAACTCGCGCCCGTCACGGAAGCCGCCTGGGACCAGATCGAGGAGGAGGCCCGGCGCACATTCAGCCGCCATGTCGCCGGCCGCCGGGTCGTGGACGTGACGGACCCGGACGGGCCGGAGCTGGCCGCGATCGGCGACGGTCACCTCCGCGACATCGACCCGCCCACTCCGGACGTGCTGGCCAGGGCCCGTACCTCGATGCCGCTCATCGAGTGGAAGGTGCCGTTCACGGTGACCCGGGCGGCCGTGGACGATGTCGAACGGGGTTCCGACGACAGCGACTGGCAGCCCGTCAAGGACGCGGCCCGCACCTGTGCGTTCGCGGAGGACATGGCCGTCATCGACGGCTACCCGGCGGCGGGGATCACCGGTCTGCGGGACGGTTCCTCGCACACCCCGCTCCCGCTGCCGGCCGATGCGCGGGACTACCCGGCGGCGGTCAGCCAGGCCCTGACGCAGCTGCGGCTGGCCGGGGTCGACGGACCGTACCGGCTGCTGCTGGGCGCCGACGCGTTCACCGAGGCCACCGAGACCTCCGACCACGGCTATCCGGTGGCCACCCATCTGGGGCGCCTGCTGGACGACCAGATCCTGTGGGCGCCCGCCGTCACGGGCGGGGTCCTGCTGTCCACCCGTGGCGGCGACTTCGAGCTGCGGCTCGGCCAGGATCTGTCGATCGGCTACCAGGACCACGACGCCACGAGCATCCGCCTCTACTTCCACCAGGCCTTCACCTTCCGGATGCTGACGCCGGAGGCCGTGGTCCCCCTCATCGCCTGAGGGGGCCGCGGCGGCGGGGCGGTCGGCCACGCGGGCGCGGCGTGGCGGCGGGC
>NZ_JBEOZE010000049.1:0-49986 GCF_040297465.1 Streptomyces sp. NPDC001787
TAGACCTTCTGGAGCTTCGCCGTGACCTCGGCGCGCTTCTTCTCGTCCTTGGTCTTCGTGTCACCCTTGCCGCCGTCGACCTGCTTCCCGGCGGCGGCGCGGGTCGCGGTCAGGGCGGTCATGGCCTGGGCGCCGGAGGCCGCCGCGCCCTCTTTCGCCGAGGAAAGCTGCTGGTTCTCCGCAGACCGGCCCTTCGCGGGGGCCTTCGCGGAGTCCGTTTCGGCTGTCTTCTTGGCGGAGAGCGCCTCGTCGAACTCCGGCTCGTTGCCCTTGGCGAGCTGTTCCTCGGTGATCTCGGCGTCGGCCATCGCCTGGTCGTTGGCGGCCGGGCCCTCGGAGAAGTCCGTGACCGCCGCCGGCTGCTTCGCCGGGATCGCGTCGGACGCCGAGGGGGCGCCCGGGTTCGGCGGGGCCTGGTCCGGGGTGAGGGGGGTGACCTCTTTGTCCTGGGCGGCCGACGTGTCGGGCGGGGCCTTCGTCGCCGTGTCGATGTCCTTGGCCGAGGACTCCTTGCCGTCGGTGACCTTCCCGTCGACCTCGTCCTTGACCTTGTCGGCCTTCCCCGACTTGGAGAACTTGTCGGCCTCGTCGAGGTTCTTGGGCGCCTGCGCGTCGATCGCCTTGTTCACCGCGTCGACGAACGCCTTCTTGTCGAACTCGCCCGGCTTCGCGGCATTCATCTTCTCCGCGTTCGCCGCCTTGCCCTGCGCCTCCTTGTCGTCCGGGGGCGCCACGGCCGCGTCCTGCGAGGCCTTCGACTCCGCAGCCGCGGGCGGGTGGACGGCGATCCGTGTCCTCTTCGCCGCCACGTCCGCCTTGACCGCCCGGAAACCCGGGGCCTGGGCCGGGGACGGCTTCACCGGGGCCGTGTAGCGCTGGGCCACCAGGCGTGACACCGCCGCGTTCCCCGCCGTCCGCTGGAGCCGTTGGAGCGAGCGGCGGTCCATGGACGGAGAGGGGGACGGAGACGGTGTCGTGGGGGGCCGGTCCGTGCGGGAGACGGTGCCGGTACGGGTCGGTGTCGTGGGGGCCTTCTCCGGAACCGCCTTCACTCCCCGACCCTCCCGCCAGCCCTCGGTCGCCCGGACGTGGTGCCTGTCAGGGTGCCGGGCGCGGCCATGGGTGGGCGGAGTGTGCGCGGGCGAGGGCGGGGGCACCACCGGACGGTTCGTACGGGGCTGACGCGTTGCCTCTTCGGGCAGCCGCCGGTGCACGGCAGGGCGGCCGTGCATCCGTTCCCGGTGATCGAACGAGTGGCGAGAATTGCCGGCGTTCCCCGGTCGTGGAACGGGGCGAGCAGCACGTCGAGGAGCGCGTCAAGGAGAGGCTCATATGCCGTCGTACCTGTCCCCGGGTGTCTACGTCGAAGAGGTCGATTCCGGATCCCGGCCGATCGAAGGGGTGGGCACGTCCGTCGCCGCCTTCGTGGGATTCGCCCAGCGGGGACCCTTCGACGAGCCGACGCTGATCACGAACTGGAGCCAGTTCGTCAGCACCTTCGGCGACTTCGTCGACGGTACGTACCTCGCCTCCTCCGTCCACGGCTTCTTCTCCAACGGCGGTGGCATCTGCTACGTCGTACGGATCGACGACGGTTCCGCGCAGGACGGCGACGGGGAGAGCGGCGAGCCGGCCGCCGGGGCGGAGGTCCAGGTCGGGCCGTACGCCGTGAAGCCCCGGCCCGGCGTGGCCGGGGAGATCAGTGTCGAGGTCACGGAGGCCGAGGGGGACGATCCGCCCTCCGACGTCTTCCAGCTCATCGTGAAGCGCGACGGCCAGGTCGCCGAGACGTACCCGTCCGTCACGACGAAGCGCAGCAAGGAGAACGTCGCCACCCGGGTCAACGCCAGGTCCGAGCTCATCGAGGTACGGGAGTCGGGGCGCGGCGCGGCGCCCGCCCGGCCCGAGCCGCAGGCCGTCACCCTCGCGCCCGCCGCTCCCGTCGCCGGTGGTGCCGGGGCGCTGACGCCCGAGCTGTACGTCGGTGACGCCGACCGCCGGACCGGACTGGGCGGACTGGAAGCGGTCGACGAGGTCACCATGGTCGCGATCCCCGACCTGATGAGTGCCCTGCAACGCGGACTGCTGGACCTGGACGCGGTGATCGCCGTCCAGCAGGGGCTGATCTCGCACTGCCGGCTGATGGGCGACCGCGTCGCCATCCTCGACCCGCCGCCGGGCTTCTCGCCCCAGCAGATCAAGGGCTGGCGCACCGATCGCGCCAACTACGACTCCAAGTACGCGACCCTGTACTACCCCTGGATCAGCATCGCCACCCCCGCGTCCGGTGGCCGCCCCGTCCTCGTACCGCCGAGCGGGCACATCGCCGGGGTCTGGGCGCGCAACGACGACACCCGGGGAGTGCACAAGGCCCCGGCGAACGAAGTCGTACGGGGCGCTGTGGCGTTGCAGACGCAGCTGACCAAGGGCGAACACGACCTGCTCAACCCGATCGGCCTCAACTGCATCCGGTCCTTCCCCGGGCGGGGCATCCGGGTGTGGGGTGCGCGGACCCTCGCCTCGGATCCGGCCTGGCGGTACCTGAATGTGCGGCGGCTCTTCAACTACCTGGAGGAGTCGATCCTCGCCGGTACGCAGTGGGTCGTCTTCGAGCCGAACGACGATGCGCTCTGGGCCCGTATCCGCCGTACGGTCTCGGCCTTCCTGGTCAACGAATGGCGGAAGGGGTCGCTGTTCGGGCTGACCCCCGACGAGGCGTTCTATGTGAAATGTGACCGTGAGACCAACCCGCCCGAGAGTATCGACGCAGGTCAGGTCATCTGTGAGATCGGTGTCGCGCCGGTCAAGCCGGCCGAGTTCGTGGTGTTCCGGCTCTCCCAGCTGACCGGCGGCACGGGAGGGATCGACGAATGACCGGGATGACGTCCCGATCGGTGACCGGCCCATCTCTGAGCACGGCGTAAGGAGTCTGTTGTGCCACTTCCCGATCTCGACAGTTCCGTCGGGCATTCCTTCGGCCTTGAGTTCGACAGCGTCATCATCAAGCAGATCACCGAGGTCAGCGGTCTGAAGATGGAGCAGGACGTCATCGAGCTGAAGCAGAACACCGCCGACGGCAAGTACGCCATCAAGAAGCTGCCCGGACGCCCCAAGGCGGGAGAGGTCACCGTCACCCGTGGTCTCACGGAGGACAACAGCTTCGAGCGGTGGATCAAGGACTCGCGGTTCGGCCGTATGACGGACGCCCGCCGCAACGGCGCCGTCATCGTCTACGACTACGAGGGCATGCCGATCAAGCGCTACAAGCTGATCAACGCCTGGCCCAAGTCACTGGAGATCGGCACGCTCAAGGCCGGTGACACCTCGGTCCTGACGGAGAAGCTGGCGATCACGTACGAGAGCATGGAACTCGACTGATGCGGCGTACGGTCCAGTTCCAGAACCCGGGCCAGCAGCAGGCGGGGCCGACGGAGCGTGGGGAGCAGCCCCGCGCACCTCAACCCGAGCCTCTGCGCACCGAGTTCGCCTTCGAGCTGCCTCGTGGGTACGTCGACGATTCGGGCGCCGTGCACCGCAGCGGAGTGATGCGGCTCGCGACAGCCCGCGACGAACTGGTGCCGTTGCGGGACGACCGGGTGCGGGAGAACTCCGCGTACCTGTCCGTCGTGCTGATCGCCCGCGTCGTCACCCGGATCGGAACCGTCGAGGACATCCACCCGGGCGTCATCGAGGATCTGTTCGCCTCCGACCTGGCGTTCCTCCAGGACTTCTACCGGCGGATCAACGCCGAGGGCCACACGCGCGCCGCCGTCACCTGTCCGTCCTGCCAGGAGGAGTTCGCGGTGGATCTCGCCGGTGGCCGCCTGGGGGAATCGTGACGTACGCGGCCGACCTGCTCTACGAGGAGGTCGCGTACCTCGCCTATCACTTCCACTGGCCGCTCGATGACCTGCTGGACCTGGAACATCCGGAACGCCTGAAGTTCGTCGCACAGGTCGCTCGCCTCAACGGGCAGTAGCGAGTAGCGCAGGGGAGACGAGGGATCCATGGGGCTGATGTCCTGGCTGCGCGGAGGTCGTTCCCGTGGTGAGTCCGCGCCGGCCGGCGCTGCGGAGGGTCCACGAGCGGGCGGGAGCGACGCGGTTGGTACGGCTGACGCGGGTGGTACGGCTGGTACGGCTGACGCGGGTGCGCGGAGCGACCGTGTCGATGTGAGCCGGCTCGTGCCCATCCAGCGGACCGTCGCCGAGCAGGACCTCGTCATCGGCACCTCCGGGTTCGAGCAGTCGCTGACCACCCGCCGGGACACCGCACTCGGTACGCCGCTGGGGCACCTCGTCAGCCCAGAGGCGCCCGCCGGGCTCGTCCACGGGGTCACCGCGCCGGTGGTGGGCCCGCAGGCGGCGAGCACGGCTCAGCGGACCGTCGAGATGCCCATGCGGCGGGAGACCGTGCCGGGGCGTGAGGCGGTTTCCTCACCCGTACCGGCCGCCGTACCCGTACCGGCATCTGCGCCCGCCCCCGTACCCGCGCCCGTGCAGCGTGTTCACGGGGGTGGTGGCCCCGCCATGACGTCGGTCGGCGAGGGCGCGTTCGCGGATCTGCCCGTACGCCAACTCGTCGGTGAGCAGCCCCTCGTAGCGCCCCCGGCACTTCCGCCGACCCCGGCGGCCGGCGTCTCCGGCGCTGTTCAGCGCGCGGTGGGGTCTTCGGCTTCGGCGGGGGAGCCGCCCCGGCGCGTACCCGGACTCGGTGCGCCTCTGCCCGGTCTGCCTCCGACGGCTCAGCGACAGGCCGCCGCGTCCGTGCCCGGGGCCGCGGGCGAAGGCGGCGCCGAGGCGGTCGGGGAAGCGGGCGGGGAAGCCGGTCGCCCGGACGCGGGTGAGGTCACCGCGCCGCTCCTCGGTGACGATCCGCTCGTCGGCGTCGTGTCCGGCGAAGGCGAAGGCGAAGGCGAAGGCGAAGTCGGGGGTGAGGGCGGGGGCGGGGGCGGGGTCGGGGGCAGGGATGCGGACGGGGGGAGCAGCGCCGGTGCGGCCCCTGTTCAGCGTTCCGTTGTCGCTCCTGCCGCGTCCGCCGTACCTGCTGTGTCCGCCCTCCCCACCGCTCCGTTGCTCGGCGACCGGCCGTTGGTTCCCCGTACCGCTGTCGGTACCGGCGGGAGCGAAGGGGTAATGGGGCCCGCTGTGCAGCGTTCCCCGGCGGACGGGGAGGCGTCGCGGGCCGGTCCCTCCGCCGCCGCGCCGGACGTCGTGGGCCCGGGGGCCGCTCCCTTTGCCGTGCCCGTGCGGTGGACCACCGCGGATTCGGGAGCGTCGGCGGTGGCGTCCGTGGGTCCGAACGCCGCACGGCCTGTCCCGGTGCAGCGGGCCGCCGTCCCCTTCCCGGGAGGAGTGCCCTCCGCGCCCTTCACGCCCTCGCGCCTTCCCGTGCAGCGGAAGGCGGGCGGAGGGCCCCCGCCGGTCCCGGCGTCCGTGTCGGGGGCGGGTGCAGGGGGCTTGTCCGGGGGCGGCGGCCAGGGCGCCATCCCCACGGCCGGGGCCTTCGCCGTCGCGGCCGGGGTCGCCCAGCGCATGCCCGACGGGAGCGTGGTCTTTCCGACCGCCCCGTCCTCTTCGTTCCCCTCGTCCTCTTCGTTCCCCTCGTCCCCTTCGTTCTCCTCCGGCACCTCGCGGCCCGTCGTGCAGCGGGACGCGGAGATCAGCGAGGAGCCCTCGCCGCCCGATCCCGCACCCGAACCCGGCTCCGTACCCGATTCCGTACCGGACATGGAGCCGGAACCCGGTCCCGATGCCGCGTCCGCCGATGGAGGGGACGCGGGGACGAACCGGGCCGATGGGACCGGGGCCGGCCGGGGTGGTGCGCCGGTGGTGACGGACGAGCTGGTCCGGGCCCTGTACGCACCGCTCAGCCGTCTCCTCAAGGCCGACCTCCGACTGGAACGCGAACGCGCCGGATTCCTGATCAACACCCGCCACTGATGACTACTCGCCACTGATGACCACGCGTCACCGACGGCCACGCGGCCCTGGCGGCCACGCGTCACCGACGACCACCCGCCACCGATCACCACCCAGTGAGAGAGGTACGAGTCATGGCCACCGCCCAGGACGGCGACCCCGCCGTCAGCGTCTGCTTCGTCGTGACCATCGACGACATCGAGCTGGGGTCGTTCAACACATGTGACGGCCTGGGGTGCGAAGTGGTGCTCGAAACCCGCGAGGAGGGCGGCAACAACGGCCACCTCTGGCAACTGCCGACCCGGCTGAAGTACTCCAACGTGAAGCTGTCCCGGCCGCTCACCCGGGAGACGGAGAAGGTGGCGCGCTGGTTCGCCACGATGACGACCGGCTTCAGCCGTAAGACCGCGCACATCGAGGCGCGGACGGGGGACGGGCGGAAGGTGGCCGAGTGGGGGCTGCTGGAGGTCGTTCCGGTGCGCTGGACCGGTCCTTCCTTCACGCCCGAGTCGCCGAAGGTCGCGATGGAGACGATCGAGATCGCCCATCACGGCTATGTGATGGAGGGCTGAGCACATGGCCGGGGCAGGACCCATCGCCTTCAGCGCCGCCGGTACGTCGGGGGTGGCGTCCGCCGCGAAGGGCGGCTCGGCCCGGCCCAAGCTGGAGCACGCCTACCTGGAGCTGCGGACCCCGCCGACCGGTGGCGGGCTGACGCCCGGCGGGCCGTGCGGGCGGATCGACTTCCAGTTCAACCCGAAGGAGCTGAGCCTGACCAAGGCGGCGTCCTGGAAGCGGACTCCGGCCAAGGGGGCGAAGAGCTCCGGGCCGCCGGAGTACCAGGGGTCACAGCCCAGCAAGCTCACCGTCGAGATGTTCTTCGACGCCAGTGACACCCAGGACACCCGGGTGGTGACCTCGGTGGAGCAGCTGTTCGCGTGCTGCGTGCCGACGAACGAGACCCGGCAGCAGCAGCGCTCCTCACCGCCGTGGGTGGTCTTCCACTGGGGCGGGCTGACGGGGTTCCCCGGGTACGTCAGTCAAGTGGCCGCGAAATACACCCTGTTCACCACTTCCGGGGTGCCGATCCGGGCTGTCTGCCAGGTCACGATGGAGGAGATCAGCGGGGAGACACCGGGGCAGAACCCGACCTCGGGCGCCCTGGCCGCCCGGCGCGTGCACCGGGTGGACGCCGGGGACTCGCTGCCGTCGCTGGCCCACCGGGAATACGGGGACGCCGGTGCCTGGCGGGTGATAGCCGAGGCGAACGGCATCGACGACCCGATGCGGATCGCGCCGGGGACCCAGCTCCTGCTGCCCGCCCTCGACGAACTGAGCCGGCTCCAGGGGTCCGCCGACCGGGAGGGGCGGGGCTGATGGCGCACCAGGGCGTCGCCACCGCGCTGGTGGTGGAGTTCGGTGGCACACCGCTGCCGGCGAAGTTCGTGAACACGCTGGTCGAGGGGTACGTCGACGACAGCCGTACGCTCCCGGACCTGTTCCTGCTGCGGTTCCGGGACCCGGACCGGGTGCTTCTGGAACAGGCCGGGCTGAAGATCGGCAGCGAGGCCCGGCTGCTGGCCCGCGCGGGCGGTGACACGGCTCCCAAGCCGCTGCTCGACGGGGTGGTGACCGCCCTGGAGGTGGAGCTGGACGAGACCGGAACGTTCACCGTCGTACGTGGACTCGACGAGTCGCACCGCCTCTTCCGGGGGCGGCGGGTGGCCAGCTACCAGAACATGACCCTCGCCGACATCTGCGGCCAGGTCGCCCGGCGCGCCGGGCTGAAGCCCGGGAACGTGGACATCGCCGGGCCCGTACTCGAACACATCGCCCAGCCCAACATCACCGACTGGGAGTTCGTACGCGGCCTCGCCGAGGAGGCCGGGGCCCAGGCGTACGTGCGCGACGGGCAGTTGCACATCACCCGGCCCGCCGAGGCGAGCGGGGCGCCGGACGGTTCGGCGCGTGCCGACCGCGATCCGCTCGTCCTGGAGCTGGGCAGCAATCTCCTGCGCTGCCGGGCCGGGGTGTCCGCCGCCGAGCAGGTCTCCGAGGTGGAGGTGCGCGGCTGGGACGTCCAGGCCAAGCAGCCGCTGGTGGGCAGGGCGCCGGCGGGGAAGTCCTCGACGCTGGAGCTGGGCGTGACGGCGGCGGAGGTGTGCGCCCCGTTCGGCGAGGCGCGGTTCGTGGTGACGGACGCGGCGTACGGGGCCCAGGCGCAGGTCGACCAGGCGGCGAAGGCCCTGGCGGAGCGGATCGCCGGGTCGTTCGCGGAGCTGGAGGCGGTGATCCGGGGCAACCCGGAGGTCAGGGCGGGCAGCGCGGTGGCACTGAACGCGGTGGGCGCGCCGTTCGAGGGCCGGTACACGGTGACGTCCTCGCGCCATGTCTTCGACGCCGTACGGGGGTACGAGACCTGGATCACGGTCTCCGGGCAGCAGGAGCGCTCGTTGTTCGGGCTGACCGGGGGAGCGCCGGGCGGGAGCGGTGGCGGCGGCAACGGTGGGTCGCGCTGCGCCGGGCTGGTCAGCGGGACCGTGACGGACACCCAGGACCCGGAGGGTTCGGGGCGGGTCAAGGTCAGGTTCCCGTGGCTGTCGGACGAGTACGCGAGCGACTGGGCGCGTACGGCGCAGTCGGGCGGGACGGGCGGCGGCGAGGCGTTCATCCCGGAGGTCGGCGACGAGGTGCTGGTCGGGTTCGAGCACGGGCATCTGGACCGGCCGTACGTGCTGGCCGGGCTGTACAACGGGCAGGACCGGCCGGGAGGCGGCTCGGGAGGCGGTGGCGGCTCCGGGGCAGGTGGTGTTCCTGCGGCCACTGGTGTTTCTGGGGCTGGTGGTGCTCAGGGGGGCGGTCCGGGGGGAGGCTCCGGGGCCGGTGGTGCTCCGGGTGGCGGTGACGGAGGTGAGCTGGTCGACCCCACGAGCGGTGCCGTGAACCGGCGCACCTTCGCCTCCAGGAGCGGCAACCAGTTGGAGCTGCTGGACGCGGCGAACGGCCCGCAGGGCGTCAGGCTCCGTACCGGCGACGGCAAGCTCACCATCGACCTCGACCGCAGGGGCACGGCCATCGTCATCCACAGCGACGGCAGCGTGACGATCGAGGCCAAGGAGCAGGTCTCCATCACGGCGGCCAAGGGTGTCGCCCTGGACGCCGGGCGCGGCGCTCTCGAACTCTCCGGTGACAGCGTCACCTTGACGTCCCGCAGTGGTGTGGCGCTGGACGGCGGCACCGGAAAGGTCGCGCTCTCCACGGGTGGAGCGGTGGAGGTGCAGGGGGGCCAGGTCTCGGTCAACGGCACCCGGCGCACCGACATCAAGAGCGGGGCCTCGGTGTCCGTGAACGCCCCGATGATCAAGCTCAACTGACGTACGCGCACCAGAGGAACGCAAGGGAAGCACGCACAGGATCACGTGACACGAACACGCACAGGAACCCGCACAGGAACCCGCACACGAACACGCACACGAACAGGAGTGGACCGCATGTCGGCAGCAGCAGCCGCAGCCGCCCGGGTCGGCGACCCCACCGGGCACCCCGGCACGGTCGGGCCGCCCGGTGTGCCGTCCGTGCTCATCGGCGGGCAGCCCGCCGCCACGGTCGGGACCCCGCACCAGTGCGCGTCCCCCGCCGCCCATCCGCCGTCCGTCATCGCGCCGCCCGGCAGCTACACCGTGCTGATCGGCGGGCAGCCCGCCGCCCGGGTCGGGGACCTGGCGGGCTGCGGGGCGCCGGTCGTGTCCGGGTGCGCGTCGGTGCTGATCGGGGGCTGAGTCGGCATGGGACAGCAGTTCATCGGAGCGGGCTGGGCGTTCCCGCCGCGTACGGACGCCACCGGGTCGATCGCGCTCGTGCGCGGCGAGCACGAGCTGGAGGAGTCGATCCGGCTGATCCTGGCGACCTCGCCGGGGGAGCGGCCGATGCGGCCGGAGTTCGGCTGCGCCGTCAACGACTACGTGTTCGCGCCCGCCGACGCGGGGACCGCGGGGCAGCTCGCGTACGAGGTGCGTCTCGCGCTGGAGCGCTGGGAGCCCCGGATCGAGGTGGCCGAGGTCGTCGTCCGGTTCGACGAGGCGGACGAGGGGGTGCTCTACATCGACATCGGGTACACCGTGCGCGGTGCCAACGACCCCCGGAATCTGGTCTTCCCGTTCTATGTGATTCCGCAGCACGCCCAGGAAGCGACCTACGACGAGGAGACCGGCGCGTGACGCTGCCCAGTCCGCATCTGGACGACCGCCGCTTCCAGGGCCTGGTGGACGAGGCCAAGCGCCTGGTGCAGCAGCGCTGCCCGGAGTGGACCGACCACAATGTGTCCGACCCCGGGGTGACGCTCATCGAGGCGTTCGCGACCATGGTTGACCAGCTCGTCTACCGGGTGAACCGGGTGCCGGAGAAGAGCTATCTGACCTTCCTCGACCTGATCGGGGTGCGGCTCCACCCGCCCACGGCCGCGCACACCGATGTGACGTTCCGGCTGTCCGCACCGCAGCCCGAGCCGGTGGTGGTGCGGGCCGGCACGGAGGTCGCCACGGTCCGTACGGAGACGGAGGAGGCGGTCGTCTTCACCACCTCCGAGACCCTGACCATCGTGCCCTGCGCCTTCGCCCATCTCGCCACCTGGCCCTCGCCCGGGGAGGCCGTGGACCGTACGGAGGAGCTGGCGCTCGGGCGGGACGTGGCGTGCTTCGGGGCCACCCCGGCGCCGGGGGACTGTCTGTACGTGGGGCTGTCGGCGGCCGTTCCGGCGGGCGTGCTCGTCCTGCGGCTGGACTGCGGGGTCGAGGGCGTCGGCGTCGACCCGTTGCGGCCACCGCTGCTCTGGGAGGCGTGGGACGGCACCGCCTGGACGGTCTGCGATGTCGAGAAGGACGACACGGGCGGCTTCAACCGTTCCGGTGAGCTGATCCTGCACCTGCCGAGGACGCATGTCCCGGCGGCCGTGGTGCGGCGTACCGGCGGCTGGCTGCGCTGCCGTCTGATCGAGGCGGAGCCGGGCCAGCCGACGTACATGGCACCGCCCGTGGTCCGCCGGATCACCGCGTTCACGATCGGCGCGACCGTCGCCGCCGAGCACGCGGAGACCGTCGCCGACGAGGTGCTGGGGGCGGCGGAGGGGGTGCCGGGCCAGGTGTTCACACTGGCGCGCCCGCCCGTGGTTCCCGGCGAGTTCGTCGTCGAGGTGTCCGGCCCGGTGGGCGGTGACGGGGTCACCCGGTGGACCCGGGTCGACGACTTCGCGCACTCCGGGCCCGAGGACCGCCATGTCACGCTGGACGCGAACTCCGGGCGGGTCGAGTTCGGCCCCGCCGTACGGGAACGGGACGGCGGCATCCGCTACTACGGCGACGTCCCGGACAAGGGCGCGGTCGTCCGGGTGCGCTCCTACCGCACGGGGGGCGGGCTGCGCGGCAACGTCGCCCGGTCCACCCTGCGGGTCCTGCGCAGCGCGATCCCGTATGTGGCCCGGGTGGAGAACCGCCGTCCGGCGCTCGGCGGGGTCGATGGCGAGAGCGTCGACAGCGCCCGGGTGCGCGGGCCGATGACCCTGCGGACCCTGCACCGGGCCGTCGTGCCGCACGACTACGAGCTGCTGGCCCGCGAGATCGCCCCGGACGCGGCACGGGTGCACTGCATCCGGGCCGGGGAGGACGGCGAAGGGGCAGGTGGTGCCGCGACCGGCGGAGCGGGCGGGGCGGGTACGGGCGGGGCGGCGCCGGGGAACGGTGGCGCCGGGGGGCACACGGGCGCGGGCGCCGACGCGGGCGGGGTGCGGCTGCTCGTCGTACCGGCCGGACGCAGCGACGAACAGGGCCGGATCGAGTTCGACGAACTCATCCCGCCCGCCCACACGCTGGGCCTCATCGCGCAGCATCTGGACGCCCGCCGTCCGATCGGTGCCCGGCTGGTCGTCGAGCCGCCGTTCTACCAGGGCGTCACCGTCGTGGCCACGGTGCAGGCCGAGCGCGGGGCGGTCGTCGAGCGGGTCCGGGAGACGGCGCTGACCGCGCTGTACGGGTACTTCAACCCGCTGACCGGGGGGCCGAACGGGCAGGGCTGGCCGTTCGGCCGGCCGATCCAGTCGGGCGAGGCGTTCGCCGTGCTCCAGCGGGTGCCGGGGGTGGACCTGGTGGAGGACGTACGCCTCTACCGGGCCGACCCGGTGACCGGCGAGCGCACGGACGCCACCACCAGGATTCCGCTGGACCGGCACGCCCTGGTCTTCAGCTACGAGCACGCGCTCCGGGTACGGGAGGGCTGAACCGATGCGTACCGGCGTTCCCGGTCTCCCGACCCCGCACCCGCTGATCGAGCAACTGCCCGCCGTCTACCTGGAGCAGGACTTCCTCCAGCGCTTCCTCGCCGCGCTCGACGACGTACTCGCCCCGGTCCTGCTCACCATCGACAACCTCCCCGCCCACCTCGACCCCCGCAGCGCCCCCGACGACTTCCTGGACTGGCTGGCCCAGTGGGTGGCCGTGGAGCCGTACGAGGACAGCACCCCGGACCGGCAACGGGCCGCGGTCCGGGGCGCGGTGGCGCGGCACGCGCGGCGCGGGACGCCGCGGGGGCTGGCGGAGGCGGTGCGGCTGGAGACCGGCACCGAACCGGAGATCGTGGAAAGCGGCGGTACGGCGTGGTCGACCCGGCCCCTCACCCCGCTGCCGGGCCTGCCGCGTGCCTGGGTGACGGTCCGGGTCCGCGAACCGGAAGCGGGGCGGGGACGGCGCGTCGACCGGGTGCGGCTGGAGGAACTGATCGGTACGGAGGTTCCCGCGCACGTCGGGTTCACGCTGGAGATCCTGCCGCCGGCCGGGAGTCCGGGGCCGGTGGCTTCGGGGGGTGAGGCGGAGTGATCTGCGAGTCGTGCGGCCACCGGAACCCGCCGGGGCGCGAGTTCTGCGCGTCCTGCGAGGCGTTCCTGGCCTGGGAGCCGGAGCCGGGGCCGGGGCCGGTACACGGGCCGGGGCCGGCTCCGGGAGGAGGGGCGGGTGCGGGTGCGGGGGGTGCGCCCTCCGCGCAACCGCCCGCGTCTGTAGGACCGCCCATGCCACCGGCTGTGCCAGTACAGCCGCCTGTACAAGCACCAGTACAGCCGCCAAACCAGCCGCCAGTACAGCCGCCTGTGCCACCGGCCGTGCCTGTTCAGCAGCCCGTACGACCGTCCGTGCCTGCGCGACCGCCTGTGCCACCGGCTGTGCCAGTGCAGCCGCCCGTGCTTGGGCCTCCGGTTGTGCCTCGGCCTCCGCCGGCTCGGCCGGTTGCGCCCGCGCCCGCGCCGGTTGCGCCGGTTGCGCCCGCGCCGGAGCCGCTCCCCGTACGCCCCACGCCCGCACCCACCCCCGTACCCCTGCCCGTACCCCCACCGACCGCTCCGGCTCCGCTGTCCGGCACCGCTGCTCCCCGGCGCCCCGGGGAAGGGACGGACGACGGGCGCGCTCCGGGGCCCGACGCGTGGCCCGATCCAGGGCCGGGACCGGTCGTCCCCGAGACGCCGGGCCCCGTCGCCTCCGGGGCACCGGTGCGCTGCCCCAACTGCCGTACGGAGAACGCGCCGGGGCGCACGCTCTGTGTCCGCTGCGCCCTGCTCCTCGACCCCGGCCCGCCTCCCGGCATCCGCCCGCCGTGGTGGCGGCGGCTCTTCAGCCGAGGTCCCCGGCAGGCCCACGCGGCCGGGGCCAGGCCGAGGCGCGGGTGGCGGCGGCCGAGGCTCGGGCTGCCGGTCGTGCTGCTGCTGGTGGCCGTCGGGATCTGGTTCGCGCTTCCGCATCTGCCCGGTCTGTTCGGCTTCGCGAAGGAGGAGACGGGCACTCCCGAGTCGGTGCCGCCGTCCGTGTTCCGCGGCTCCAGCGCGGTGTCGGGCCATCCGGCGGGTGCGGCCTTCGACGGGTTCAACAACCGCTACTGGGCACCGAAGGAGGCCGGGGACGGCGCCGGGGAGTATCTGGAGTGCGACTTCGCCCAGCCGGTACGGGTGATGAAGGTCGTCGTGTTCTCCGGGACCTCGGCGCGCAAGGACGAGTTCCTCACGCAGGCACGCCCGGCGCGGCTCACCGTGGTGCTGACCGCGAAGGACGGCAAGGAGACGCGCCGGACGCTCAGGCTGCGGGACCAGGCGGGGCAGCAGACCTTCGACGTGCGCGGCTCGGACACCGTACGGGCCCGGCTCACGGTCGACTCGGCGTACGGCACGGGGGAGGGGCGCCGGGTGGCCGTGGCGGAGATCGAGTTCTTCGGGCGGAGGCCGTAGCCCCTGCCCCCTGCTTCCTGCCCCCTGCTTCCTGCCCCCTGCCCCCTGCTTCCTGGCTTCCTGCCTGTGCCGCTGCGGTTGCCGCTGCTTCCGCTCCTGCTTCTGCTCCTGCCGTCGGCATGGGCCACCGGTCTTGACTTGAAGTGCACGCGAACACGCAGACTCCGTTCCCGTCGCCCGCACGCACGATCCGCAGCGGGCCGTACGAGGGGAACTCCATGCGCTACCGCACGATCGGCAACGACCCGAGCACACGCCGCGAGGTCAGTGTCCTGAGCCTCGGCGCCATGCTGTTCGGTACGGCGACCGACGAGGCGACGTCGTTCGCGATCCTGGACCGGTACGTCGAGGCGGGCGGCACCTTCGTCGACACGTCCAACAACTACGCGTTCTGGTTCACCGGCAGCCGGGGCGGCGAGAGCGAGGGTGTCCTCGGCCGCTGGCGCCGCAGCCGGGGGGCCGGCGACGAGATCGTGGTCGCGACCAAGCTCGGCGCGAGCCCGCTCGCGGAGGGTACGAGCTACGTCGACAACGCCGAGGGGCTGTCTGCCGACGCGATCCGGCGGGCCGCCGAGCGCAGCCGGGAACGCCTCGGCACCGAACGGCTCGACCTCCTCTACGCGCACATCGAGGACCCGCGCGTGCCGCTGGAGGAGACCGTCGAGGGCTTCGCCGCGCTGGTGGCCGAGGGCACGGTGGGCCTGCTCGGTGTCAGCAACCACTGGACGTGGAAGGTGGAGCGGGCCCGGCGCATCGCGGCATCGGCCGGGCTGCCCGGGTACGAGGTGCTCCAGTACCACCACACGTATCTGCGCCAGCGAATCGACCTGCCCGGCCAGCTCTCCGACGACGGACACCAGGGCCTGGTCGGCGGGGACATGCTGAGCTATCTGCGGACCGAGCCGGGACTGGCGATGGTGGCCTACTCGCCCCTGCTGAGCGGCGGTTACGTACGGGAGGACCGCCCGCTCGGCCCCGCCCACGACCACGCGGGCACCCCGGCCCGTCTCGCTGTCCTGCGCGAGGTGGCGAAGGAGACCGGCGCGACCGTGAACCAGGTGGTGCTGTCCTGGCTGATCGGGGGCGACCTGCCGGTGATCCCGCTGGTCGGCGCGTCGTCCGTGGCACAGCTGGAGGAGAGCCTGGCGGCGGTGGAGCTGGAGCTCAGCCCGGAGCAGCGCGCCCGCATGGACGCGGCCGGGTGAGGCGCCCGGCCGCACCGCCCGGTTTCGCGCCCGGTTCCGCGCCCGCCTCCCCAATCGCCTCCCCATCCGCCTTCCCATCCGCCTCCCCCACCCGTTTCCCGGCCCGGATTCACGGAGACGGGGGCAGCGCGTCCGCCCGGCTCCGCAGATAGCGCGCCTCGGGTTCGCTGAGGGTGCGGTCGGCGGCCGACCGGTAGGCGGCGCGCGCCCCGGCCGGGTCGCCTGCCCGCTCCAGCAGATGGGCCCGTACGGCGTCGAGCCGATGGTGTCCGGCCAACGGGCCCTCCAGCAGGGCGACTTCCGCCAGACCCGCCCGCGGGCCACGCACCATGGCCACGGCGACCGCCCGCCCCAGCGCGGCCATCGGGTCGCGGGTGCGGTGCACGAGGATGTCGTACAGGGCGAGGATCTGCGGCCAGTCCGTGTCGTCGGCGCGCTCCGCCTCGTCGTGCAGGGCGGCGATGGCGGCCTGGAGCTGGTAGTCCCCGGCGGGTCCCTGGGACAGCGCCTCCTCGGCGAGCGCGGAGCCCTCCTCGATCGCGGAGCGGTCCCAGCGGGTGCGGTCCTGTTCGTCGAGGGGGATCAGCTCACCGTCCGGGCCGGTGCGCGCCGGGCTGCGGGCCTCGGTGAGGAGCATGAGCGCCAGCAGCCCGGTCACCCGGCCCTCCCGGGGCAGGAGACGTCGTACCGACCGGGTCAGCCGGACGGCCTCGTGGGCGAGATCCGCACGGTGCAGGGCGGGGCCGGAGGAAGCGGTGTAACCCTCGTTGAAGATCAGGTAGAGCACCTGGAGCACGGCGGCCAGCCGCGTGTCACGGTCCTCGGGACCCGGCTGCCGGAACGGGGTCCCGTGCACCTTGTGCTTGGCCCGGCTGATCCGCTGGGCCATGGTCGCCTCGGGCACCAGGTGCGCGCGGGCGATCTCGGCGGTGGTCAGGCCGCCGACCGCACGCAGGGTGAGCGCGATCTGCGCGGCGGGGGAGAGCGCCGGGTGGCAGCACAGGAAGAGCAGGGTGAGGGTGTCGTCCTCGGAGGGGGCACGGCTCTCCCCGGGCGGCGGTGCGGTGAAGGCGTCCCTCGGGGTGAGCGCCGCCGCCGTCTCCTCGCGTCTGCGCCGGGCCGAGTCGGCGCGCAGCCGGTCGGTCAGCCGCCGGGACGCGATCCTGATGAGCCAGCCGCGGGGGTTGTCCGGCACACCCTCTTCCGGCCATTGTCGTGCCGCCGCGAGAAGGGCCTCCTGCACCGCGTCCTCGGCCGCGTCGAAGTGCCCGTACCGCCGTACGAGCGCGCCGAGGACCTGCGGCGCGTGCAGGCGCAACAGGTCCTCGATCCGGTCCTCGATCCGGTTCCCGATCCGGTCCTCCTCATGGCTCACATGCGGCCTCCGGCCTTCGGCGTACTCAGCACTCGCCCTGGATGGGGCGGATGACCACCGGATACTCGGGTGCGCCCTCGGGCTGCGGGCAGAGCGCGATACGCGCCGCGATCTCGGTGACCCGCTCCAGGCTCTCGCAGTCGAGCACCCAGTACCCGGCGAGCAGTTCCTTGGTCTCCCCGTACGGCCCGTCCGAGATCACCGGCCGGCCGTCCTTGCCCGCGCTCACGAAACGGGTCTGCGCGGGTTCGGTGAGACCGTTGGCGTCCACGAGCTCACCGGACTCGGCGAGGTCGTTGTTGACGCTCTCCATGAAGGCGAACATCTTCCGCATGTCCTCCTCGCTCCAGGTCACGCTGTGCTCGGATCCCTTGCCGGACATCGTGTCGTAGTCGGCCTGGGTGCCCTGGACCATCACCAGATACTTCATGAGTCCGCTCCTCGGTTCCTGTGTCCGCCCGGGGGTCGGGCGGCTTTCACAGGGGACGTCGGAGCCGGGGACGGTTTCTCGACACCACGCGCGGAACTTCTCCGGAATCACTCGGCCTGCCCCGTACGGGGTGGTGCCGCCGGGACGCCGGTTGCCGGAGAATTGCCCGTATGAGCGTCAAGGAGACCCCGACTTCGACCGTGCCCGCAGCCGCGGACGCGTTGTCCGGACCGCCCGGACCGCCCGGCCTGACGGGACCGTCCGGACCACCCGGCCTGCCCATGGGGCTGCGCGAACGGAAGAAGCTGCGGACCCGGCGGAGCATCCGGCGCGAGGCCTACCGCCTGTTCGCGGAGCAGGGGTACGAGGAGACCACCGTGGACCAGATCGCCTGCGCGGCCGAGGTCTCCCCGAGCACGCTCTTCCGTTACTTCCCGGCCAAGGAGGACATCGTCCTGGCCGATGACCGGGGGCAGGACCACGACCACGGTCAGGTTCTCTCGCTGGCCCGCGCGCTCCGGGCCCGTGCGGCCACCGGCGAGCCGGTCGTGGACGCCGTACGCCACGCGCTGACCGAGTCCCTGGGCGAACTGTCGGCCGCCGACCGGGAGGAGCTGCTGTTCCGGACCCGGCTGGGTCTCCGCGACCCCGCCGTCCGGGCCCGCAGGCTGGACGAGCAGCAGCACGGCCAGGACCTCGTCGCGGAACTGATCGCCGAGCGCACCGGGCGCCCGCCGGGCGACCTGGAGGCCCACTGCGCCGCCGCGGCGGTCGTCGCGGTGTTCACCGCCGTCGTACGGCACTGGGCCGAGGGTGACGGGACGGCGGATCTCGCGGCGCTGTACGACCACCATCTGGGGCTGCTCGCGGAGGGGCTGCGCATCTGAGGGAAGGGCCCGTTAAGTAGAGTTTCGGCTGCGTCTCCCACCCCCGACCACGCCGACCAGCACCCGGCCGCCCTGCCTGTCTCCTTTCTCTTCCTCTTCCTCCCTCTCCACGTTCCTTCCCTTCCCCTCCCCTTCCTCCCCTGCCCGAACACCGAGGTCCCGGCTGTGTCTCCTGCCCCCAAGCCCGCGCACCCCGTGTCCGTCGTGGGGATCGGCGCCGACGGCTGGGCGGGGCTGTCCGCTCCGGCGCGCACCGCGCTCCAGGGCGCCGGCGTACTGATCGGCGGCGAGCGCCAGCTCGCGCTGCTCCCCGCATCGTGCGCCGGGCGGCGCGTGCCCTGGCCGTCCCCGCTGCGTCCCGCCGTCCCGCGCCTCCTCGCCGAACACCGGGGCAGCACTGTCGCCGTGCTGGCCAGCGGGGACCCGATGTTCTACGGGATCGGCAGGGCGCTCACCGAGGAACTGGGCGCCGGGGCGCTGCACGTCCTGCCGCACCCGTCCTCGGTGTCGTACGCCTGCGCACGCCTCGGCTGGCCGGTGGAGGACACCGAGGTCGTCACCCTCGTGGGCCGCCCCGCCGCCCGGCTGGCCGCCGCGCTGTACGACGGCCGCCGCCTCCTGGTCCTGAGCGCCGACGCGGCCACGCCCGCCGCCGTCGCCGCCCTGCTGCGCGAGCACGGCTTCGGCCCGAGCCGGCTGCGGGTGCTGGAACAGCTCGGCGCCGAGGGAGAGGCCCATGTCGACGGCACGGCCGACACCTGGGCGCACTTGCCCGGCGACCCGCTGAACGTCATCGCCGTCGAGTGCCGGAGCGCCCCGGACACGCTGCGGCTCGGCGCCGTACCCGGGCTGCCCGACGAGGCGTACGAGCACGACGGCCAGCTCACCAAGCGACACATCCGGGCCGCCACGCTCGGCACCCTGGCGCCCGCGCCCGGCGAACTCCTCTGGGACATCGGCGGCGGCTCCGGTTCGATCGCCGTCGAGTGGATGCGGGCCCATCCGTCGTGCCGGGCGATCACCGTGGAGCGGGACCCGGCGCGGGCCGCGCGCATCGTCCGCAACGCGGACCGGCTCGGGGTCCCCGCCCTGCGCGTGGTCACCGGCCCGGCCCCGGCGGCGCTGGCCGGACTGCCCGTGCCCGACGCGGTGTTCATCGGCGGCGGGCTGACCGCCCCCGGGCTGCTGGACGCCTGCTGGGACGCGCTGCCGCCAGGGGGCCGGCTGGTCGCCAACACGGTCACCCTGGAGTCCGAGGCGCTGCTCGCCGAGCGGTACCGGGCGTACGGCGGCGAGCTGGTGCGCCTTGCGGTGGCACACGCGGTACCCGTCGGCGGCTTCACCGGCTGGCGCCAGGCCATGCCCGTAACGCAGTGGTCGTGCCGCAAACCCCCAGCCCCAGCCCCAGGACCAGCCCCAGCCTCAGCAGACACCACAGGAGACACTCCATGACCGTGTACTTCATCGGCGCCGGACCGGGTGCGGCCGACCTGATCACGGTGCGCGGCGCCCGTATCCTCGCCGCCAGCCCGGTCTGTCTGTACGCGGGCAGCCTGGTCCCGGTCGAGTTGCTGGCCGAGTGCCCGGCGGACGCGCGGCTGGTCGACACGGCGAACCTCGACATCGAGCAGATCACGGCGGAGCTGGTACGGGCCCACGCCGAAGGCCACGACGTGGCGCGGCTGCACTCGGGCGACCCGTCGGTCTTCAGCGCGGTCAACGAGCAGATGCGGCGGCTGGACGAGGCGGAGGTGCCGTACGAGGTGGTGCCCGGGGTGCCCGCGTTCGCCGCCGCAGCCGCCGCGCTGAAACGCGAGCTGACCGTGCCGACCGTCGGCCAGACCGTGATCCTCACCCGGATCGCCCAGCGTGCGACCGCGATGCCCGAGGGCGAGGACCTGGCGACCCTGGGCCGCAGCGGCGCGCTGATCGTGCTGCACCTGGCGGCGGGGTACGTCGACCGGGTGGTGGCGGAACTGCTCCCGCACTACGGCGCGGACTGCCCGGCCGCCGTGGTGGCCATGGCGTCCCGGCCGGACGAGATCATCCTGCGGGGTTCGCTGGACTCCATCGCGGAGCAGGTGAAGGCGGCCGGAATCGTCCGGACAGCGGTGATCATGGTGGGCCGCACGCTGGGGGCGGAGCAGTTCCGCGACAGCCACCTGTACTCACCGGAGCGCGACCGTCACGTGTGCTGAAGCGAACAGATTGAGGGTCCGAAGGTGGCCGTCGAACGACCGCATGCCGCGCTCGAACTCCCTGAAGGGTCCTGGTGGGACTGGGACGTCCTCGCGTGGGGCCGTGATCAGTTCCGGCTTGCCGCCGATTTCGACCTCAGCTATCACCACGCGCTGGAACTGGTCTTCACCGCCCCGCTCTTGGTCCGCTGTCCGGCGGCCTTTCAGGATCCCGTCTTTCGCGCACCCACGCCCGAGGAGCTGCTGAGGGTCACGCAGCAGCTCGGCGGAAGGCCGCCTGTGCTGGTCGTCTTCGAAGCGGACGCCGGCGGGTGGGAGCCCGCCTCATGCCTTGTCGCCGCGGAGCGGCTCGACATCGTGCAGGAGACGGTCCTCAGGTACTGGCGAGAGGACGCGGCCCCCGACCAGCGGTTCGCTCCGTGGGTCCAGCTTCCGGGGCAGTGACGGCGCAGGGTTGGGAGTCACCGGACGTCTGCCGGACCGGATGTCAGCGCAGGGCGTGGGCGACACGCCGCCGGAGGGTCAGGTCGCCGACGGTGTCGGGGTCGCGCCATGCGGCACCGGTCACCTCCTCGGTCTGGAGCTGACCGATGTCGGCCGTGGTGCGGAAGAGGAAGCGGAAGTCGATGTGCTGGTGGTCGGGTTCCCCCTTGGCGTTGTTGGCGGGGATGGGGTGGACGTCGATGTGGACGGGCAGGTGACTCACTGCGGTGACGGCGTCGGCCGGAATCCCCGTCTCCTCGGCGAGCTCCCGCAGGGCCGCTTCCAGCAGCGTTTCGTCCGCGCTCTCCAGATGGCCGCCGGGCAGGAGCCACTTGTCCAGGGCGAGGTGGTGGACGTGAAGGATGCGCCCGTCCGGTCCGGCAAGGATCGCGCCGACGGTCGCATGGCCGCGGAACTCGTCGCGGACGGTGAGGTCTGCGCCGGAGTCCAGGAGGTCCAGGACGGGTGCGAGACCGGGCTTCTCCTCGGGGTGTTCGTCGAGGTAGGCGGTCAGGGTGGTGCGGAGGTGGGCTTCAGTGACGGGCAAGTCGATCACCTGTTGAAGTAGGAGAGCCAGGTCGCCGCGACGGCGGCTCGGTCGGCCGCGCTGACCTCGTGCATACCGGGGTCGAGGTTATTGCGGGTGAGCATCCTGATCGCGGCGAGGATCTCTGCCTGGATCAGGAAGATGAACGGTCCAACGCTGGCGCCGTGCAGGAAGTTGACGGCGTTCCCGCCGTTCGCCAGATAGAAGTAATGGCCTGTGGTCTGGTAGCGCGTGACATGGTCGCCGATCATCGTGCGGGTGTAGACGTTCGGCAGCCCGGCAAGGTCGAGTTCGTCCTCGCTGCTGGTGACGGTGGCGATGTAGGCGCCGTTGCGAAGGTGCGGGAAGTCCTCGCCCTGCAGGGAGACCGCGCCGGTCGCGCAGAGCACCAGTCCGGCCCCCGTCAACGCGCTCTCACGGTCGCGGGCGACGGCGAAGCCCTGGGAGAGGGCCTGGGTGCGGCGGACGGGGTCGATGTCGAAGACGGTGACCTGGACCCCCTTGGCGTGCAGCAGCCGGGCGATGCTGGAACCGAGCTTGCCGAAGCCGATGACCAGGGCGGGTCGTCCGTGCAGGATGTCGCCGCGTCCGCGCATGACGGCCTCGGTGGAGAAGACCACGGACTGGCCGACGAGAAAGTCCTCGGGGTCCTTCAGTGGCGAGCGGGCGACGGAGATGATGGGGCAGGGCAGCTTGTCGAGGTCCTCATATCGGCGGTGGCCGTTCTCGGTGTCCTCGATCACCCCGGCGATCCGGCCGGAGAAGCGTTCGTGGAGGTCGGTGAGGGCCGGAGCGAAGTAGCCGCCGACGTCCAGCAGCGCGACCGGCTCGCCGGCGGCCCGGGACTCGAAGTAGTCCAGGGCGGTGTCGGTCTCGGCGAACAGTTCGCGGGTCAGGGCGTCGACCGGGAAGGCCCGCTCGACCTCGCGCTGGGCGGACGGGCTGATGGACTTCGGCTTGGGCAGCACCGCCCGCAGTCTGGAGAGGGAGGCGACCGCGTGGACGAAGGCGGGTCGCTCGGGGAGCAGGTGGGTGACCAGGAAGGCCGCGGCCTGCTCGGCGGGGGCGAACTGGCCGACGATCTTGGAGAAGTAGGCGTCCAGACGGGCGCGTTCGAAGGATTCCACGGTAGTTCCCTCTCGTCGAGCGTGCGGGCCGTGCATGGAGAGACTGGGTGGTCCAGGTCGTGTGGACGGGGCCGAACAGGAGTCGGTCGGTGGCGAAGGCGGCGTCCAGGCAGGCGCCGACAGTGAGCGGGTCAGCACGGTGTCTCTCCGGCCCTGAAGTGCGACCGGAGGGTCGATGTCGGCCAGGGGCGGCCACGTCCGGTCCCTTCGTAGCCCATGAACGAGATGCTAGAAGTGCGGGGTTGACGGGCTATATGCTGTTTTCTCGAATTTGCTCGATGCCCTGCCAAGATTGCTGGTTCTTTCTCCTGGGCCCTGCCTGACCTCGTAGTGCCCGAGCCGAGGCCCCGGCCATGCTGTTGGCTCAGCACCCCTGGAAGGGAGAGCGTCATGACTCGTCAGTTGCGCTTCACGGGTACGGACAGCAAGGTCGATGGTTGCCCCGCCCTGCACACGGACGAGGGCACCGGAGAGATCATCGTTCAGGGCACACCCGTTACCGATCCCGGAGACCTCGCACAGCTCCAGCACTTCGGGCCGGGCGACGCGGCGGTCGCCGTGCCGCGCGAGCTGCTCGTGAACTGGGGACCGAAGGAGATGGAGCGGGTGCCGGAGATTGTCGACCGGGCTACCTTCCGGCGCCTCTTCGAGACCTTCAAGCACACCGCCTGGCGTCTTGAGACGCGGCGCGGTTACGCGTCGGACCGACAGGACCCCGACTTTCAGGCATTCTTGGCCACTGGCTCTTCGCCCTGCGACCCCACCGAGTCATGGTTCGTCAACATCCGGGTCCAGACAGACGCGGGCAAGCAGGTCGGCCGTGTCCGCATCGCCGACAACCCGCCAACCATGGAACAGCTGTTCCTGCTCGACTACGCCCGGCACAACGCGGCTGTCGGCGAGGACATCCGCTATCTCTGGCGCGAGGATGCGGTCGGCCTGCCCACAGAGGACTTCTGGATTTTCGACTCGCGCCTGGTTGCCCTGCTGCACTTCGACGACGAAGACAAGCTGTTGAACATCGAGCTGATCACCGAGCCGGCCGACGTCGTGCGCTATGCCGTCACGCGCGACGCGGCGATGCACCACGCCGTGCCGTTCGGCCAGTTCGCCACGCAGGTGGCTCCGATCACATAGTGCGTGTGACCGGTGAGTACTGACTATCAACAGGCACGGGCGGCCTTGGGGATACGGCTGCGTGAACTCCGCCTCTCGCGTCCCGGAGGCCGGCTCACCGGTCAGCAACTCGCGCAGCGGCTCGACTGGCCAGGCTCCAAGGTCAGCAAGCTGGAGAACGGCAGACAGACGGCCACCCCCGCGGATCTGAGGTCGTGGGCCGACGCGACCGAGCAGCCAGGCGCGTATGCCGAACTCGCGGCGCGACTGGCCGGGTTCGAGTCCCACATCAGGTCTTGGCGTCGTGCGCTGGCGAACGGCTTCAAGCCGCTGCACGAGGGGCTGAGCGCGGAGATCGACCGCACCTCACAGATGTGGATCTGGGAAGAGTCGGTGGTCCCCGGGCTGCTGCAGACTCCCGATTACGCGCGCCACGTCATCCAGCGCTATTCGGAGTTGCTGGGCGGAGCCAGAGACATCGAGGACGCGGTGCGCTCCCGGGCGCGGCGGCAGGAGTGGCTGTACCGGCCCGGTCGCAAGCTGCACGTGTTGATATGGGAAGCCGCGTTGCGCTCGCTGATCTGTCCTCCCTCTGTGCTGGTCTCTCAGCTCGATCGCCTCACAGGTGTGATCGGGATGGACACGGTGGAGCTTGGCATTGTCCCGTTCACGGCGTCCGTCAAGATCGTGCCTGCCAATGGCTTCTGGGTCCTTGATGACCGCTTGGTCGTCGCGGAGGACTGGCACGCCGAGCTGTGGCTGGACGACTCCGACAACGTCGCCTTGTACACGAAGGTCTGGAAGACCCTCCGAGGGTCGGCTGTCCACGGTGCCGAAGCCCACAACGTCATCAACGCGGCCAGGCGCGCATTGAACACGCCTTGAGCGCGGTCCGGACTCCGTGCACCAACTGCGCAGTATCGAGAGCGTCAAGGCCATGAGCGAGGGGCTGACCGGGCCCCGGCAACGGTGACCAGGGAGATACACGCGTGAGAGACAACCAACGGGCCCTCACCGAGGACCAGTGGCGGCATGCCAAGCAGATCTGGGACTACCACCAGATGCATCACGAGGCCCGGCCGGCCGACGTGGCGATCGGCCTGGGCAGTCACGACCTCGGAGTGGCCGCGTTCGCCGCCGAGCTGTATCACGCCGGGTTCTTCCCGCACCTGGTCTTCACCGGCGGCAACAGCCCCACCACCGCCAAGGTGTTCCCGCGCGGTGAGGCCGTGCACTTCCGCGAGCACGCCATCGGTCTCGGTGTTCCCGCTTCGGTGATCCTGCTGGAACCGCACGCCGGGAACACCGGGCAGAACATCACCTTCTCCCGCGAGGTGCTGGCTGTTGCCGGGATGACACCGAAGAGCGTGCTGCTGGTCTCCAAGCCTTATATGGAGCGGCGATCCTTCGCCACCGCCCGCAGACTGTGGCCCGAGATCGAGATCATCTGTGCCTCGGAGCCGCTGGAGTTCGACGACTATCTCAAGAGCATCGGCGACGAGAGACTCGTCCTGGACATGCTCGTCGGCGACCTCCAGCGGGTGGTCGAGTATCCGAAGCTCGGTATCGCCATCGAGCAGGACGTCCCGGAGGACGTGCATGCCGCGTACGAGTATCTCCTCGCTGACGGCTTCGACAGCCGTCTCCTGAGGATCTGATCTCCTCGCCCCGGGCAGCCGTGGGGTGTTGAGCGGATTGTCCGCAACGTGCCCCCGGCTGCGGTACCGTGATCGCATCATCACCCTCTGTGCGTATGCGCACATGGGGCGGCCCCCGGTGGTGTTAGCAGCACCGGTCCGGAGGCCTTCACCCACGAGTGGAAAACGAGTCCACCAGGATGCTTTGGCATGCTACCGCGCCGGTTCGGCGCTATACGAAGGCTTCGCACGACATCGTGCGTCATCCGGGTCTTTGCAGCGACGCGAAGATCCTTCTCCTGTACATCCAGGGGCTCCCCGACGACCGGACGCATCTGCCGCTCAGCGAGCACGCACGGAAGCTGGGTCTCAAGGGGCGCGCGTTCCAGAGGGCCAAGGAACAGCTCGTCGGCCTCGGGTTCGTTCATGAGCGGCGGGTCACCGGAGAGCGGGGGCTGTGGATCACTCATCAGCTCTTCTCCAATGTGCCGTTGACCGACGCGGACGCCCTCGCCGTCTGGTGGGAGGCGGGTGTCGACGTCGGAATGCCTCCGAGTACGCAGTTTCCGACCGTCGGCCAACCGGCCCCTCGGACAACTGCTCACCAACTACCGGTAGACGAAGAACGGGAGAAGAACACATCCCACCCACCCACCGAAGCGGCCGACGCGGAAAGCGGTGCTCACAGCCCGCTGCCCGAAGAAGCTGAGGCGGAGGGGGTGTTGTTGTCGTTGCGGCATTCCCATCGCGATCTGCACCTCGGTGTCGCCGAGGCCCGTGCTCTCGTCGGGCAGGCCGTCGAGTGGCTGCGGCGCGGGATCTCCGGCGGTGAGCTCCGGCGCGTACTGACCAGCGATCTGCCACCCGGCGGGGTCCGGTCCGCCGTGGGGTTCCTCCGTCACCGGCTGGTGCAGAAGATGCCCGAGGGGGAGCGTCACGCTCCTGCCGTCCCTGTCGTCCCTGCCGTCCCAGCGGGAGCCGTGGGTGCCGTGGGTGCCGTGGGTGCCGCAGGGATTGCGGGAGCCGCTGGGGCCGCGTGTCCCGAGGCCTCGTCCCCTGCGGGCGTGGCGTGTCCTGAGGCCTCGCCGCCTCGGCCCGTCGCTCCCCGGTACGTTCCCCCGTTGATCACCTGCCGAGGACCCGGGCCCGAGCATGTCTTCCGGTCCCTGGCGGGAGAGACCGAGTGCCCGGAGTGCCAACAGGCCGCAGCCTGGGCGCACTGGGCCGCCAGAAGGGCCGCCGACCTCGGCGTGGACCTCGCGGGTGACGCGGCGGCGGCCGTGGACGCCGGGCGGGAACCGGGCGGGTGGCGGGCGCGGCTCGCCGCTGCCGCCTCCGGGGCCACCTTCAGCACGTGAGGGGCCTACGCCTGGCCCACCACCGCCCCCGCCCGGTCGATGCAGATCACGTCGACCGCGACCGGCGCGCCCCGCAGCACCGCGAGGGCCTCGTCGCGGGCGCGGGCCGCCACCAGGTCGCCGAGGGGGACGCCCGCCGCCTCGCACAGGCGGAGTGCCGCCAGCCCCGTGTTGGCGACGGCGACCTCCGCCGCCAGGGACTCGTCCGCGCCGCCGTGGCGGGCCAGTTCGGCGAGGAACCCCTTGTCGACCTGGGAGCGGGCGGAGTGCAGGTCCAGATGTCCGGCCGCGAGCTTCGACAGCTTGGCGAACCCGCCGCAGATCGTGAGCCGTGCGACCGGATGCCTGCGCACGTACTTCAGCACGGCGCCCGCGAAGTCCCCCATGTCCAGCAGGGCGATCTCCGGCAGCCCGTACTCGGCCACCACGGTCTTCTCCGAGGTGGAACCGGTGCAGCCCGCCACATGCGTGAGCCCGGCGGCGAGCGCCACATCGACCCCGCGCCGGATCGAGTCGATCCAGGCCGAGCAGGAGTACGGCACCACGACGCCGGTCGTGCCGAGGATCGAGAGGCCGCCCAGGATGCCGAGCCGCCCGTTCCACGTGGAACGGGCGATCTCCTCGCCGTGGTCCACGGAGACGGTGATCTCCACATCCGCCGTGCCGCCGTGCTCCGCCGCCACCCGGGCGACGTGCTCGCGCATCAGCTGCCGGGGTACGGGATTGACCGCGGGCTCCCCGACCGCGAGCGGCAGTCCGGGCAGCGTGACCGTGCCCACGCCCGGCCCCGCCCGGAACACCACCCCGGACCCGGGCGGCAGCTTCCGCACCGTGGCCCGTACCAGCGCCCCGTGCGTCACGTCTGGGTCGTCGCCCGCGTCCTTCACCACCCCCGCCATGGCGGCCTGCTCCGGCCCGTCCGACAGCTCCTCCACCGCAAGCGCGAACGCGGGCGTCTGCCCCCTGGGCAGGGTGATGGTCACCGGGTCGGGAAAGGTGCCGGTCAGCAGTGCCGTGTACGCGGCCGTCGTCGCCGCCGTCGCACAGGCCCCGGTGGTCCATCCCGGCCGCAGACCGGTGTGCTTGAGTTGTGCGCTGCGCCCGCCCTGCGGCTCGCTGCTCTGCGGCTCACCGCTCATGGGGGCCTCGCTGCTCATGGAGAGGGACCGTGGTGATGGTGATGCATGTGCTCGTCCTCGGCGGGACGACCGAGGCCCGTCGCCTCGCCGAGTCCCTGGCGGAGCACAGGGAGGCGGGCGGGGACATCCGGGTGACCAGTTCGCTCGCCGGGCGGGTGGCCGGACCGAGGCTCCCGCCGGGCGAGGTCCGCATCGGCGGCTTCGGCGGCACGGACGGGCTCACCGCGTGGCTGCGGGAGCACGAGGTGGATGCGCTCATCGACGCCACCCATCCTTTCGCCGGGACGATCAGTTTCCACGCGGCCGTCGCGGCCGCCACGGCCCATGTTCCCCTGCTGGCGCTGCGCCGGCCGGGCTGGGTACCCGGGGACGGCGACCGGTGGCACCCGGCCGGGTCGCTGGACGAGGCGGCGGAACTGCTGCCCGCGCTGGGGGAGCGGGTGTTCCTCACGACCGGCCGGATGGGGCTCGCGGCGTTCGCCGGGCTGGACGCGCTGTGGTTCCTGATGCGCTCGGTGGACGCCCCGGAAGGGCCCTGCCCGCCCCGGATGGAGGTGCTGCTCGACCGGGGGCCGTTCACCCTGGACGGGGAACGGGAGCTGATCCGCCGCCACCGCCTCGATGTCCTCGTCACCAAGGACAGCGGAGGCGACGCGACCGCCCCGAAGCTGACCGCCGCCCGCGAGGCCGGTATCCCGGTCGTCGTGGTCCGGCGGCCACCCGTCCCCGAGGGGGTCCCGGTGGCCGCCACCCCGGAGGAGGCCGTGGCCTGGCTGCGAGGTGTGGGCAGACCCTAGGCCGCCGGGCCCTCCAGGCCCTCCCGGGCCTCCGAGGCCTCCAGGGCTTCGAGGGCCTTGTGGGCCTGCCCGGCCGCCCGGCTGCCCGGCCGCCTGGCCTCCGGGGCCTGCCCGGCCTCCTAGTCCTCCGTGGCCTCCGGGTACCGCCTCGGTGTCCACACGATCTGCTGCCCGTCGCCGCCCCGCCGCACCCACCGCGTCTGCGACGAGCCCACGATCAGGATGGTCCGCATGTCGACCTCCGCCGGGTCGAGATCGGCGAGCCGCACCGTACGCACGCTCTCGGCCGGCCCGCCGACGTCCCGGCCGAGCACCACGGGCGTGTCCGGCGAGCGGTGTTCGAGCAGCAGGTCGCGCGCCTTGCCGACCTGCCAGGTCCGGCTCTTCGAACCGGGGTTGTACAGGGCCATCACCAGGTCCGCCGCCGCCGCCGCGCGCAGCCGTTCCGCGATGACCTCCCACGGCTTGAGCCGGTCGGACAGCGAGATCGTGGCGTAGTCGTGGCCGAGCGGGGCGCCCGCGCGGGCGGCTGCCGCGTTGGCCGCGGTCACTCCCGGCAGGACCCGTACCGCGATGTCCGCGTAGGCGTCCTGCGAGGCCACCTCCAGTACGGCCGTCGCCATGGCGAAGACGCCGGGGTCGCCGCCCGACACCACGGCCACCCGCCGCCCGCGCCGGGCCAGGTCGAGGGCGAACTCGGCGCGCTCGGACTCGACCTTGTTGTCGGAGCCGTGGCGCGCCTGGCCCGGCCGTACCGGCACCCGGTCCAGATACGTCGTGTACCCGACCACGTCGTCGGCGGCGGCCAGCGCCCCGCGCGTCTCGGGCGTCAGCCACAGCGGCCCGGCGGGTCCGGTGCCGACCACGACCACCTCGCCCGCGCCCGGCGCCCGCTCGGGGCGGGCCGCGTCGATCCGGCTCGGCAGCACGGCGACCGCGAAGTACGGGACGGAACCGGCCTCCACGTCCGCCAGGTCGCCGGTGCGCTCCCCGGCCATCGTGGCGCGCTCCACGTACCGGGCCTCGGGCAGCCGCCCCGACGCCTCGAACGCACGGCGCACCGCCGGGAACGTACGGCCCAGCTTCATCACCACCGCGGAGTCCGTGGCCGCCAGGCGGGCCGTCAGTTCCTCCTCGGGCAGCGTGCCGGGCAGGATCGTCAGGATCTCCTCGCCCTCGACGAGCGGTGTGCCGAGCCGGGCCGCCGCGGCGCTGACCGAGGTGACGCCGGGGACGACCTCGGTGTCGTACCGGTCCGCGAGCCGCTTGTGCATGTGCATGTACGAGCCGTAGAAGAGCGGGTCGCCCTCGGCGAGCACGGCGACGGTGCGCCCGGCGTCCAGGTGCACCGCGAGCCGGGCCGCGGCCTCGGCGTAGAACTCCTCCAGGGCGCCCCGGTAGCCGCCCGGGTGGTCCGTGGTCTCCGTTGTGACGGGGTAGACCAGCGCCTCCTCGATGTGGTCGGCGCGCAGGTGCCCGGCGGCGATGGAACGGGCGATGGAACGGCCGTGCCGGGCGCTGTGGTACGCCACGACATCGGCCTCGCCGATGACCTGGACGGCGCGTACGGTCATCAGGGACGGGTCGCCGGGACCGAGCCCCACGCCGTAGAGCCTGCCCGTCCTGCCCGCCTTGCCTGCCTTGCTCACGCTGTCGCTCACTACTCTTCCTCGCTGGCGATCGCGTTGAGCGCTGCCGCCGCTATCGCGCTGCCGCCGCGGCGGCCACGCACGATCAGGTGCTCCAGGCCGGACGGGTGGGCCGCCAGGGCCTCCTTCGACTCGGCGGCACCGATGAAGCCGACCGGGACCCCGATGACGGCGGCGGGGCGCGGGGCGCCCTCCTCGATCATCTCCAGCAGCCGGAACAGGGCGGTGGGCGCGTTGCCCACGGCCACGACGGCGCCCTCCATCCGGTCGCGCCACAGCTCCAGGGCCGCCGCGCTGCGCGTGGTCCCCATCTTCGCCGCGAGCTCCGGCACCGCCGGGTCGGACAGGGTGCACACCACGTCGTTGTCCGCCGGGAGCCGCTTGCGGGTGACCCCGCTGGCGACCATGGCCACGTCGCACAGGATGGGTGCGCCGGCGCGCAGCGCCGTACGGGCGTGGGCCACGGCGTCCGGGGAGAAAGCGAGATCGCGTACGAGGTCGACCATGCCGCAGGCGTGGATCATCCGGACGGCTACCTGGCTCACATCGGCGGGCAGACCGGCCAGATCCGCCTCCGCGCGGATGGTGGCGAAGGACTGGCGGTAGATCGCCGGTCCGTCCTTCTCGTACTGATGCACAGTGCTGTCGCTTTCTTCTTCGTCCAGGGGACAGGGGACAAGGGGACAGGAACGGGTCGGGGCGGGGCGGGGCTGGTGGACTGGGCTGGGCTATGCGTACACGGTCACCGGTGCCGGTGACCGTGCCGTGTACCGGTCAGGCACGGGCTTCGGCGACCGCGGCGGCGAGCGCGGCCGGATCGTCCCGGACCGTCACCGGAGCCTCGCGGCGGTCCCCCCGTACGTGCGAGATCCGGTGCCCGTCCGCGGTGGCCACCACGTCGATCCACTCCCCGTGCGGATGGCCGCACCGGCGTTCGCACCCGGACCAGTACACAGGTAGCCGCCCGAGCGGTCCGACGGCGGCCCCCGCCTCGGCCCGCACATCGGCCAGGGACTTCGCGCAGCCCGGGTGCCCGATGCAGGCTCCCACGCCGGTCCAGGGGGAGTCGGGCCCGGTGATCAGCCCGGCGTCGGCGAGGGTACGGAGCGCCTGCGGGGCATCCCGCGAGGGGAGCCCGGGGACGACCACCCCGCGCCACGGGGTGAGCCGCAGTTCGCCGGAGCCCCGGTGCCGGGCGATCCCGGTGAGGAGCCGCCACTGCGCCGGGCCGAGCCGCCCGAGCGGTACGCCGGTACTGAGCGCGGTCCGGCCGTGCGGCCCGGCCACCGCACCCGGGGCCGGGGGACGAGCGGCGCGCGGGCGTTCGCGGTGGACGGCCGGGCCCTGCGGGCGGACCCGCCGCGCGACCTCGTCCGGCAGCGCGGCGCGGGCTCCGTCGGGCAGGTCCTTCACCCGCCAGGCACCGGTCTCCCGGGCCAGGCCGAGGAACACCTCGGCGGCGAGGAGCGCGGCGCGGGGACCGTCGGAGGCGGGCAGCCGGAACACCGCGTCGTCGCCCCCGACCCGCAGCAGCGCGCCCGCGCCGTCCGCGATCAGGGTCACATCGGCGCCGAGGGCGTCCACATCGCCGCGGCCGTCGTCGAGCGCGAACAGGAAACGGCCCGAGAGCCCCGTCGCCCGCTCGCTCCCGCAGAGCAGCGCGTCCAGCCCGGTCAGCCAGGAACGGATGTCCGGGAGCCCGCCGCCGTCGATCCCCGAGAGCGGCGAGGCGACGATGTTGCGCACCCGCTCGTGCGCTTCGGAGGGCAGCAGCCCGGCGTCGCCCAGCGACCGGGCCAGCTCCGCCCCGCAGCCGGGAGCCAGCCCGCGCAGCTGGACGTTGCCCCGTGAGGTGAGATGGAGGTCACCGTCGCCGAGCCGCCCGGCCACCGTCAGCAGGGCCTCGGCCCGGTCGGCGGTCAGCACTCCACCGGGCACCCGGACCCGCGCCAGCGCACCGTCGTCCGCCCGGTGCAGCCTCAGCGTTCCCGGACAGGCATCGCCACCGCTCGGGACGGCGGAGGCACCCGTGGACCGGGGCGAGAGGGCGGAATCGGACATGGCGGCGAGCATACCGACCGCCCACCCCACGCTCCCTGTGACCTACAACTCCGGCCCTCCACCACGGGCAGCACCGGCCCCAACTCCATCCCACCGCCCCCACCCGCCCCAGGTCGCACCGGCCCCCAACTCCAACCCACCGGCCTTCCAGCCGGCCCTCCACCACGCGCAGCCCGGCCCTCCACCACGGGCAGCGCCAACCTTCCGCACCCGCGCCCACCCACTGCCGCACCCCACCCGCTTAGGATGCAGGCGGCGGGCCATACGGTCCGTCATCGCCAGACGGCGACAGGGGAGGAAGCCCGGTGAGAATCCGGCGCGGTCCCGCCACTGTGAGCCCGGCCGACACAGCGGCCGGGCGAGTCAGGAACTCCCTTCCCCACGCTCTCGGACCGACCCGGTCCGCCTGAGCACCGGGGAGCCCACTTCGACACCGCCCGGGGCGTGGACACCCCGAGGAAGGCCTGACGCAGCATGATCCTGCTCCTGTCGACGTCCGACACCGACCTGCTGAGCGCCCGCGCCTCCGACGGCCCGGTCAGCTACCGCTACGCCAACCCCTCCCGGCTCCCGCTGGACGGCCTTCCGCAGCTCCTGGACGGCGTGGACCTCGTCGTCGTACGTCTCCTCGGCGGCGTACGCGCCTGGCAGGAAGGGCTGGACCAGCTGCTGGCCGCGGGCCTCCCGGTCGTGGTGCTGACCGGCGAGCAGGCCCCGGACGCCCAGCTGATGGCCGCGTCCACCGTGCCCATCGGCATCGCCGCCGAGGCACACGCGTACCTGGCGCACGGCGGCCCCGCCAACCTCGGCCAGCTGGCCCGGTTCCTGTCCGACACCGTGCTGCTCACCGGCCACGGCTTCGAGCCGCCCGCCCCGGCCCCCGCGTGGGGCCCGCTGGAGCGGACGGCCCGGGAGACCGACGCGTCGGCGCCCACCGTCGCCGTGCTGTACTACCGCGCCCACCACATGAGCGGGAACACCGCGTTCGTCGAGGCGCTGTGCACGGCCGTCGAGGACGCGGGGGCCCGCCCCCTCCCGCTGTACGTGGCCTCGCTGCGTACCCCGGAGCCCGAGCTGATCGATGAACTCCGCGCCGCCGACGCCATCGTGACCACCGTGCTCGCGGCGGGCGGCACCCGTCCCGCCGAGGCGTCGGCGGGCGGCGACGACGAGTCCTGGGACGCGGGCGCGCTGACCGGTCTCGATGTGCCCGTCCTCCAGGCGCTCTGCCTCACCAGCCCCCGGGCCGCCTGGGAGGAGAACGACGAGGGCGTCTCCCCGCTGGACGCCGCCACCCAGATCGCGGTGCCGGAGTTCGACGGCCGCCTGATCACCGTGCCGTTCTCCTTCAAGGAGATCGACGAGGACGGTCTGCCCGCGTACGTCGCCGACCCCGAGCGCGCCGCCCGGGTCGCCGGCATCGCCGTACGGCACGCCAGGCTCCGCCACATCCCGAACGCGGAGAAGCGGATCGCGCTCGTGCTGTCCGCGTACCCGACCAAGCACTCCCGCATCGGCAACGCCGTCGGTCTCGACACCCCGGCCAGCGCCGTCGCGCTGCTGCGCCGGCTCCGCGCCGAGGGGTACGACTTCGGCCCCGAGGACGCGATCCCCGGCCTCGTCTCCGGCGACGGCGACGAGCTGATCTACGCCCTGATCGAGGCGGGCGGCCACGACCAGGAGTGGCTGACCGAGGAGCAGTTGGCACGCAACCCGGTGCGGATCCCGGCGGCCGACTACTGCCGCTGGTTCGCCACGCTCCCCGCCGATCTGCGCGAGGCCGTCGAGCGGCACTGGGGCCCGGCGCCCGGCGAGATGTTCGTGGACCGGTCCGTGAACCCCGAGGGCGACATCGTGCTCGCGGCCCTGTGGCGCGGCAACCTGCTCATCCTCATCCAGCCGCCGCGCGGCTTCGGCGAGAACCCGATCGCGATCTACCACGACCCCGATCTGCCGCCCTCGCACCACTACTTGGCCGCGTACCGCTGGATCGCCGCGTCCGCCGACGACAACGGGTTCGGCGCCGACGCGATGATCCACCTCGGCAAGCACGGCAACCTGGAGTGGCTGCCCGGCAAGAACGCGGGCCTGTCCGCGTCCTGCGGCCCGGACGCGGCACTGGGTGACGTCCCGCTCGTCTACCCGTTCCTGGTCAACGACCCGGGCGAGGGTACGCAGGCCAAGCGCCGCGTCCACGCCACCCTGGTCGACCACCTCGTACCGCCGATGGCCCGCGCGGACAGCTACGGCGACATCGCCCGGCTGGAGCAGCTCCTGGACGAGCACGCCCAGATCGCCGCGATGGACCCGGCGAAGCTCCCGGCGATCCGGGCGCAGATCTGGACCCTGATCCAGGCGGCGAAGCTCGATCACGACCTGGGGCTGGAGGACCGCCCCGAGGACGAGGGTTTCGACGACTTCATCATGCATCTCGACGGCTGGCTCTGCGAGATCAAGGACGTCCAGATCCGCGACGGTCTGCACGTCCTGGGCACCGCCCCGGCCGGTCCGGACCGCGTCAACCTGGTCCTGGCGATCCTGCGCGCCCGCCAGATCTGGGGCGGTACGGCGTCCCTGCCCGGTCTGCGCGAGGCCCTCGGCCTCGACGAGTCCGCCGCCACCCGCACCGCCGCCGACGACATCGAGGAGCAGGCCCGCGCCCTGGTCCAGGCGATGGAGGACGCGGACTGGGACCCGGCCGCCGTCGAGGCGGTGGCCGCCGGACACCCCGCCGCCGTCGCCGACATCCTCGGCTTCGCCGCGCACGAGGTCGTGCCGCGCCTCGCCGCGACGACCGACGAACTCGCCCACGCCGTCCACGCGCTGAACGGCGGCTTCGTCCCGGCGGGCCCGTCCGGGTCCCCGCTGCGCGGTCTGGTCAACGTGCTGCCGACCGGCCGCAACTTCTACTCGGTCGACCCGAAGGCCGTCCCCTCCAAGCTCGCCTGGGAGACCGGACAGGCCCTCGCCGACTCGCTCCTGGAGCGCTACCGCACCGACAACGGGGACTGGCCCACCTCGGTCGGCCTGTCCCTGTGGGGCACCAGCGCGATGCGCACGGCGGGCGACGACATCGCGGAGGCGTTCGCCCTGCTCGGCGTCCGCCCCGTCTGGGACGACGCCTCGCGCCGTGTGACGGGCCTGGAGGCGATCCCGTACGAGGAACTGGGCCGCCCCCGCATCGATGTCACGCTGCGCATCTCCGGCTTCTTCCGCGACGCGTTCCCGCACACCATCGGTCTGCTGGACGACGCCGTACGGCTCGCCGCCTCGCTCGACGAGCCGGCCGAGCACAACTACGTACGCGCCCACACCCAGGCGGACCTGGCCGAGCACGGCGACGAACGCCGGGCCACCACCCGTATCTTCGGCTCCCGCCCCGGTACGTACGGCGCGGGCCTGCTCCAGCTCATCGACTCCCGGGACTGGCGCACCGACGCCGACCTCGCGGAGGTCTACACGGTGTGGGGCGGATACGCCTACGGGCGCGAGCTCGACGGCCGGCCCGCCCGCGAGGAGATGGAGACCGCGTACAAGCGGATCGAGGTCGCGGCGAAGAACACCGACACCCGCGAGCACGACATCGCGGACTCGGACGACTACTTCCAGTACCACGGCGGCATGGTCGCCACCGTGCGCGCGCTGAAGGGCACCGCGCCGGCCGCGTACATCGGGGACTCCACCCGCCCCGAGACCGTCCGCACCCGCACCCTGGTCGAGGAGACGTCCCGCGTCTTCCGCGCCCGGGTCGTGAACCCCAAGTGGATCGAGGCGATGCGCCGCCACGGCTACAAGGGCGCCTTCGAGCTGGCCGCGACCGTCGACTACCTCTTCGGGTACGACGCGACGACGGGCGTGGTCGCCGACTGGATGTACGACAAGCTCACCGAGACGTACGTCCTGGACCCGACGAACCGGGAGTTCCTCCAGCAGGCCAACCCGTGGGCCCTGCACGGCATCGCGGAACGCCTCCTGGAGGCCGAGTCGCGCGGGATGTGGGCCAAGCCCGACCCGGCGGTGCTCGAAGCGCTGCGCCAGGTCTTCCTGGAGACGGAAGGCAACCTGGAGGGCGAGGACTGACAGGGGTCCGGAGTGATCCGGTCCGGAGGCGGACCGGATCACCGGAGTGGGGCGAACCACCGGTGGTGCCCTTCCCCGCACGGCACAATCGCGTCCATGGGGACGACTGATTCCGGGCTGCAAGAGACCACGGGGCCGATAGCCCTGATCCGCGGATTCCTGGCCGGGGGGACGACCGGTGCCGCACTGGCGGGCATGGTCTCCGGGGTCGTCCTGGAGCGGGTGCCCCTCCTCCTGCTGGGGGCCGGGCTCCAGGTGGTCACCGTCACGGTGCTGCTGGTCGTGGACAGCTGGATCAAGGCCAGGAGGGGGAAGCCGGTCACCCGTACGGCACTCGCGCTGATCGAGGACCTGCGCGCCATCGGGGGCGAGTCGGCGGACGTCCCGGTCAGGTTCGATCTGACGGTGGCCCCGGAGGACCGCCCCGCGTACCGGGTCACCACCAGCCAGTCGGTCAACCTGGTCGACCTCCCCACCTACCGGCCGCAGGGCATGACCGTGGTCGAGTACCGCCCCGACGAGCCGTGGGAGGTCGAGATCGTCACCCGGCCGTCGCCGGAGTGGGCGCGTCGGGCGGAGACGGAGAAGGCGGACTCGGCGCCGGAGTCCAGCCGGGTGGCCGCGCCGGTCCGGAGCCGGGCAGGCTGCTTCGGCGGGCTCGTGGGGCTTCTGATCGGCGCGGCGGTCGTCGTGCTGCTGTTCCGGGGCGAACTGTTCGCCGACGACGGTTCGGCAGGCGCGAAGTCGTCCTCGTCCTCCTCCACGACCTTCTCGTCGTCCACGACGGTGTCGGGGCCCACGTCGTCGATGCTGGACATCGGCCGGATGCGCGAGACCGCCGAATCGCTGACGGCGCGGGTGGGTACGCCGACGGTCGCCGACCTCTCCATCGACGAGCACCGCATGGCGGTGAGCGGTGAGGCCGGCGGGCCGCAGGACGGAATGCACGCCATCGACCTGCGGACGCTCCCGTACGAACTCTTCCCCGGCCTGGTGCGCGAGGCCCGGAACACCCTGGGCGTGCGCGACCCCGGGGCCTGGCGCATCGACGTGGAACCGGCATCGGGCGACCGGGCCCTGACCATCCGGGTGTCGGTGACGGGCGGGGGCGCCAAGGCGTCGCTGGAGGCGGACGCGCAGGGCAGGATCACGAAGCGCCACCCGAACTGAGCGCGGGGCGGACGGGGTACGGGGCAGAAGGGCTCCGGATCTACGGGGCAAGGGGCTACGGGGCAGAGGGGCTATCGGCGCGCGGCGCGCGGCGCGCGGCAGCAGGGCTACGGGGCTCGGGGCGCGGGCACGAGTACGGCCCCCGGAAACCCATGGTCTCCGGGGGCCGTCCCCTTCCTGCTCACTGCCCGCCGCGGTGGCGGGCGGTCATCAGTTGGCGTCCACCCGCTCGTGCGGGGGAACGGTCACCGTACGGGCGCCGGGCTTGCCGCCCAGGACGACCTTGCGCAGGGCGCTGTTGTTGGTGAGGTCGGTCTCCTTGAGCCGCTTCTCCGGGTTGGCCAGCACCTGGATGTAGTAGGTGCCGTTCGCCAGGCCGGTGATGTCGAAGGACTGGCCGGGGAGGTCCTGGGTGTAGGTGTCACCGGAACCGACGTCGAGCACCTCACGGACGGAGATCGAGTTCTCCTGGCCGCACGCGGTGGACAGGTCGGTGTTGTCCGGGTGCCAGTTGGCGTTCTTCACCGTGTAGTCGACCGCGTCGGTGTTGGCCAGGCAGAAGGCCTCCTTGCCGCTGCGCACGGTCTCCTTCTTGTCGGCCTTCAGCAGCCGGTAGCTGGCGAAGTCGGTGAAGTGCCAGTGCTCGTGGCCGGGGCGCGGGTCCCACTCCATGGTGCCGGTCGGGGTGTAGCCGACCTGCTTGCCGTTGGCGTCGTAGAAGTACTGGTACGCGTCCATCAGCTCCTTGCCCGGAGAGCGGAAGCCGTCCACGACGAGCTTGGCCGGGCCGGCGTTCCACACATTGGCGCTGAAGGCCAGGTAGTCCTTGCCCGGGACCTCCTCGTAACCGTCGCTGACGGTGATGCCGTAGGCGGGCAGCGAACGGAGGTCCGGCTTGGGAACGTCGGGCACGCTCGCCTTGCCGGTCGGCCGCTTCGCGTTGGGCTGCACGGCGGGCGCCTTGCGGGACCCGTCGGTCCGGCCGGGCCCGTCGCCCGCCTGCGCGGACGCGGCGGACTTGAGGGCGGCCTTCTTGATCGCCCACGGCAGGGCGGGCGGCGCGGGCGCGTAGGGCCCGTGACCCACGTTGTACGAGGGACCGGCGCCGCTCGTCGCGGCGGCCGGGGCGGGCGAACGCATCGCACCGTGACCCGGCATGCTGTGCCCGGACATGTCGTGCCCGGACATCTTCGACATGTCGTGCCCGGACATCGCGGAGGCGCCGGAGACGCCCTCACCCTCCTCCCAACTGCGCTCGCGGACGGTCACCTTGACGGTCTGGGGCTTGTCCGCCATGCCGAACAGATCGCGGTAGGCCTTCGTCACGGACACCTTGGCGGTGTACTTCCCGGCGGGCAGCACGACCGGCGTGGAGTAGTAGCCCGCGTAGGTGTTGGACGCCCAGCCGTTCTCGACCCCCCAGACCGAGCCGAGGGTGAACGGGTTCACCGGGCAGCTCTGGGGATACTTCGAATTGGCCGGCGCCTCGGGGTGGATACGCCCGGACGCGTTGTTCGGACAGAACGCCTCGGTCTTGTCCAGCACGGTCTTCCCGGCCGCGTCCTTGACGGTGATCTTCGCGAAGTCGGGCAACCCCGCGAAGTCCTTCAGCAGTCGCTTGGGCAGGGTCTTGGTCCCTGTCTGCTTGCCCTTCGCGTCCCGGATGATCTGCTTCGCGATGATCGGGTCGTTGTAGGACTTACGGTTCACCCTGAGTTCGAGGGGACCGTTCTCGGCGGTGACGTACGTGCCGAGGTCCAGATAGACGCCGGGGTCCTCCTTCCACGAGTCGAGGGTCACGGAAGTGGAAGCGGCGATCAGGCTGAGCTTCGGCGTCGGCGCGGCCTTCTTGGCGTCAGGTGCGGCGGCGACGACGCCCGCGGTCACGGCGATGGCCGCGGCGGCTGCGATCGCCGAACGCGACATGCGGGCCTGGTGGGATCTGGTCATCATTCCTCGTACTTCCGAGTGCCTGATGGGACGTGGACGGACAGCGCCGCACCGGTGCCCGGCCGCGAAAACTGTCTCCCGCCTGTGAGAGATGCGGTACGGCCCCCGGGGTTGTCTGCGCAGCCGCGACACGTCCATCGTTGTCCGAAACCCAGTCAATGAGGCTGAATCCAGACGTAGTTGAGCCATACAGACATGAGGTGAAGGGCACGCTCATTCGTCGATCGAACACGAACTCGCAGAATGGGATCCCGTATGCCCTTGATCTTCGTGAACTACCGAACGAACGACGAAGAGGCCACCGCCACCCTCGTGGACAGGGAACTCTCGCGGATCTTCGGAGACGAGAACGTCTTCCGCGCGAGCAAGTCCATCCGTCCGGGAAGCCGGTACCCCCGGGAACTGCTCAGAGCCGTCCGGCGCACCAGTGTTCTGCTGGCGGTGATCGGTCACAGATGGCTGGAGGCCGGAGGAACCGGCACCCGCAGTGCCCTGGAGGACGAGAACGACTGGACACGGCGGGAGATCGAGGAGGCGCTGGAGAACGGTGCGGTCGTCATCCCTCTCCTGGTCGCCGGAGCGAGGCGCCTGCGGTCCGAGGATCTGCCGGTGGCGCTCGGAGATCTCGCCGACTGTCAGTATCGCCGTCTCGACCACCGCAACGCGGCGGCCGATCTGGGGAGGCTGGCGGACGACCTGATCACCCTGCTCCCGGAACTCGCCACCGCCGCACGGAACCACGGTCACGGTCACGGTCATGACCACAGGGACATGGACGGCAGCGGCAGCGGCACCGCTCGTGCGCGGGAGGGGGCGCGGACGGGGTCGCGCGCGGGGGCGGTCAGCAATCGGCGACGCGGAGGCATGGGAAACCTCAACGGAGACTTCTCCGGGACATTCGTCAGTGATCCCCGGGGCCCGGTGCACACGGGCAGCGGCCACCTCTACGCCGAGCAGCGCCCGGACCGGGGCGGGCGGCCTGTGGACGGGGCACGGTGACCGGCGCGGGCGGCACATGGGTCAGCGATCCGCGGGGGCCGGTGAACAACGGGGCCGGGAATCAGTACGTCTTCCAGCGGTTGACCGGCGGGGACGAGCGCCCGACCGGAACAGGCCTCCCTCGGCTGAGCATCACCCAGCAGCACCGGCGTCGGCTGGGCGGCTGCTTCGTACGCCCACGGGGGTTCGGCCGGGCAGCCGAACGGCTGGCGGCTCCTGGTGCCGCGGTGCTGGTGGACGGTGCGCCCGGGAGCGGCCGGCGTGCGGCGGCGACGATGCTGCTGGAGGGGACCTCGGTGCCGGGCGGCCGGATCGAGGAGCTGCCGCCGGTCTGGGAGGCGGGCGCTCCCGACGTCTCGGCGGACGACCGCTGTCTGATGGACCTGTCGCATGTAAGCCTCGCCGGCTACCCCGAGGCTCAGCACAGCCTCCTGCGCCACCTCGCCCTCGTCGAGAGGTGCGGCGCGCGCCTGGTCGCGATACTTCCGGCGGGCGCGGCGTCGATGCTGCACATGGACCTGTTCCCTTTGACCGTACGTCTCGAACGGCCCCGTGGGCGGGCGGTGTTCAGCCGGTACCTCCGGGTGCGGGGCGTGGCGTTCGAGCCGGAGCAACTGGACACCGCGTACCTGGCCCGCATGTTCGCCACAGCTCCTCTACGGGAACTGGCCCGCCTGGCGGAGCTGGTCGTCCAGGCGCGGGACGGGGACGGGTACCGGGACGGCGCGGACTTCGCGGCCTGGCTGGGCGAGGCCATGGACACCGTGACCGACCGGTCGGCCGAGGCCGCCGGGCACGTACGGCGGCATCGGGGTGCTCCCCAGCGCGCTCTGCTGCTCGCGGCGGCCATGAACAGCGGCGCCGCGTCCCCGGCGGTACTGGACGCGGCCCGCTGTCTGCTGTCCGTACTGGACCACCCGCAGGACCGGACACCCGGCCTCGAACAGGCGGACGTCGGCGAGCGGCTGGAGGAACTGTCCCTCGGCCGGGACGACGGCGGGCGGGTGACGTTCACGACGCCCGGCTACGACAGCGCGGTCGGGCGGTACTTCTGGGAGAACTTCCCCGATCTCCATACGGATTTCCGCGACTGGGTGGGCAGGTGCGTGGAACTGCCCGCATACACGGCGGAGGACCGCGCACGCCTGATCCGCCGATTCGCGGAGCGGACCCTGTCGGCCGCTCGCCCGGACGACCTGTGCGACCTCGTCGAGCGGTGGACCCGTCCTCCGGCGGGCGGGCGCCTGCGCGCCGAGGCCGCGGCGGCGCTGGAACTGGGGCTCAGCCACGACCGGTACGGTTCGCGGTTCCGGTCCCGGGTCCACGGCTGGGCGGCATCCGAGGAGACATCGCCCGATCTCGCTCGGGTGCTCATGGACGTACGCCGACGATGGGGCCCCTACGGGACCGCGGAAGCGGCCGGTCCGGCGTACCTGGGGCAGACGGACGGGAACCGCCGCTCCGGCAGACGGCTGCTCCGAAGGATCCTGCCCCGGAGGCGGCCTGCGGAGATCCCGTCCGGTACGGGGGCGTAGCACGGCTCGCGTATCCCCGCCCGGACCAACGGAACGGCGCCCTCTCCCGTGGTGCGGGGAGAGGGCGCCGGCGCCACTGTCGGGACAGCCCTTAGCGACGGGCGGCCGTCGCCGGGGCAGCCGCGGCGGACCGTTCGATCAGGCCGTTGATCTGCTGGTCCCCGTGGGCGTCCATGGGCATGGAGTAGTCGCCGACCGCCCAGAACCTGCCGTCGGCGCCGGCCGGAGCCAGGTCGTAGAAGGAGTAGGACGGCCACTGGGTGTCGCCGTCGGGTGCCGACGCTCCGGGTTCCTTGGTCCAGGTGGTGCCGTCGTAGTGCCAGAAGACCGGCCCGGCGGCGACCGGATCGGTCTTGTCGTTGCCGGTGACCCACAGACCGCCGCGGCCGTCGGAACTGATCGCGTGGAGGTAGAGATCGGCGAGCGAACCGGTGACGTCCTGCCACGTCGTGCCGTTCCAGTGCGCGACGCCGGGGGCGGGCGGTCCGCCGTCGGCGTCGTCGGCCCATCCGGCCACGTAGACACTGTCCGGGGCCGCCGCGGTGATCTTCGCGGTGTCCGTACCGGCGGGGACCGGGGGCTGGTCCATCAGGGTCCAGGTCGTCCCGTCCCAGTGGTACGTCACCGGGTGGCCGCCGTTGACCGGGTACCGCATGCCGGTCGCGTAGGCGTCGTCCGCCGAGAGGGCGTCGATGTCCCGGATGTCGACGAGGTACGGCAGCGTGAAGGTCTGCCAGGCGCCGTCGGCGTACGTGTAGAGGGCGTTGCCGCCCTTGAACAGCCGCCCGGGAACGGCGTCGATCGGGACCTCCGGCCATGAGTCGTCGGCGGGGCCGGCCGTGGGAACGGTGGTCCAGCGCTCGCCGTCGTAGTGGACGAGCGCCTGATCCCTGTTCACCGTTCCGTAGGCCCATACGTCGTCGGCGGCGACGGCGCTGACCGCCGACCACTGCCAGACGTCGGGCAGCCCCGGGGCGGTGTCCTCGCTCCAGTTCTCCCCGTCCCAGCGCATGATGACGCCGGTCTGTCCCTTTCGGCCGACGGCCCAGGCCAGATCCTCGTCGACGGAGGACACGGACATCAGGGACTCGGCCGGGCTGTCCCCGGAGAGCGAGACCTCCCAGCCGGGCGCCGTCCCGGCCGCCTGGGCGCCGCCGGCGGTGAGCAGAGTGGCGGCGAGCGTCAGTGAGGCGGCCGCTGTGCGCAAGAGGTGCCTTGCAAGCATCGGTGAGCGTTCCTTTGCGGTGAGAGAGCTCTGTCCGAATGACGTGTGCAGGCCAGAGAGCTACTGGCCGACGAACCAGACTCACGACGGCGCCGAACGGTTGTAACAGGCCATTTCGATGACATCGTCGGCCAGGGGCGGGAGCCGCCCGTGTTCTCCGGAACCGGGTGCGCCGGTCCGGAGCGGCACCCGGGACCCGACGATCACGTCACGGAGGCAGGGCGCGGGTCGCCGCGGAAGACCTGCCCGGTGTGCCAGGACCGATGGCACTCCGCGATCGGGCTCGTGCCCGGCTGGGGGCCGGTCAAGGGGCGGCCGGCGAGCGCCGTCACCTGATCGCGGGCTGCCGGGCTCCGCCCGACGAACTTCTGCGACACCAGGATGCGGTGGCCTTCGCCGACGCCGAGGACACCCTTGTCGAACAGCTTGTGATGCAGCGCGCACAGGCACAGTCCGTTGTCGACGTCGTCCGGACCGTCGAACGCCCACCAGCGCACATGCGCGGCCTCCAACCCGACCGGCACCGCGCCGAGTCTGCCGTCGAAGCCGCAGAAGGCGCACTGGTACTCGTAGGCGGTCAGCACCATCTCCCGCATTCGCCGGTCCCGTTGCCGTCGCCCGGCCCGGAGGGGTTCGGGCGCCACCGGCTCCAGGTCCAGGCCCACCGCCTCGCGCAGTTCGTCGTGGAGCGACGGCGGGAAGTGCTGATCGAGCAGCACCCGGGTGATCCGGCCGAGCAGCGACGGCTCACGTCGCAGGGCCGCCCGCAGCTCCGGCACCAACCGCCCGGCCGCGCCCGTCGCTCGCAGCTCCAGCACCCCGGTGCCGGGACTGCCGGGTCCCCGATCGGTACGTACTTCCCACACCCCGTCGCTGACCAGATGGTGAAAGGGGTAGGCGGGTGTCGTCCTGTTGGCGGGCCCGTACTCGGCGAGCAGCCGCTTCAGGTCCTCCTCCACCCCGCTGTACCGCAACTCGCCGTCGGCGTCCTCCCGGAACCGGCCGAGGGCGTACAGGAGCAGCAGGGGTTTGTGCGGAGCCCGTATCCCGTTCCCGGTCCATTGCCTCAGCTTCGCCGCGCGTTCGAGCCAGTCCATGACCGGCGATCGTAGGCGACGTCACCGGGAGGGGAGCGGGCGTCGGACCGCGACCGGCCGGGGCCTTCGGCCATTCCCCGTCGCGCCGGTGGAAGGAGCGGTCGTAGCTGTTCGGCCCGGAATGCCGCAGAAATTCTGTCACGGGCGTTCAATTCGGGGGTCAAGCGGAATGTTCATGGAAACTGTAGATAATTCCGGCAGTGATGGGCGAACTTGAGCCAATCGCGATGCCGCGCGTTGCACGCCCGTGGCGGTGGGGCAGCGGTCCCTGCGGCTCGATGGGCTGTGGCTGAGGTTCGCCACCTCCGTCGAAGGATCGGTGCAGACATCCGTTCCGACGATTATCGAACGGGGGTTTTCGGCCCCGAAGTGGAGAGCTCTTGCGGGTCCGATGGCGTCATGCGCATGATGGATCGTGGAAATCGAAACATTGCTTCTGTACGCACAGGTCTTTCGAGTCGCGCACGTGTCTGGTGATTGAGGGCCGGTCGTCGATTGATTCGGCCGGCATGGGTGGAAGTCCATTTTCCTGAATTCGAGGGTGAAGCCCCGGCTCGCGTCGCGCGACTCGACCTGGTTTCGAATCGAAAGGGAGTTCAGGAGTGACGGTCAATTGGCCACCGACGTACTACACCAGTGAGCAGCACTTCACCCTGGAGCAGGAGCGGATATTTGAGCGCTCCTGGCAGTGTGTGGCACGCTCCTCGGAGATCGCCGAAGTCGGATCATTCGTGCGTGTGAATGTGGGGAGGGAGAGCGTTCTCCTCGTACGCAAGGCCGCCGGCGAGATCCGCGCCCTGATCAACCTGTGCCGCCATCGCGGTGCCCGTCTCTGCCTTGAGGATAAGGGGAATTTCGGCGGCTCCATCCGCTGTCCCTACCATGGATGGACCTTCAGCCTCGACGGTCACCTCACCGCGGCCCCCTTCATGCGTGACCTCCCGCCCGAGACGAAGGAGCGGCACCTCTTCACCGCCGGTGTCACCGAATGGCTCGGCTATGTCTGGGTGAACCTCGACCCCGACGCGGCACCCCTGGAGGACCAGGTCGGACCGCTGATCCGGGAACGCTTCGGCGATGACGACGTCCCGGGCAACTACGGCTGCGACGAATTAAGGGTTGCCAAGGAGGTGGTCTACGAGGTTCCGGCGAACTGGAAGATTCTCTATGAGAATTTCTGTGAGTGCTACCACTGTCCCACCATGCATCCGGAAATTTGTCAGATCCTTCCGAGCTGGCGCACCGGATACGGGACGGTAAGCGGCCCCGAAGGTCCTTTGAAACGTGGTTCCGCACTGGCTGAAGGGGCCACCGGTTTCTCGCTCTCCGGAAAATCGGCGGCGGCCCGGCTGCCCGGTGTTCCGGAAGGTGATGCCCGCACCTTCCATGGAATCCTGCTCTGGCCCAATGTGCACCTCATGTTCATTCCGGACCATGTGATGTGTATGCGGTTCGAACCAGTGGGCCCCGACCGCACCAAGGTCCTCACACAGTGGCTCTTTCATCCCGAGGCCATGAATGACCCCGACTTCTCCCCGGAAGATGCCGCGGCGCTCGTGGATGTCACGGCCCGCGAGGACTTCGAAGCCTGTGTCAGGGTTCAGAAGGCGGCGGGGTCCCGGTACTTCGAGGAGTTCCACACTCCGCACGAGAGCCTCATCGTCACGTTCCGGGAGTGGGTCCTGGAGCAGCTGGAAAAGAAGGAGGAGAAAGTCTTGGCGATTTAGCGGGGCCGTGCCCGCGTGCACCGGGAGAATGATTTCTGTACCCCAGGCGGAACCTGTGCCTGGGGTATGACCCGTTCCATGTCACCCCAGGGCCATGTGGGCGCCGAGTCCCAGAATCAGAGCGCTGGACACCACGGCGGTGACCTTTCGACCTCGTGGGCCGGTGATGAAGCGGCCGAAAACCGCCCCTCCGCCGGCAAGCAGCAACTGCCAACTCGCGGACGCGGTGACGACAGCCGCGAGGTAGACCGTCGATTCTGCCCACGATGCCTCCTGGAGGGCCTGATGTCCGAGGATGAGCGCGACGAAGTACAGGGCGGGCCACGGGTTGAGCGCTGTGAGCGCCAGGAACATCACGAACGACCGGCGTGGGCTGACGGCCTTCTCCTCAGGTGGCCTCCGGACCGCGCCGTCCTTCTGCTTCCGCAGTCCGGCAACGGCGATCCGCGCGGCCATCACCGCCAGGACCAGGAAGGCCGCCCAGCGCAAGGGTTCGGAGAAGGGCTGGATCGCCGTGGCCACAGCAGCTCCTCCCACGACGGCGACCACGGCGTAGAGCGCATCCGCCGTCGTCGCGCCGATCGCCGCCGCGGCCCCGACGCGGAACGAGGTCCGGGCCGTCAGATTGATCATCAGTACGGCGACGGCTCCCACCGGGATCGCGAGACCGTATCCGGCCAGCGCTCCCGCGACAGCGGAATCGAACACAACAGGCCTCCAGCGGGCTCGGAGCGGACAGTGTGGGAGGCGGATCCGCACGGGCCCCTGCGCGAGCGTCGATCGTCGTGGGCGCGGATCCTCATTCTCGTCCGGGCGTCCTGACAGCGTCCATTGGAAAGTTCCACACCGTTCCGTTCGGAGAAGCCACATGATCGACCCTCGTCTGCGGGCTCTGCGCGCCCTGCACGCGGAAGGAACCGTCACCGCCGCGGCGGCTGCTCTGCACCTCTCGCCCCCCACGGTCTCGCAGCAGCTTCGGCAGCTGTCGGGCGAACTCGGCCTGAAACTCCTGGAACCGGCGGGCCGGAGGGTTCGGCTCACTCCCGCCGCGCTCGCACTGGTCGGGCATGTGGAGGCCATGAACGCCGAATGGGAACGGGCCGAGGCCGTCCTGGACTCCCACCGGGAAGGAACCGCCGGCCTCCTGCGGATCACGGGCGTCGCCAGCGCCCTCGCCCGGGTGATCGCCCCGGCGGCACGGACACTGCGCGACCGGTTCCCCCAGATGGTCTGCCGCCTCGACGAGTATCCCGACGAGGACCGCCTCAGCCTTCTGCTCGCCCACCGGGTGGACATCGCCGTAGTGATCGCCGCCTTCGACGTCTCGTCCACGGGAGGCGGCCTCTTCGAACACGTGACGCTGACGGAGGAACCCCAGGACCTGGTCGTACCCGATCACCATCTCCTCGCCCGCCGTGAATCCGTACGCCTGGCGGACGCCGCCCAGGAGACCTGGATCCAGGCGGGGGACCCCAGGGACCAGCACCCGGTCCTCCTGCACGCCGCGGCAGCCGCGGGGTTCACCCCACGCGTGGCACACAGCGCGATCGACTGGACGGCCGTCGCCGCCCTGGTCGCCCACGGACACGGCGTCTGCCTCATGCCCCGGCAGGCGCCATTCCCTCAGGACCTGCCCCTCCGGCGCGTCCCCCTGACCGGCCCGGCAGCCCCCGTGCGAAGGCTCCTGGCCTGCGTACGGCCCGGCAGCCGGGCGCAGGTTCTCATCGCGCGCGGTCTGGACGCGCTCCAGGACGCGGCCACCCAGCAGCCGAGCCCATGGCCGCACACGCCCCCTGGCGCCGCCGAGTCGAAGGGGTGAGCAACATGCTCGCCACCTCGGCGTCAGCCGCCACACCACGGCGCCCCCGCGTGCTGGGCATCACACACCGGAAGGCCGGCCACGCGGTGCTCGGGCGGGAGCTGTTGAACGAGAAGACCAGAGCCGCAACCACCAACGTCGAAGGGCCCCGCAGCAAGCTGCGGGGCCCTTCGACGTATTGCCCGGTGAGAGCAATGGCGGAGGATACGAGATTCGAACTCGTGAGGGGTTGCCCCCAACACGCTTTCCAAGCGTGCGCCCTAGGCCACTAGGCGAATCCTCCGCGGCAAACAATACAAGACGTTGGGGAGTGCTCGCGAACCTGTTCCCCCGTTGATCGTCCTGGGCGGTTCCGGAGCCGGGTGGCGGGGTGGGCGGGGGTGGACCGGAGGGGGTGGGGATCCGCTAAGGTGGGCGTCAGCCCCTCACGTGGCGCTATCTGACTGAACTCCCCCAGGGCCGGAAGGCAGCAAGGGTAGGTTGGCTCTGGCGGGTGCGTGGGGGGCCCTTTGCGTTGTCCGGGCGGGCTCCCGCGTTGTCCGGGCGGGCTCCGCTCCGGGGCCGCCGGGCGGTACGGGGCCGGTTGTCGGTCCGTCCCGATAACCTCGTAGGTGTGTCGTCCCTTGCGCTGTACCGCCGCTATCGCCCCGAGTCGTTCGCCGAGGTCATCGGTCAGGAGCATGTCACTGACCCGCTGCAGCAGGCCCTGCGTAACAACCGGGTCAATCACGCGTACCTGTTCAGCGGGCCGCGCGGCTGCGGGAAGACGACCAGTGCGCGCATCCTCGCCCGCTGTCTGAACTGTGAGCAGGGCCCGACGCCGACCCCGTGCGGCGAGTGCCAGTCCTGCCAGGACCTCGCGCGCAACGGGCCGGGTTCCATCGATGTGATCGAGATCGACGCGGCATCGCACGGTGGCGTGGACGACGCCCGTGACCTGCGCGAGAAGGCGTTCTTCGGTCCCGCGTCGAGTCGCTACAAGATCTACATCATCGACGAGGCGCACATGGTCACCCCGGCAGGGTTCAACGCCCTGCTGAAGGTGGTCGAGGAGCCGCCGGAGCATCTCAAGTTCATCTTCGCGACCACCGAACCCGAGAAGGTCATCGGCACGATCCGGTCGCGTACGCACCACTACCCGTTCCGGCTGGTCCCGCCGGGGACGCTGCGCGGGTATCTCGCCGAGGTCTGCGCCAAGGAGAACAGCGCCGTCGAGGACGGAGTGCTGCCGCTGGTCGTGCGGGCCGGTGCGGGATCCGTGCGTGACTCGATGTCCGTCATGGACCAGTTGCTAGCCGGCGCGGGCGACGACGGTGTGACATACGCCATGGCGACCTCGCTGCTCGGGTACACGGACGGGTCCCTGCTCGACTCCGTCGTGGACGCCTTCGCGGCGGGTGACGGCGCCGCCGCCTTCGAGGTCGTGGACCGGGTGATCGAGGGCGGCAACGACCCGCGCCGCTTCGTCGCCGACCTGCTGGAGCGGCTGCGCGACCTGGTGATCCTGGCCGCCGTCCCCGACGCCGGGGACAAGGGCCTCATCGACGCTCCCGCCGATGTCGTCGAGCGCATGCAGGCCCAGGCGGCCGTCTTCGGTGCCGCCGAGCTGAGCCGCGCCGCCGACCTGGTCAACGAGGGGCTCACGGAGATGCGCGGGGCGACCTCGCCGCGCCTCCAGGTGGAGCTGATCTGCGCCCGGGTGCTGCTGCCCGCCGCCTTCGACGACGAACGTTCGCTCCAGGCCCGGCTGGACCGGCTGGAGCGCGGCGCGTCCTTCGCGGCCCCCGCCGCCGGGCCCGCCGCCGGTCCCGCCCTGGGGTACGTACCGGGGCCGGAGGCTCAGGCCCATGCTCCCGCCGCCCCGGCCGGACAGCCCGGTGGCGGACCCGCCGCGGCCCGTGCGGCGGTACGGGGCGAGGCCCCCGCGCCTCCCGCAGCGCCCGCCCCCGGAGAACCCGCCCCCGCAGCGTTCGCGCCGGTCGCCGCCGAGCCCGTGGCCCACGCCGGGTCCGCCCAGCAGCCCCCGGCACAGGCTCCCGCGCCCGCCCAGCGCCCCGGGTCCTGGCCTGCCGCCGCCGGTACGGAACAGGCGCGCCGACCCGGCGGCTGGCCCACCGCCTCCACGCCCGGCAGCGCGCCCCCCCCCCCCCCCCGCGCCCCCCCCCGCCCCCGGGGGGCCGCCCCCCCCCCCCCCCCC
>NZ_JBEOZE010000050.1:0-48294 GCF_040297465.1 Streptomyces sp. NPDC001787
CGCCCCCGCCCCCCCATCCCGCCCGCGGCCGCGGGCGCGGCGCCCCTGGGGGGGCGGCCCCCCCCCCCGGGGGGGGGGGGGGGGGGGGGCGGGGGCCCCCCCCCCCCCCCCCCGCGACCCGCGCGGCTTCGCCGGATCAGCCGATCCGGCTCAGCTTCTTCCCGAAGGCCGGCTCGGTCAGCTCGCTCTGGAGCGCGACCGGCACCTTCACCTGGCTGGCACCCTCGCCCACGGTCAGCGTGCCGACCTCGGTTCCGGCCGCCGCGGAGTGCGGCACCGTCTTCCCGCCGTCGGTGAGTTCCAGCTTCACCGTGAGACCGGCCCAGCCGACCGCCTGCACGTCCTTGGTCGCGACGACCGGCGTCGTGCCTCCGAGGCCGTCGTCGACGGTGCCGACGACCTGCCCCTTCTTCACGATCTTGGCGCCCTTCAACTCGTCCTGCGTGGCGATCATGACCTTCTTGCTCGCCGCGTTGACCGCGTCGATGATCGAGGTGTCGCTGTACTGGCCGAGCACCGCGCCGACGATCAGCTGGTCGGTACCGTCGACCATCTTGTGCGCCGCGAAGAGCAGGTTGCCGCCCGCCTTGCTGGTCGAACCGGTCTTGATCCCCAGCGCTCCGTCGAAGGGCACGAGGGTGTTGTAGTTCCGCCAGACCTTGCCCGACGGGTCCTTCCACTCCGGCAGCTTGGTGATGTCCATCAGCGCCGGGATCTCGACCAGCTTCTCGCCCAGCTTCACCAGGTCCTCGGCCGTGCTCACCGTCGTGGCGTTGAGCCCGGAGGGGTCGGTGTAGGTCGTGTTCTGCATGCCGAGCTGCTTCGCGGTGTCGTTCATCTTCTCGACGAACGCCTTCTCCGAACCCGCGTCCCAGCGCGCCAGCAGCCGCGCGATGTTGTTCGCCGAGGGGATCATGAGGGCGGACAGCGCGTCCTTCTCGCTGATCTTGTCGCCCTTCTTCACCGTGTTCAGGGTGGACTCGCCCTCGGTGAAGAGCTGGCCGTCGGACTCGCCCTTGGCGTCGACCTCGATCATCGGGCCGTCCTCGCCCCGCTTCAGCGGGTGCTCCCTGAGCACGATGTACGCCGTCATCGCCTTGGCCACACTCGCGATCGGCACCGGCTTCTGCTCACCGAACGAGTCGACCTTGCCCAGCCCGGTCGCCGCCATGTAGCCCTGGCCCTGGTCCGGCCACGGCAGCTTGGGCTTGCTGCCCTCGAAGGTGTACGTCGGCTGCGCCGTCAGCTGGAGCGTGGGCGTCGGCAGCGGGCGCACCATCTGCACGATCGCAAAGACGATCAACAGGAGCACGACCAGCGGGGTCCAGATCTTGACCCGGCGGACAGCCGTACGGACAGGGGTCTCCTGGGGCGGAGGCGTATTCGTCAGCTCGGCGAGCAGATCGAGCGGCGGCTTGGGCGGCAGCGGCTGCTGCCGGGTCCGCTCGGGCTCGGCCCAGGCCGGGCCGGGGGCGGGGGCGGGCTTCGCCCCGGAGGCGGCACCTGCGGCGGACCCCGCACCCGCCCCCGACGCTGCCGCACCGGTCCCGGACGCTGCCGCCGCCCCGGCCGCCGGTGCGGCGGGCTCGGGCTTACGGGGCGCGGGCGCGGGCCGCACGTCGTCCGAGCGGAGCGGCACGAACTTGCTGGTCCGCTCGGCAGGGGTCTCCGCGGTCTCGCGGCTCTTCGAGCCCTCGCCGCTCTTCGGGGCGGGCTCTCGCGGCGGAATCTTCAGCGCGGTCGTCGGGTGATCGACCTGCGCCTGCTTGGGCGCCTTGAAGACAGCGGTGGGCTGATCGATTCCTCGCTGGTCGGCCGCGGTTTCGGCAGGCACGGATTCAGCGGACACGGATTCGGCGGGCACGGATTCAGCAGACACGGACTCGCCGTCGGCGTCGGCGTCCTCACCGGTGCTGGAGTCCGCGCCGGCGTCGGCGCTGCTGTCGGATTTCGCCCCCGCGCCGGGCTTCGAGGCCGGGACGGCCACTTCCTCGCGGGTCTTCGGCACCCGTACCTCGCCGGACGCCTCACCTGATGACTCGGCCTCAGACGCGGTCTCGCGCTCAGCTGCCGGCTCATCGTCGGAAGCTGTCGCATCCGAGGTGTCGCCCGTGTCAGCCGCGTCATCCGCATCGCCGTCGCCGTCGCCGACCCAGGCGGCGACTGCGGCCCGCAGCCGCGCGTCACCGGGCTCGGCTCCAGCATCGGACTCGCCGGCCGCGGCCCCGGGCTCACCGGACCCGGTGACCTCACCCGGCTCGTCCGCCACCGCAGCCTCGTCCGCCACCGCAGTCGCGCCCGCCTCGTCCGCCCCGGAGGCCTCGCCGTCCGAGTCGGACGCCAGAGCGCCCTCGGCGCTCTCCGGGGGCGTGGAGCCCCCTTCAGAGGCCGCGGAGGCCGCAGCGGGCGTCACGTCGTCATCACCATCGCCGTCGTCATCGCCGTCGACCGCCGCAGCGGGCCGGGTACGGAAGACCGCGGTCGCGTTGTCCGTCACGCGGTCCGTCGCGCTCCCGGCATCCGCGTCCACGTCCGCATCCGTACCCGCGTCCGGGCCCGCCTCCGCATCCGTACCCGCGTCCGCCTCCGGGCTCACGCCCGACTTCGCGGCCGGTTCACGGAACACGGCGAGACGGGGGTCACGTTCCTCCGGAGCCGTCCCCGACGACTTCTGCTGCTCCGACTTGTCGGGGGACTCGCCCGCCACCGATGCCTCCTCATGCGCTGCGGGGACAACCCCGCGCTGTCCGAACCATCTACCAGTGTCCTGTGTGAACCCCTGGCCGGGCTGCTAGACGAGAACGACATACCTACTGGTTCCCATATATAGCGGTCAGGCGCTCTCGACAGACCAATGTGAGAGGGGTCACCCTGTCATTCATCCACGCGGGGAGGCATGGATGGGCAGGAGCCGCAGAACAATTCCGGAGGAGCTTCTGCTGCTCGCTCTGGACCCGACCACGGGTACCACAGCGCAGCCGCAGTCGCTCGACCTCGGCCTGGCCGGGGCACAGCTAGTAGAGCTGGCTCTGGCAGGACGGATAGCCCCTGACGGGGATCGTATCGCCGTGGTGATGCCACGGCCGACAGGAGATCCGACTCTGGACTCCGCACTGGAACTGCTGCGCCGTCGCGGCAGCCCGGTCCGGGCCGTCCACTGGATCGGCGGACCCCGGCTGGGGCTGCGCCAGATCTATCTCGCCCATCTGGAGCGGTGCGGCATGGTGCATGCCGTGGCGGGCCAGATGTGCGGAGTACTGCCGACGACTCGCTACCAGGCGACGGACACGGCAATCAGCCGGGACATCAGAGCCCGGCTGGACAGCGCGATCCGCACCGGTGTACCGCCGGACCCGCGGACCGCGGCGCTCGCCGCACTGGCCCACGCGGTCGGACTCGGCAAGCACCTGTACCCCGGGAACGAGGGGCGTTCATCGCGCTCCAGGCTCCGGGACCTGATCAGACACGACCCGATGGGCGGACTCGTGGCGCATGCCGTGATGGACGTCCAGAACGGTGTGGCCGTACAGCCACGCCGCAATCAGCAAGCAGCGGGCGTGCCGTTGCAACCGCAAGCGCAGTCGCGCCGCGGCAGCATGGCGCAGACCGCCGCGCACTGAACCGTACGGTGTGCTGTACGGGACACCGCACAGCGCGCCGTACGGAACGGGCACGACAGCGGAACGAGCACGGACATACGCATACCGCCGCACCGACGTCCCCAAAGACCCGGTTCGGGAGCCGCACCACGCGCGGGGCAGCCGGATCCACCGGCTGCCCCGCGCGCTTGCGTGTTGCCGTTTCCCAGCGCGGCCGGTGCCGGGGGTGGCAATCTGCTGAGCAGTAGATACGCACAGCTACATAGCCGGAGGTGCCGTTTCCGTGCCGTCCCATGTCAATCCCACTGTCAGGCGACGCCGATTGGGCCAGGAGTTGCGCCGTCTGCGCGAGATCAAGGGCATGACCGCCGAGGAGGTGGCGGAGCGCCTGCTGGTCTCGCAGTCGAAGATCAGCCGTCTGGAGAACGGCCGCCGTTCCATCAGCCAGCGCGACGTCCGTGATCTGTGCGGGGTGTACGAGGTCGAGGACGTCCGGGTCGTCGACTCGCTCATGCAGATGGCCAAGGACTCCCGCCAGCAGGGCTGGTGGCACGCCTTCGGCGACATCCCCTACAGCGTCTACATCGGACTGGAGACCGACGCGGAGTCGCTGCGGGTGTACGAACCCCAGGTCGTCCCCGGACTCCTCCAGACCCGGGCCTACGCCGAGGCGCTGATCAACGGCGCGCTGCCGGAGACCCCGCCGTCCGACATCGAGAAGCGCGTCAATGTGCGCGCCCGACGCCAGGACCGGGTCAACGCGCCCGAGCATCCGCTGCGGGTGTGGGCGGTGATCGACGAGTCGGCGCTGCGCCGGATGGTCGGCGGCAAGCAGGTGATGCGCGAACAGCTGGAACACCTCGTCGAGCAGTCCCACCTCCCGCATGTGACGGTGCAGGTGCTGCCGTTCGACATGGGCGCGCACCCGGGCATCAACGGGCAGTACGCGATTCTGGAGTTCCCGGACGCCGCGGACTCCAGCGTCGTCTACATCGAGGGCGTCACCAGCGATCTCTATCTGGAGAAGGCGAACGACGTACAGCGCTACAGCGTCATGTACGAACATCTGCGGGCACAGTCGCTGAATGTGGAGCAGACCCGGCAGTTCGTCAGCGAGATGGCCAAGCGGTACACCAGCTGAAACAGGACAGCCGCAAGGTCTGTTTTGCGAGAAATGGAATGATGCCGATGGAGAGGCGACGGCAGAGTACACCGTCGCCACCTCACGACGGAAGACCCGCATGGAATATGCCATCCGGTCGAGTGAACGGCCACTTCACGCAACGGAGTTGGCGAGTAGCGTCGATCACGCCAATCGGAATCCGGTTGGCACGACTCCCCCCATCTCTCTGAACCGGAGTGAACATGGCTATTCTTCAGGGTGCTACGGAAATGTGGACGAAGTCTTCGTACTCCGGGGGCAACGGCGCATGCGTCGAGGTCAAGTCCCCGGTCGCTCTGTCCATCGCCGTGCGTGACTCGAAGGCCCCCGAGGGCCCCTCGATCACCTTCGTCCCCGGTGCGTGGAACGCGTTCGTGCGCGATGTCGCCGCAGGCTCCATCAACGCCTGACCAGCCGCACCGCCGGCCACGACGCACCATCTGACTGGAGCCCTCTCGACTGGTTCGCCGTCCTGGCCGAGGGGGCTCGGCCCATTTCCCGGCACCCGCCGCGTCACCTCAGCTGATCGACGTACCGATCCGTCCCCGGCACCGTGGGAATGAACGGCGCGGCCAACTCGACCCGCCCCAGGCCCGATTCAGCTACAGCTTCCCCGAGTCCGGCGAAGTGTTCGGCCCAGGAGGCACGCGGGTCCTCCTGGAGGAACCACAGCAGCGTCAGACGGGTCCCGACCCCCTCGACCTGCTTCACATACGTCATCCGGTCACCGGGCAGCGGCGTGGGCCGGAAGACCGTGACCATCGCGGCGGGCGACCCGTGGAGCCGCTTCGGCAGGTGCCGCGAGCGCAGCCACTCCAGCAACTCCGCACACCGCTCCGGGTCCTCGGCGTCGATGACCTCAAGGACCAGACCCCGGTACGGATGGTCCAGGGCATGGAAGTCCCGGGGGCCGGCGGCTCCGTCGCGGTAGACGGTCGCCGCGTGGTCCTGGAAGGCCGTGAAGACGTGGGTGCGGTCCTGGTAGACCCTGCCGTCCCGGTTGAGCCGCTTGTTGATCCCGACGGTCCACTTCATGTGGTCGTCGTAGCGCCCGTCCGTCACCCAGTACGTCGACAGGTAGCAGCCGGCCCCGACGGGCCGGGCGACCGCGGACTTCTCCGGGTAGCGCAGCTCCTGGAGCTCCTTGGTGGCCACCCAGCGGCGCCCGGCGGCCATCCAGGGCATGGCCATCGCGCCCGCGTAGTAGTGGTCGTCCTCGTACCAGCGGTTGTACGCGTACTCATGGCCGGGATGCGGTTCGACCATGGTGATCAGCGCGTGCCCCGGGTGGACCCCGTACGGCCCCACCGCCGCCAGTTCCGCGTACTGATCGCTGCGTGTCTCGTCGCTCATACCGTTCCCTTCCCCTTCCGTCCTGGGTCGCGGGCACCTACTCTGACGCTCCGTCAGACGAACTGCCAGAGCCGGGAGGCGCCGATGTTGCTCGCGGGGAAGACCGTCATCGTGTCGGGCGTCGGGGCCGGGCTCGGGCACCGGATCGCGGAGACCGTCGTCCGGGACGGGGGCAACGCGGTGCTCGGGGCGCGTACCGCGGCGCATCTGGCCAAGTCGGCCGCCGAGATCGACCCGGAGGGCCGGCACACCGCCTATCTCGCCACCGACATCACGGACGAGGGGCAGTGCGAGGTGCTGGCCGCCCTGGCCTCGGAGCGCTTCGGCGGGATCGACGCGGTGGTCCATGTCGCCGCCTGGGACAGCTACTTCGGCGGCCTGGAGGATGCCGACTTCGCCACCTGGCAGGCGGTGATCGATGTCAATCTGCTCGGTACGCTGCGGATGACCCGGGCCTGCCTGCCCGCACTCAAGGAGCGGGGCGGCTCGGTGGTCATCATCGGTACGCAGTCCTCGGTGGCCGCCCCGTCACAGGTGCGGCAGGCGGCGTACGCGGCGTCCAAGGGGGCGCTGACCTCGACGATGTATTCACTGGCACGGGAACTGGGACCGCACCGGATCCGGGTGAACACCGTGGTTCCGGGCTGGATGTGGGGGCCGCCGGTGCAGGCGTACGTCCGGTTCACCGCGGACACCGAGGGCGTACCGGAGGCCGAGGTGCTGGCCCGGCTCACGGATCGGATGGCACTGCCCGAACTGGCCACGGACGAGGATGTGGCGCAGGCCGCCACCTTCCTGGCCTCGGACCGGGCGCGATCCATCACCGGCCAGTCGCTGCTGGTCAACGCCGGGGAACTGATGCGCTGACGTGTCGGCGCCCCGCTGTACCGGCGCGTCAGCTCGACGACGCACTGACACACTGACGTGCCAGCGGACTGACATGCTGACGTGCTGACGCGCCAGCGGACTGACGTGCTCAGGTGCCAGCGGACTGACGAGCCGGCGCGCCCGCGCACTGACGTACCGGGCCCGGTGCCCCTACGCGCTCCCCCTTCCCCGGCCGCACGGGACCCGCATCCCGTACGGTCGCCTCACCCTCTCCCGGCGTACGCCCCTTTCGCGGTGCGGCCTGACGAAGTGCCCGCCCATCGTGTGGGTTTGGTCGCGTTCACGACAACGCTCCACCAGGTCAAGAACCAGCAAAATCGTTCGGCTTACTGATCGGTGTTCACATTTCTGATCGCGCAAGTCCTTGACCGGGAGCCCAGGCGGGCGGTTCAATCCCCGAAGTCCCCACTCCCGCACGGGGCCCCGCTGAACGGCCGTACCGACGAAGTGCGTGACCCGTTCACAAGGCGGACCCCTGGAGGGGGCACATGAACAGTCTCGACTGGGCCGTGCTCATCGGATACTTCGGTGTGATGGTCGCGATCGGACTCTGGTCGCACAAGCGCGTGGACAACGTCAGCGACTTCTTCACGGCCGGCGGCAGGATGCCGTGGTGGCTGTCGGGCATCTCGCACCACATGTCCGGCTACAGCGCGGTGATGTTCACCGGCTACGCCGGAATCGCGTACCAGTACGGCGTCACGTCCTTCGTGACCTGGTCGCTGCCGATCGCCATCGGGATCGGGATCGGCGCCCGGCTCTTCGCGCCCCGGCTCAACCGGCTGCGCTCGCGGCTGCGTGTCGCGTCCCCGCTCGAATATCTGAAGGACCGCTACAACATCCCGACCCAGCAGGCCCTGGCCTGGTCCGGTCTGCTGCTGAAGATCGTGGACGTCGGCGCCAAGTGGGCGGCCATCGCCACCCTGCTCTCCGTCTTCACCGGGATCTCGCTCACCCAGGGCATCTTCATCACCGGTGCCATCACCGCCGTCTACTGCACGGTCGGCGGGCTGTGGGCCGACGCACTCACCGAACTGGGGCAGTTCATCATCCAGTTGTTCGCGGGGCTGGCCATGCTCGTCATCGCCATGGGCAAGCTGGGCGGCTTCAGTTCGCTGTGGACCGTCTGGGACAGGCTGCCCGAGGGACACACCGACCCGACTGCCGGACCGTACACCGTGACGTTCCTGCTGGCGTACCTGTTCATCAAGACCTTCGAGTACAACGGCGGCATGTGGAACCAGGCCCAGCGCTACATGGCCACGGACTCCGCGCGCTCAGCGACCCGTTCGGCCCGGCTCTCCGCGGCCTTGTGGCTTGTCTGGCCGGTCGTCCTGTTCTTCCCCATGTGGGTGGCCCCGCTGCTCGTCGAGGCGAAGAAGCCGGACGCCTCGGACAGCTACGCGCTGATGACCGAACAGCTGCTGCCGCACGGTCTGCTGGGACTGGTCGTCGTCGGCTTCTTCTCGCACACGATGGCCATGTGCTCCTCGGACGCCAACGCCATCTCCGCCGTCTTCACCCGCGACATCGCCCCCGTCTTCTCGAAGGCGGCCCGCACCTGGAGCAACCGCAGCGGTCTGCTGGCGGCCCGGCTGTCCACGCTGGCCTTCCTCGGCCTGTCGATGGCGCTGGCGACACAGATCAACTCACCGACGTTCAAGGACATCATCTCGGTCGTCATCAAGTGGGTGGCCGGACTGATGGGCCCGATCGCGATCCCGTTCATGCTGGGGCTCCTGCGTACGTTCCGCAGGTCCGGACCGACGGCGGCGCTCACCAGCTGGGCTGCGGGTCTGCTCGCGTTCTACTTCACCAACTACAACGTCGACGGCTCGGTGAAGACGGATGTCGCGCTCCAGTACCAGGTGGCACTGCCGCTCGCGATCTCGCTGGTGCTCTACATCGTGATCGGCTTCGCCAAACCGGAGGACACCCCGGAGCGCGACGCGATCATCGACAAGGTCAACTGGGGCGACGGAGAACCGGACGACGACGGCCCGGCCCCGGCGTCGGACGCGGCGATTCCGGCCCAGGGCGGTCCCCCCGGCTCACCGGTACCGGACGGGCCGGGGAAGGGCTAGGGACCACCGGCCGAAGAGGGCACGGAGGTACGGGGATCGGGGCGCGGGGGCGCGGGGCGCGGGGGCGCGGGGGTACGTGGCGCGGGGGTGCGGGGGTGCTCATGCCCGTACCCCCGCCCCATCTCCGTGTCAGCGGCTTCGGACACCGCGGCCGGTCCGGCCACCGCGGCCAGTTCGGCAGCGTCGGCCGCTTCAGCCGCGTGGGTAGCGGACCAGCCAGCCCGGGGCGGCCGCGGTCGGGCTGTGGAGGGCCGGGCCCTGGGTCATCTCCATCGCGAAGTCGTCGGCGATTTCGAGGAGGGTGGCGCGCCCCTCCAGTTCGGACAGCCAGGCCGGCGGCAGTGCCGTCTCGCCGTGCAGCGCGCCGAGCAGGGCCCCGCAGACCGCCCCGGTGGCCCGGGAGGGCCCGCCGTGGTTCACCGCGAGCTTCAGGCCGTGCCGGATGTCCTCGCCGACCAGTGCGCAGTACACGGCCACGGCCAGGACGTCCTCCGCGGTGTCCGTGTCTCCCAGCGCCTCGATCAGGGCCGGGCCCGGGATTCCCTGGCGTACGGAGCCGAGTGCCTGCTGAAGTGCCTCGGTGACCGGTTCATGACCGGGGCGTTCCGCGAGCAGGGTCAGGGCGTGCTGGACGGAGCCGTCCAGGGTCTCGCCGCGGGCCAGCCCGTGCACCAGGAGGCCGAAGGCCCCGGCGGCGAGCTGGGCGGCCGGGTGGCCGTGGGTCTGGGCGGCGCACTCGACGGCCAGCTGGAGCACGAGCTGCGGCTCCCAGCCCACCAGCAGCCCGAACGGCGCGGACCGGGTGAGCGCGGCCGCGTCCCGGGCAGTGGGGTTCTTGGGCCGGTCGAGGGTGCCCATGGTGGTGTCGCCGAAGCCGGTGAGGCATTCCCGGGTGGGGTCGCGGCGGGCGTACAGCCACTCCTGCGCGGCCAGCCACCCGTTGTCCTTGCGGCGTTCGTCGGGCCCCCAGTCGCGCTGGGTCGCGGCCCAGCGCAGATGCGCCTGATGCACATCGGTGGGCGGGTGCCAGGCGCCGGTGTCACGGCGGACCTGGGCGCGGATCAGCCCGTCGACGGTGAACAGGGTGAGCTGGGTGACCGCGGTGACGGCCCCGCGGCTGCCGGGCGGGGAGCCTGCAAACACAGGACCTACGGGCGCGGGACTTCCGGGCGCGGGACTTCCGGGCACAGAGCTGCCGGGCGCGGGGACGAAATCGGTGACCCCTTCGGCGCCGTGGGCCTCGCGGATCTCCTCCAGGGTGAGCCCCGTGACCGCGGCCCCGAGCGCGTCACCGATGGCGCCGCCGAGCAGGGCGCCGCGTACCCGGCTGCGGAAGTCCTGCTGCTCGGCCCGGCCCCAGACAGCCGTGGTCCCTGTGCTCACCTCGCCCCTCCCCGTACGTCTGTCACGCAGGCCGATCCGTGTCCCAAACGCTGTGCTGCTCCGTGCGACTGCGCAGCACTGTAATCGAACGGGAACGGTCGGTTCAGGGCCGGATCCGAGTACGCGTGGGTATGTGAACGGACGTCCCGCAGGTCGTTTTTGAACTGTGGGGAAGCGGTGTGGACCCGGTGAGAAACCGCCCGGGGCACCACGCCCGAGGCACCGTCTCGGGTACCCGTTTCCGGCGGCGCCCGGCTCCCCCGGGTTCAGCTTCCCGGTTCCTGCCCGCTCTCGCGGACCGTCGCCTCCAGCCTTTCGCGCTGGGTGCGTGCCCAGGTGTAGTCCGGGTCTATCTCCAGCGCCCGGTCCAGGTCGGCGAGGGCTTCCGCGGGCCTGCCCAGGGCCTCGTGGGCGAGGGCTCGGCTGCCGTGTGCCCAGGCGTAGTCGGGGTTCAGCTCCAGCGCACGCCCGTAGCTCGCCACGGCCTCCTCGTAGCGCCCGAGCGCCCGGTAGACCTCGCCCCGCTCCCCCTCGGTCCCGGACAGCCCCGGGGTCAGTTCCTCGGCCCGGTCCAGGTCCGTGAGGGCGCCGAGCGGGTCGCCCAGGACGGTACGGACCCCGGCCCGCCGCACCAGTGCCCAGCCGTACTCCGGCCACCGGGCGATGGCCCGGTCGAAGTCCTCCAGCGCCTCCTCGTGCCGGCCCAGGCGGTGGCGGACCAGGCCGCGGCTGCCGAGCGGCACGGCGTCGGTCGGGTCCATGGCGTGGGCCCGGTCCAGGACGGTCAGGGCCTCCTCCAGCCGCCCCATCCGCCGGTAGGTCTCACCGCGTTCGCGCACCACCCACGCCCAGGTGGGGGCGATCTCCCCGGCCCGGTCCAGATCCGCGAGGGCTTCCTCGTACCGGCCGAGCGCGCGCAGCACCACCGCCCGCCCCTGGTAGGCCTGTTCGCTGCGCGGGTTCACGGCGATGGCCCGCCCGTGGTCGGACAGGGCGGCGTCGAACTCCCGGGCCCGGAAGCGGCTCCAGGCCCGCGCCACCAGGGCGGCAGCCCTGGCCCGGTCGTCCAGCTCGGCGCGGGTCAGCAGGAGCCCGAGGGCCGCGGTGGGGCGGGGGCCGTGGTCGGTGAGGGCGCTCAGCAGGTCCCGTCCCCAGTCGCGCAGGACGGCGCTGTCGGCGTCCTCGCCCGCCTCCGCGAGGGTCCGGGCCCAGTGGCGGGCGGCGACCGAGTGCTGACCGCAGACCTCGATCCCGGCGCGCAGCGCATCGGGCAGCGCGGTACGGGGGCGGGCGCAGAGCCGGTGGTACAGCGTGTCGAGCGCCGCGTCGCGCCAGGGCTCCTCGGCCCACAGCCTGCCCGGGTCGAGCCCCTCCGCCGCCGCGTCCCGCCGGGCGGCGAAGGCCTCGGCGAGGCGGTCGTGCGCCTCGGTCCATCTCTGCGGCGACGCGGTGCGCTGGAGGCGGAGCATCGGGGCACGGACGACGTCGTGGTACCGGGCCCGCCCGGAGTGCCGTTCGGCGACGAACGGCAGCTCGTGCAGCCACGCGTACACCCCGGGCGCCCCCTGGGGCACCACGACCGCCACCAGGTCCTCGTCGATGCGCCGGGGCAGCGCGCAGGCGAGAGCGGCGGCGCGGCGGTCCGGGTCGCTCTCCCCGGCCAGGAAGCGCTCGACCGCGCTCGCGCTCGCGTCGCCCACCGCCCCCGGGTTCGCGGCGAGCGTGGAGACGAGGACCGGCAGCCCGCCGGAGAGCCGGAGCACTTCCCGTACGACGCTCTCCTCCACCACCCCTCTGCCGGTGAGGAGTTGGCGTGACTCCCGCTCGGTGAACGGCTCCAGCGGCACATCCGCGACCAGACGGGTGTGGTCGGCCCAGCGGGCGGGGTCGAGGCGGCGCTGCCCGGCGAGGGTGAGGACGAGGTTCGCGGGGAGAGCCCCGTACCGGCCGGGGGTGAGCAGGTCGGTCAGCCAGCCGTCGAGAAGCGGGGCGGTGCGCTCGTACGTGTCGAGGAAGAGCACGATCCACGGCACGGCGTCCGCGACCCGTTCCAGTTCGGCGACGAACACGGGCGTCAGGACACGTACCGGCTCCGACAGCAGCCGGGCGTCGTCCTGCTGCCGCGACCGGCCGCCGAACACGGCCCGCAGCCCGCCCGCGCCGCGCGCCACCACCGCCGGATCGATCCCGCCGACGAACGCCCCCACGACCGGCAGCGTCCCGGCGGCGATCAGCCCGGCCTGCGCCGCGACCACGGCCCCGGTGGACGGCTCGCCCGCCGCCGGTTCACCCTCCGCCCCGGCCTCGGTGACGGCATCGTGCAGCCGGCGCCGGTACGTGGCCAGCAGCCTGTCCAGCGCCTTCATCGGGTGCCCCTGCGCGGCGAACTGCGCGGCGATCAGGGCCAGTACCTCCGGTACGGACTCGGCGCTCTCGTCGACCGACGCGGTGAGCGCCCCGCACCCCCTGGCCGTCTGCCGCCACTCCCGTACGAGGGACGTCTTGCCGACCCCCGCGTTGCCGCGCACATGGAACACGAAACGGTGCCGCGGATCCTCCGGCGGTACGTCGAAGTTCCCGCGGAACAGGCCGAGTTCGCCGTCCCGCCCGACGAACGCGGCACGGCGTTGCTCCTCGACGATCTGCTGAAGGGACAGGCGGCGCGGGGTGGCTGCGGACATGCGCACCAGTCTGTCAGCGGCGAGGTCCCGCCGGGGAGCGGTTCCACCGGGAGCGGCCTCCGGCCGGGGCGGTTCTCTGTACAGGGGGGCTGTCCGGGGGTCTGTCCGGAGCGGCCGTCCGGGGGGCGCCGGATCGGTTCTGCCGGGGGGCGGTGGCCGGAAGCGTGGGCCGGGAGCGTGGGCGGTGACCGTCATGGGCGGTCGTGCCCGGCGCGCAGGCTTGCCACGGCGCTGAGCAGCAGCACGCCCACGAAGACGACGAGCGGCACCGTCCACGTCCCCGTCACGGTGTGCAGCACGGACGCGGTGACCGGTCCGACCGCGGCGAGGAGGTAGCCGCCGGTCTGCGCCACCGTGGAGAGCGCCGCCACGTGCTCGTGGTCCTTGCCCCGCTTGACGTAGAGCACTCCGGCCACGGCCTGCCCGCCGCCGAGACCGATACCGAGGACGACCGCCCAGAGCGCGGGGGCGGCGGCCGGGGCGGCGATCAGGCCCGCGTAACCGCCCGCGCAGACAAGGATGATGCCGAGCAGGTGGGGGCGCTGGTCGGTTCGCGCGGCGGCCAGGACCGGGGTGACGAAGCCGCCCACGGCGACGCCGACGATGAACACCGACTGCATGCTCCCGGCCGTCGCCCCGGTGACCCCGGCGTCCACAAGGATCGCGGGCAGCCAGGCGAGCGTGGTGTAGAAGAGCAGCGTCTGGAGCCCGAAGAACGCCGTCAGACTCCACACCAGCCCACGCCCCGGCCTCCCCTGCGGCCTCTGCGAGCCATGTGGCCCCGCTGAGCCCCTTCGGCCCCGCGCCGGGGGCTGCGAGGGCCGGGGGGAATCCGGGGGCCGAGGGGCTCCGCCCGCCGCTCCGGGACCACCTGCCTTCGGGGCGGCCGATCCGGAACCGCGCACCTGCGGGGCGATACCGATGGCCGCGAGGGCCGCCGGGACGACGGCAACGCCGATCGCCGTCTGCCAGGAGTGTCCGGACGCCTGCCAGACCGGGACCATCAGGGCCGCGACGAGGGCTGAACCGGCACCCATGGACAGGGCGTAGACGCCCATCATCACACCGACCCGGCGCGGGGCGAACCGGCTGCGTACGAACACGGGGATCAGCACGTTCACGACGGCCGTGGCGACGCTGACGAGCACGGTGCCGACGAACAGACCGGGCAGGCCGGCTATCCGGACGATCGTTCCGGCGAGCAGGAGGACGCTCGCCCAGAACAGGCCGCGTTCCTCGCCGAACCGGCGCCGTACCCACGGCGCGAGCGGCGCGAACAGTCCCATGCACAGCGGGGGAAGCAGCCCGAGCACGGTGAGCGCCCCGGTACCGAATCCGGCGACCGGCGCCAGCGGCCCCAACTGACCGAACGCGACCCGTGTGTTGAGGCTCAGGAGGACGAAGCCGAGGACCAGGACCACGGCCGCGGCCTTCGCATGCGAAGAGGAAGGAGAGGAAGGGGATGGCGACGGAGTCGGGGACGGGGACGGGGGGAGGAAAGAGGACGAGGACGAGGACGACGGCGGGTCGGAGGGGGCCGCCGGCCGGGCGGGAGAGGGTACGGACACAGGAACCTTCCGGAGGTGGACGACCCCTCCAGCGTTCACGCTCAAGTAAACTTGAGCGCAACCCCGGGCGGAGGTGCCCCATGAAGGACCTGTACTCGATCAGCGAGGTCGCGGAGGCGTTCGGGCTGACCGTCGCGACCCTCCGCTTCTACGAGGAGCGCGGGCTCGTCCAGCACAGCGAGCGCCGGGGGCGCGTCCGCCACTACCGCCGCGAGGACCTCGCCCGGCTCGCGTACGCCCAGCTCTGGCACGACGACGGCATGCTCACGCTCACGGAGACGAGCGCCATCGTGGACAGTGAGCAGCTCGACGACCGGCTCACGCTCATCACCGCCCAGCGGGACGCGATGCGTGAACGGATCGAGAAGCTCGACCGCGCCGTGACGGTCCTCACCCATATGCTCGGCTGCCGCACCGACAAGGCCCTGGACTGCCCGATGACCGGCGGCTACATCCGGGGCCGGGTCGACGCGGCCCTCGACGGCACCCCGCACACCACCGACTTCTGGCCGGAGCGCGAAGACGGCGCCCAGGACGAGCGCGAAAGCGGCGCCCAGGACGGGGACGAAGACGACACCCGCAGCGGGCGCCGCGCCACGGACGGGAACGGCGCGCACAACGGGAGCGGCGCCCAGGACGGCGGCGGCGCCCACTGAGGCGGACGCCGCCGGGCCCCTTCCTCAGGCAGGTCCCGCCGGCCCCGCCGAACCCGCCGCGTCCGCGTCCATGTCCACGGCTCGCTCGGTGCTCCTCCGGTAGGTGAGCCAGGGCAGGAAGAACTGGGTGACCGGGCCGACCAGTACGGCGTACAGCACCGTCCCGACACCCGCTCTCCCCCCGAGCAGCCAGCCGACGCCGAGCACGGTCAGTTCGATCAGGGTGCGGACGAGCCGGAGGGAGAGCCCGGTCGCGGCGGACACACCCGTCATCAGCCCGTCCCGGGGGCCGGGACCGAAGCGCGCGCCGACGTAGACGGCGACGGACAAGCCGTTGAGCACCACACACCCGATGAGCAGGCCGATCCGGGTCATCAGTCCGAGGTCCTCGGGGATGAGCAGAAGACCGAGGTCGGACGATGCGCCCACGACGGCGATGTTGGCGAAGGTGCCCAACGTCGGCTTCTGCTTGAGGGGAATCCACAGCAGGAGGACGAAGACGCCGAGGAGGGCGCTGATCATGCCGAAGCTCAGGGGCGTGTGGTGCTCGACCCCTTCGTACAGCACGCTCCAGGGATTGACGCCCAGGGACGTGCGGACCATGGCCGAGAGGCTGAACCCGTACAGGGCGAGGCCGAGGAGCAGTTGGGGAAACCGTCTGAGCGGGTGTTCACCCAGGGGTACGTAGGTGAGGGGCGGCAGGGACGGGCGGGACGGGGACGCCGACGGCCCCTCGTCGCGTTGCTCCTGACGGCGCCGGAGTCTGTGCTTGTAACGGTCCGTGATCTCCTGCTCCACTCCGGTCGCCTACCGTGTGATCTCGTCCTGCCCGCATCGGCGCACGTCAGGGCTTCAGCCGGTCCAGGGCACGCTTGATCCGTCCGCCGACTTCGCTCGGGAGCGTACCCGTCCTGCCGCAGTTGATCCGGACGAAATGGTCCAGTGGCTCGCCCTCCGCGAAATGGTTGCCGCTGATCGTGGCGACCTTCGCCTCGGCCAGCAGGAACTGTTCCGCCGTGCTGTGGCCCAGTCTCCGGTAGCCGTCGGCGAACGCCGAGAGGTCGGCGAAGAGGAAGTAACCCCCCTGCGGCTCGTTGATCCGTAGCGAGGGGATCGTGCCGAGCTCCGCCAGCATCGCTTCGAGGTTGGAGCGCGCGGCCTTCGCCCTGGCGGTCGCCACCTCGTCCATCTCCGGCCGCAGCGCGATGTGCGTGGCGACCTGGCCGTAGGTGGACGCGAACGAGGTGAGGTTGACCTGTGCGCGTGCGGAGGCGTCCACGATGTCCGCCGGACCGCAGAGATAGCCGATCCGGTCGCCGTGCATGCCGTACGTCTTGCCGGGACCGGTCACCGAGACCGTCCACGGCCGCATGGAACAGCTCGTGCCGTCGGGCATCCGGACGTCGATGGCGGCGAACGTCCTGGCCCGGGGCCCGATGACATGGGCCTCGTAGGGGGTGTCGAACAGGACGTGGACCGGGCTCTCCCCCTCGGCCTCGCGCCGCAGGTTGTGCCGGGCGACGGTACGGGCCAGCGCCTCCAGTTCCCCGGTCGAGTAGACCTTGCCCGTGGGGTTGACGCAGTCGCCGAGGACGACGATCTTGGTCCGCCCGGAGATCGCCCCCTCCAGGGCGGACGGGGTCAGCCCGTCCTCCGCCGTGACCAGGACGGATTTCGGAATGGCCTCGTGCAGCCGCACCATATCCGCGTAGTGCGGCCAGTTGGGTACGGGAATGACGACCTCGTCGCCCGGGTTGAGCAGCGCGTGGAAGGTCACCGAGATCGAGCCCTTCACACCGCCCGGGGTGACCATGATTTCGCTCTCCGGGTCGTACGTGATTCCGTGGAGGCGATCCACCCGTGCGGCTATGGACTCCAACAGGAACGGAAATCCCTTGATCGGCGCGAACGCGTGAATCGTCGTGGAGTCCGCCTGGATGAAATCGATCACTCCACGGTCGATCCGGGGATCGGTCGGCGTATCAAGCGCACCGATGCTGAGATCGATGAACTGCTCATCGGCCGCGAGCCCACGATTGAGTGCGGCGAGCTTCGCCGCGGCCCCGTGGGTCGCCGATTCCGGAATGCGTAGGATGGCATCGGAAATGCCGCGATTCTTCTGCACGACGACGGGGTTCGCCTTTCCATCGGTGGAATTCAATTCGCGGCCACGGCCTTGTACATCGCGTTCCACATGTCCAGCTGGATGTTCAGGGTCTCCATCGCCCCGTAGGCGATCTCGGCGACGTCCGCGTCGGTGCGGCAGTTGTTCAGGACGCACTGCTTCGCGTCGGCGGCGTGCCGTTCCTCGACGCCCTCGTCCCCGACGTGGACGTCGAAGTAGACCTCGACCCTGTTCACGAACTCGTCGGCGGGCAGTTCCTTCCGGCTTTTGCGGAACGCCGTACGGCAGACCTGAAGCATCTTGTCCGCGTGCGACTCCAGGGCCATCGCCACACCCAGCATGCGGTGATAGTTGCTGGTCAGCAGCTCCAGGGTGCGCTCGCGGTAGGCCACCGTCCCGGGGATGACCAGGTCACTGTCGCGGGCCTCGCGCACGAGCAGCGGCGGCAGGCCGAACTCGCGCCGGCCGTACAGGTTGTGGGAGTTCTCCATCAGCAGCTCGTGGCAGTGCGCGGCATCGCCGTTCCCGGTCTCCTCGTTGAGGATGTGGGAGAACAGGACGAGCGTGTCACGGTCGTCGTGGGCCGCCGCCTGCGCGCACACATGGGCGATGCCCTTGACCGTGCCCTCGGTCCGGTGGAAGAAGTTGGCGCGGTGGAAGTCGTAGTCCCGGGCGGTCCACGGCGCTTTCTCAAGGAACGCGAAGTAGTCGTTCCCGTAGACGTCGTGATTGTCCAGGTCATCGATGAGTGCGGTGACCTGGTCGTGAATGGCCACTTCGGCGGAGTTCTTCATGGCGCGGCTACCTCCTGTGCACACAGGTTCTGAATCGCAGCCCACGAGATTCCCGGACGGACCCGCGATTCAATGGATGAATGCCTTACCGGAACCATCGTTCGGATGAGCACAATGCCCATCGCCGGAGGCCGTCGTGGTGGCAGCCTTGGCCGCTCGCCTGTTGAAGGCAGCCAGGATCGATCGCTGCCGGAACTTCCCCTCGGTAATCACCGAGGACCGCTTCGGCCCGACGGCGACCACTGTGGCGCAGCGACCGATACCGGGAACAGGTCACAACCGGCCAGATGCGAAGTCGCGCCCGCGCGGGAAAACGTCCGCACATTCGCATCGATGCATCGAACGCATGAATCGTCTTTCACGATCGACGGCCGTCGGAACCTCCCGCTCCGTGCCCGTGAACGACCCGTGAACGACCCGTGAACACACCCGTGAAGTCGCCGGTGAACGCGTCGGTGAACGCGTCGGTGAAGCACCCGTGAACGCACCCGCTCCTACGGGACAGCCCTTGCCCGGCGCCCACGGCGGGTGTCCGGCCTCCGTCGTCGGCTGAATCCCGTCGGAAACGTCGCGGAGAACGCCCGGTGGTGGCCGCGGCAACACGGTCGCGGCCACCACCGAGCCGACCCACCACCGAGCCGACCCACCACCGGGCCGACCCACCACCGGGCCGGGGCGTCACATCAACGGCAGGGTCTGGGTCCTCAGTTGGGCAGCACCGGCAGCACCGGCAGCAGTTCAGGCAGGTGGCCGTCCGACGCGGCGGCGGCCGTGACGCGCTCCGCCGGGACCTCGCCGTACAGCGTCGTGCGCGGACGGGCCGGGCGGCCGGCCAGTTCGGCGATCGCGATCAGGTCCTGGACGGAGCGGTACGAGCCGTAACCCGACCCGGCCATACGGGAGATGGTCTCCTCCATCAGCGTGCCGCCCAGGTCGTTCGCGCCGGACCGGAGCATCTCCGCCGCACCCTCCGCGCCCAGCTTCACCCAGCTGGTCTGGATGTTGGTGATGTGCGGGTGGAGCAGCAGGCGGGCCATCGCGGTGACCGCCCGGTTGTCACGGTCGGTCGGTCCCGGTCGGGCGATGCCCGCCAGGTAGACCGGGGCGTTGGTGTGGATGAAGGGCAGGGTCACGAACTCCGTGAAACCGCCCGTCTCCTGCTGGAGCGCGGCCAGGGTCCTGAGGTGGCCGAGCCAGTGCCGGGGCTGGTCGACATGGCCGTACATCATCGTGGAGGACGACCGCAGACCCACCTCGTGGGCGGTTTTGATGACCTCCAGCCAGGTGGCGGTGGGCAGCTTGCCCTTGGTGAGGATCCAGCGGACCTCGTCGTCCAGGATCTCCGCCGCCGTGCCGGGGATCGAGCCGAGCCCGGCCTCCTTCGCGGCGATCAGCCAGTCGCGGATCGACATGCCGGTGCGGGTCGCCCCGTTGACGACCTCCATGGGTGAGAAGGCGTGCACATGGATGCCGGGGACGCGTTCGCGTACCGCGCGGGCGATGTCGAAGTACGCCGTGCCGGGCAGGTCCGGGTGGATACCGCCCTGCATGCAGACCTCGACCGCGCCGACGTCCCACGCCTGGGCCGCCCGGTCGGCGACCTGGTCCAGGGAGAGCGTGTACGCGTCGGCGTCGGTGCGCCGCTGGGCGAAGGCGCAGAAGCGGCAGCCGGTGTAGCAGACGTTGGTGAAGTTGATGTTCCGCGTGACGATGTACGTGACGTCGTCACCGACCACGTCCCGGCGCAGCGCGTCCGCGATCCGGCACAGCTCGTCGAGCGCCGGGCCGTCCGCGTGGAGCAGGGCGAGCGCCTGGTCGTCGGTGAGCTTCGTCGGGTCGTCGGCGGCCCGGCCGAGCGCCTGCCGTACGTCGGCGTCGATACGGGAGGGCACCATCCCGGGGGCGGCGGCCTCGCGGAGCGCCTCCCAGTCCCCGTACACCTCGTCGAAGTCGTCGCGGCGGTCGCCGGTGCGGCCCTCGGTGTCGATGGTGCGGTGCAGGTCGGTACGGCCGGAGGCGTTGAAGCCCTCGTCCGGTTCCTGCCAGGGCAGACCGGTGGGGATCACGCCCTCGCGGGCCAGGCCCGTCTCCGGGTCGGCCAGGGCGCGGACGTGCGGGACGAGGCGGGGGTCCAGCCACGGTTCGCCGCGCTGGATGAACTCCGGGTAGATGGTGAGGCGCTCGCGGAGCGTGAAGCCCGACTCCGCTGTCCTCGCGGCGAGTTCGTCGATGTGCGGCCAGGGGCGTTCGGGGTTCACATGGTCGGGCGTGAGCGGTGAGACGCCGCCCCAGTCGTCGATCCCCGCGCCGATGAGCAGCGCGTACTCGGCGTCCACCAGATTCGGCGGGGCCTGGATACGGGCCGAGGGGCCGAGGATGTGACGGGCCACGGCGATGGCGGCGGCCAGCTCCTCCAGCTCCGCGTCCGGCATCCCGCGCATCGCCGTGTCCGGCTTGGCGCGGAAGTTCTGGACGATGACCTCCTGGAGCCCGTGGTAGGCGCGGGCGGTCCTGCGCAGCTCGAAGAGGGAGTCCGCGCGTTCCTCGTACGACTCGCCGATCCCGATGAGGATGCCGGTGGTGAAGGGCACGTTGGAGCGGCCCGCGTCTTCGAGGACGCGCAGCCGTACGGCCGGTTCCTTGTCCGGGGAACCGTGGTGCGGGCCGCCCGGCTCCGACCACAGACGGGTCGCCGTCGTCTCCAGCATCATGCCCATGGACGGGGCGACGGGCTTGAGCCGCTGGAGGTCGGTCCAGGTCATGACGCCGGGGTTGAGGTGGGGCAGCAGGCCCGTCTCCTCCAGGACCCGGATCGCCATGGCCCGTACATACGCGAGGGTGTCGTCGTACCCCTCGGCCTCCAGCCACTCGCGCGCCTCGGGCCAGCGGTCCTCGGGCCGGTCGCCGAGCGTGAACAGTGCTTCCTTGCAGCCCATGGCCGCCCCTCGGCGGGCGATGTCCAGGACCTCGTCGGGCGAGAGGAACATCCCGTGGCCCTCGCGGCGGAGCTTGCCCGGCACGGTGACGAAGGTGCAGTAGTGGCACTTGTCACGGCAGAGCCGGGTCAGCGGAATGAAGACCTTGCGCGAGTACGTGATGACGCCCGGCCGGCCCGCGGCCAGCAGGCCGGCGTCCCGCACCCGGGCGGCGGACGCGGTCAGGTCCGTCAGATCGTCGCCGCGCGCCTGGAGCAGTACGGCGGCCTCGGTCACGTCGAGGGCGACACCGTCACGGGCCCGTCTGAGCGCGCGCCGCATGGCGTTGGTGGTGGGGCGTCCGCTCTGAGGATCGGTCATGAACCGAGCATACGAGCGAGGCGCGCGTACCGGACCAGGGCCTCCTCCGGCCGGCCCGGCGGTCGGCCGGGCGGTCGGCCGGGCGGTCGGCCGGGCCGTGCGTCGCCCGCTTCCCGCCGTCGGGAGCACGCCCGCTCCGGGACCGGACAGCGCGCCCGCGCCCTCGCCCTCGCTCGACCGGCACCCCTCGCTCGGCCCGCACCCTCACTCGTCCGGGCCGACTCACCGAATGAGACCCGTCACGCGGCGGACGCGCCCGTAGGGTCGGGACGGTGATGGAAACGATCGTGTTCGACATCGGCGAAACCCTCGTACGCGACGACCGCTACTGGGCGTCCTGGGCCAACTGGCTCGGCGTCCCGCCGCACACGCTCAGTGCGCTGGTGGGTGCCGCCGTGATGCAGGGCCGGGACAGTGCCGACGCGCTGCGCATCCTGCGCCCCGACATGGACGTCGCCGAGGCCTACCTCGCGCGGGTGGCGGCGGGGCGCGGCGAGCACCTCGACGAGTCGGACCTCTACCCGGACGTACGGCCCGCCCTGGCCGAGCTCCGCGCGCTCGGCGTCCGTGTGGTGGTCGCGGGCAACCGGACGGTGCGGGCCGGGGAGTTGCTGCGGGCGCTGGACCTGCCCGCGGATCTGGTCGTCACCTCGGACGAGTGGGCGGTGTCTAAGCCCGACCCGGAGTTCTTCGCCCGGGTGCTGGAGGTGTCGGGGGCGGAGCCTCGGTCGACGCTGTACGTCGGTGATCATCCGGCGAACGACCTGTTCCCCGCCAAGTCCTCGGGCCTGCGGGCCGCGCATCTGCGGCGCGGGCCGTACGGGCACTGGTGGGCGGACCACCCCGACGTCGTGGAGACGGCGGACTTCCGGATCAACGCGCTGACGGAGCTGCCGGGGCTGCTGAGCGGCAGGAAATCAGGACCGGGCACGGAATCGGGAGCGGGATCGGGAGCGGGAAGGGCGGCGGAGTCCGGTACCGGGTCAGTGGCAGGGGCGGGGACTCCTGGGACTCCGGGGACTGCGGGGACTGCGGCGGACGCGCCCGCACGCCGTCGCACGCTCCGGTCCGTCCGCTAGCGTCCCCGGCCCGCATCGGCCCCGCCCCGCAGCTCGCACCCCACACCGCACACCCCGCACCGCCGGCCGACAGGGCCGGAACTCACGGAGACAGCCGCAGGGACTGGGGCAGGGGCAGAGACGAGGAAGAGGCCGGAGAGGCGAGCCGGCGCAGGGCCAGCCCGGCGAGCAGGGCGGCGGCGTACGGCAGCGCGCCGTCGTCGTACACCGCCTGCGCGGAGTGGTTCATCGGGGCGGTGGCCGGGTCGCTGCCGGGCGGGCAGGCTCCGAGGCCGACGAAGGCGCCGGGCACCTCGCGCAGGACGAAGGAGAAGTCCTCGGACCCGGCCATGGGCTGGGGGGCCTCCAGTACGCGGTCGGCGCCGAGGAGTTCGCGGGCGGTCTCCAGGGCGAAGGCCGCCTCGTCCGCGTGGTTCAGGGTGGGCGGGTACTGCTCGGCGTAGTCGATCTCGGCGGTCACCCCGTGGGCGGCCGCGACCCCGTGCACGGTCCGCTCGAACGCGGTGCGGACGGTGGCGTGGGCGGCGTCGGAGAAGGTACGTACGGTGGCGGCGAACTCCGCCGTCTCCGGAATCACATTGGGCGCGGTGCCCGCGTGGAGCTGTCCGACGGTGACGACGGCCGGGTCGAAGATGTCGATCTCGCGGGTGACGAGGGTCTGGAGCGCCGTGACCATGGCGCACATCGCGGGTACCGGATCGGCGGCGGAGTGGGGAGAGGAGCCGTGGCCGCCCCTGCCGCGCACGGTGACACGGGCCGAAGCGGAGGCGGCGAGCATGGGGCCCGGCCGGGTGGCGGCGTGGCCGGTGGGGGCTCCGGCGGACACGACGTGCAGGGCGTACGCGGCGACGACACGCTCCCCGGCGGCGTCGAGCACTCCCTCCTCGATCATGATCCTGGCGCCGCCCCGGCCCTCCTCGCCGGGCTGGAACATGAACACGATGTCCCCGGCCAGTTCCTCGCGGCGCGCGGCGAGCAGCCGGGCGGCGCCGACGAGCCCGGCGATGTGGAGGTCGTGCCCGCAGGCGTGCATGCGGCCGTCGACGGCGGAGGCGTACGGAAGGCCGCTGTCCTCCTGGACGGGCAGCCCGTCCATGTCGCCGCGCAGCAGGACGGCGGGGCCGGGCCGGCCTCCGCGCAGGACGGCGGTGACGGAGCTGAGCCCCCTGCCGAGGCCGATCTCCAGACCGAGCCCTTCCAGCGCGGCCAGGACCTTCGCCTGGGTGAGCGGCAGGTCGAGCCCGAGTTCGGGTTCGCGGTGCAGGGCGTGGCGCAGCGCGGTGAGTTCGGGTGCGAGGGCGTGGGCCTCGTGCAGCAAGGACATGGTCGTATGGTGCCGAGTGACCCATGTCAACCATGATCGTCCGCAGGAAAGCGCCGCACATGCCCTTGCCGCCGCCCGAATCCGCCGCCGCAGGTACCGCCGGAGCGGCCGGGACCCCCACGCTCGACGAGCTGGACCATCTCCTGATCACCGCGCTCCAGACCTCCCCGAGGGCCGAGTGGGCGCAGATCGGCAAGGCGCTGGGAGTGGACGCCTCGACGGCGGCCCGCCGCTGGCACCGCCTCACCGAGGCCGGTCACGCCTGGCTGAGCTGCTACACGGTGGCGGCCGGCCCGACGGAGCCGATCATCGCGTTCATCGAGGTGGACTGTGCGACGGGCGGGCTGCACGACGTGGCGGTGGAGATCGCGGACGATCCGCACCTGATCACCGTCGAACATGTCACCGGCTCCCGCGACCTGGTCCTGACGGCAGTCTTCCCCGACCAGTCCGCCCTCGGCCGGTACGTCGGCTTCCGCCTCGACACCCTGCCCGGTGTCGCCGCCACCCGTTCACAGATCGCCACGGCCGTCCACGCGGAGGGCAGCCGCTGGCGGCTGGACCGGCTGGACCCGGACGGCCGCGACACGCTCGCGAGGGACCGGCCGCACTCCGCGCCCCGGATCGGCCTGCGGTCCCCGGACGAGCTGGACAGCCGGCTCTCCCTGCTCCTGAGCGAGGACTGCCGGCAGTCGGCCGCCCGCCTCGCGGAACGTACGGGTGTCAGCGCCACCACGGTCCGGCGCCGCCTGGACCGTATGCACCGGACGGACGCCCTGGTCTACCGCTGCGAGGTGGCCCGCTGTCTCTCCGGCTGGCCGGTCTCCGTGACGATGTGGGGCATCGCACCGCCCGGCGAGGCGTCCCGGATCGCCGGGCAGCTGATCGGCATGCGCGAGACCCGCCTGTGCGCGTCCCTCTCCGGCCCGTACAACCTGCTGCTCACGGTCTGGCTGCGCTCGGCACAGGACATCGCCGCCTTCGAGACCCGCCTCGGCACCCGATTCCCCGAACTCACGGTCGCGGACCGGGCGGTGACCCTCTGGCCGTTGAAACTGGCGGGCCAGATCCTGGACCCGCAGGGCCGCCACATCAGGGGCGTGCCGGTGAGGTTCTGGGAGGACCCGGTGACGGACCGGGCGGAGGACGACCTGGTGGAACGGCTGCGGGGCGGCCGGGGGTGATGACAGGTTCCGTGGCGGTACGCGGTCGGGTTCGGCGCGCGTCCGCACGGTCAGGGCGCGGCGGTGAAGGCCAGTGAGACGTTGTGGCCGCCGAACCCGAAGGAGTTGGCGAGCCCGGCGGTCCAAGTGCCCCGGCGGGGCGGACCGGTGACGAGGTCGAGGCCCGTGCCGATCGCCGGGTCGGGCGTGTCGAGGTTGCGGACGGCGGGCACGATCCCGTCGCGCAGTGCGAGTACGGTGACGGCGGCCCCCAACGCGCCCGAGGCGCCGAGGAGATGGCCGGTCATCGACTTGGTGGCGGTGACCGCCGGGACACGTACCCCCAGGGCCTCGGTCAGCGCGTCCGCCTCCGCGAGGTCGCCCTGTGGAGTGGAGGTGGCGTGCGCGTGGACGAGACCGATGTCCGTGGGTCGCAGGCCCGCCGATTCCCAGGCCCCTCGCATGGCCCGTACCTGCCCGGCCGGCTCGGAGGCGGTGATGTGCCCGGCGCTGGAGGTGACGGCCGCCCCGGCGAGGACACCGTGGGGCCGTGCGCCACGGGCGCGGGCGAACGCGGCGCGCTCCAGGACCAGTACGGCGGCGCCCTCCCCGAGGACGAAGCCGTCGCGGTCCGCGTCGAAGGGGCGGGAGGCGCGGTCCGGGTCGCCGTTCACCGTCGACAGCGCCCGCATCTGCGCGAACCCCGCCAGCGGAAGCGCGTGCAGACACGCCTCGGACCCTCCGGCCACCACCACGTCGGCCCGGCCGAGCCGGATGAGGTCGAGCCCGTGCGCGAGGGCTTCCGCCCCCGAGGCGCAGGCGCTCACCGGGGTGTGGGCGCCGCCCCGGGCGCCCAGGTCGATGCTCACCCAGGCGGCCGGGCCGTTGGCCATCAGCATCGGCACGGTGTGCGGGGAGACCTTGCGCGGCCCGGACGACTCCAGGATGTCGTCCTGCCCGAGCAGGGAGAGCACGCCGCCCACCCCCGTACCGATGACGACGGCCACCCGTTCCGGGTCGACACCGGTCGGCGCCGCGTCCGCCCAGGCCTCGCGGGCGCTCACCAGGGCGGCCTGTTCGCACCGGTCCAGCCGCCGGGCCTCGGTCCGCCTCATGGCGCCGGCCGGGTCCACGCGCATCGGTGCCGCCAGCCGGACGGGCAGCCCGGCGGCCCACTCCTCGTCCAGGACCGCTACCCCGCTCTCCCCGGCCAGCATCGCCGCCCACGTCGTGGCGAGGTCCCCGCCCAGCGGCGTGGTCGCCCCGATTCCGGTCACCCATGCCCCCGCGTCGCTCCTCAGCACAGCGCACCTCCACCTTGTTCGACGGTCTGATCCCTTGACCGGCACGCTAGCCAACCAACTGGATGGTTGGCTATGTAGAGTCGTGCCATGTCGCAGCACCCCGAATCAGTAGGAACCCGCGCCCGCCTCCTGGCCGCGGCCAGGAAAGAATTCGCCGCCCACGGAATGGGCGGCGCACGCGTCGACCGGATCGCCGAGCACGCGGGCGCCAACAAGGAACGCATCTACGGCTACTTCGGCAGCAAGGAGAAGCTCTTCGCGGCGGTCGTCGCCGAGGCCCTCGCCGAACACGCCGCGCTCCTGGGCCCGCCCACCGGCGACCCCGCCGAGTACGCGGGCCGGATCTACGACCTCCACCAGAAGCACCCGCACATGCTCCGCCTGATGATGTGGGAGGCCCTGCACTACGGCACGGGCGCCCTGCCCGCCGAGGAGCAACGCGGCGCCCGCTACGAGGACCTGATCACCACGCTCGCCACCACCCTGAACGCCCCCGCCGACCCGCGGACCGCACACACCTTCCTGGCCCTCCTGGGCATCGCGGTGCTCCCCGCCGCCTTCCCCCAGCTCACCCGCCTGATCCTGGGCCCGGAAGCGGATGCCCCGACGACCCGCGCCCATGTGGTGGAACTGGCCCGCCGGATGACGGGCGGGGCGCCGGAGCCCCGGTGAAGCGTCCGGATCCGCCCGCATCCGCAAGCAGCGCGGCCTGACACAGCAGCAGATGCCGTAGGAAGGCAGTACCGGAAGTCCACCAGGCTCTCGGAGGCCGTGGCTCCCGTCCGGTCACACATGAGGAACGCGGGACCCGTTCAGGTCGGCATGCGCCGGCGCCCTCTCGCCCACCGTCGCGTCGGGGTCCGCTATCGCGGTGTCGCGCGGTCCGTCACCGTTGAAAGCCCGTTCGCCCCTAGAGGTACGCCGCGTACGCGTCCAGCACCCGGAGCACCTCCGGCTCGCCCGCCGGGGGGAGTTGGAGGACGACCTCCTCGATGCCCAGCTCGGCGTAGTGGGCCAGCTTGCCCGGACTCGGCAGGACCGCGTACGGGACCACCTGGAGGTCCTTCGGGTCGCGGCCCGCGGCGTCCCAGGCCTCCCGGAGCTTCGGTACGGACTCCGTCAGGCCGCGCCCGCCGATCGGGAGCCAGCCGTCCGCGTACTCCGCGATCCGGGCGAACAGCCTCGGGCCCGCGGCCCCGCCGATCAGGGTGCGGGGGCCGCTGACCGGGCCGCGCGGGGCCTGGACCGGCTTCGGGTACGCCCAGCTCGCCCGGACCGAGCCGAACTCGCCCTCGTACGCCGTCGGCTCGTCCGCCCACAGGGCCCGCATCAGCGCCATCCGGTCGCGCCCCAGCGCCCGCCGCGTCGACCAGTCGACCCCGTGGTCCGCGGCTTCCTCCACGTTCCAGCCGAAGCCGACGCCGAGCGTGAACCGGCCGCCGGAGAGGTGGTCGAGCGTGGCGATCTGCTTCGCCAGGTCGATCGGGTCGTGCTGGGCGACCAGGGTGATGCCCGTGCCGAGCGTCAGGCGTTCGGTCACGGCGGCGGCCTGGCCGAGGGCGACGAAGGGGTCCAGGGTGCGGCCGTACTCGGGCGGCAGCTCCCCGCCCGCCGGGTACGGGGTCTCCCGGCTCACCGGGATATGGGTGTGCTCGGGCAGATACAGCCCGGCGAATCCCCGCTGCTCCAGCTCGCGTGCGAGCCTGACCGGCGTGACCGTCTCATCGGTGAGGAAGATCGTTGTGGCGATCCGCATCGAGAACACCTCCGTCGTCGTCCGCTGACGGCCCCAACGTATGCGGTACGACGTCGAAAGCCGAGTATCGCGCGGGATGCCGCACCCCGCGTCCTCCTCAGCACCTTGGCCGCAACTCCCCTTCCGTTCGCGTGGAGTTCACGGCCCAATACGAGAGTCCGAGTACGTCGCCCTTGTCCCGCCCGACCCAGGGGAGCCCTCGTATGACCGGATCGCAGACCCCGAAAGCCCCGATCGCCAGGCGCGGCCTTCTGCTCGGGACGGCCGCCTCCGCCCTAACGTTGGGACCTGTGAGCTTCGCCCAGGCATCCGACAGCGGCACGGACGGCACCGCGGACGGTGAACGGACCGGAACCGTGCGCGGCACCCTGCCCACCGGGTCGCCCGACTTCGTCCATCTGCCCGTCGAAGTCCCCCGGGGCGTACGCGAGATCGCCGTCTCCTACACGTACACGAAGACGCCCGTCCCGGCCGGCACCCACGGCAACGCCCTCGACATCGGCATCTTCGACGAGCGCGGTACGGAGCCGGGAGGGCGCGGGTTCCGCGGCTGGTCCGGCGGCGCGCGCAGCTCCTTCTTCATCCGGGCGGACGAGGCGACCCCCGGCTATCTCGCGGGTCCGGTACGGGCCGGGACCTGGCACATCGCGCTGGGGCCGTACACCGTGGCCCCCGAGGGGCTGCCGTACGAGGTCACGGTCACGCTGCGCTTCGGCCCCTCCGGGAGCACCCCGAGGCCGGTGTACCCGCCCGAGCGGGCCAGGGGCCGGGGCAGGGCCTGGTACCGGGGCGACTGCCATCTGCATTCCGTGCACTCGGACGGCCGTCGCACCCCGGCCCAGATCGCCGCCGCCGCGCGGGCCGCCGGGCTCGACTTCATCAACAGCAGCGAGCACAACACCACCTCCGCGCACGGCGCCTGGGGCGGCCTGTGGGGCGACGACCTGCTGATCCTCACCGGCGAGGAGATCACCACCCGCAACGGTCACGTCCTCGCGCTCGGCACCGATCCGGGGACCTTCGTCGACTGGCGCTACCGCGCACGCGACAACCGCTTCGGCCACTACGCGAAGGCGGTCCGCCGGGCCGGCGGCCTGGTCGTGCCCGCGCATCCGCACGCCACCTGCATCGGCTGCCACTGGAAGTTCGGCTTCGGCGAGGCGGACGCGGTCGAGGTGTGGAACGGGCCCTACACCCCGGAGGACGAGATCTCCCTCGCCGAGTGGGACAACGCCCTCGTCGCGTCGGTACGGTCCTCGAAGCCCTGGATCCCCGCCATGGGCAACAGCGACGCCCACCGCGAGCCCGACACCGTGGGGCTGCCGCAGACGGTCGTCCTGGCCGAGGAGCTGTCCCGGGACGCGATCACGGCCGGCATCCGGGCCGGGCGCTCCTACGTCGCCGAATCCTCCGCCGTCTCCCTCTCCTTCGGCGCCTCGGGAGGGCGCGGCCGGCACGCGGGCATCGGCGAGCGGCTGCGGGTCGACGCGGACACCCCCGTCACCGTGCGGCTGGAGGTCGCGGGGGCGCCCGGCTGCACCGCGCACTTCGTCACCGACCAGGGCACGCTGTTCACGTCCGCGCTCCCCGCGTCGGGGACGGGCGCCGTGGAGTGGCGCACCACTCCCGCGTACGCGGCGTACGTCCGCGCGGAGGTCCGGCACCCGGTCGCCGTGCCGGGGCTGCCCGGTCCGCTCGCCGCCCTCACCAACCCGGTGTTCCTGGGCGACAGGGACTGAGCGGCACCCGGAGCCGAGAAGCGCCCGGAGCCGAGAAGCGACTGGGGCCGAAGATCGACCGGGGCTGAAGGGCGACCGGGCTGATTGATCGACCGGGGCCGAGGAGCTGTCGGGCCGAGGGCGACCGGAGGGCCTGCGTCCGGATGCTTCCCAGCCACTCCCCACCTTCAGAAATTTAGGTTAGCCTAACCTAAAGTAATTTTCTGGCCAGAGGGCGCGGGAGCGCGTCGGAAGCAGGGGTAGCCATGGGTCACGGCTGGGAGGGCGTCGTCCTCAAGCTGATGCGGGGGCGCGACTTCACGTTCACCGTGACCGGGACCGAGCAGGTCACCGAGGACTTCCGGCGGGTGCATCTGACCGACGGCGGGCTGCTGGCCGCGACCGGCGGAGCGCACCCGACCATGTGGGTCAGGGTGTGGTTCCAGCGGGACGGCAAGCCGCATCAGCGCGGGTTCACCCTGGTCGACCCCGACCCGGTGGCCGGGCGGTTCAGTTTCGAATTCGCCCTGCACGGCGGGGCGGCGAGCGAGTGGGCCCGCGCCGCGAAGCCCGGCGACACGGTGGACGCGACGCTCCAGGGCACCGGCTTCACGCTGCCCGACCCGGCGCCCGCCCGCCTCTTCGTGATCGGCGACGCGGCCTCGCTGCCCGCGGTCAACTCCCTGCTGGACGCGGTTCCGGCGACCCCGGCGACCATCTGGTTCGAGACGACGCGCGCCTCGGACGAACAGCTCCCGTTCCGCGTCGACCCGGCCCACCACACCCTGCACCGCGTCCCGCGCCGTGACGCGGGGGCCCATCTGGTGGACGAGGTGAAGGCCGCGCTGCCGGGGCTGCTGGGCGAGGACTCCTCCGACGCGTACGTCTGGATCGCCTGCGACACCTCGACCACCCGGGCCCTGTCCTCCTATGTCCGGCGGGAGTTGGGGCTGCCCAAGGACCGGGTGCACGCGCTGGGGTACTGGCGCCCCTGAGCCACCGGGACCCGGCCGGGCCGCGCTGGGCCTGACCGCGCCGACCGGGGCTCGTGGCGGGCCCGGCCCGGCACCGGCCCTGGCCCGCCGCCGGCCCCGGTCAGTCCGCCACGATCAGGGCCGGTGTCTCCTTCGTCAGCACCTCGCCGCGGAAGAACGCCGGGCTGCGGCGCCCCATCACGGTCATCAGCACCAGGCCGAGCAGCAGCAGCCCCACCCCGATGACGAACACCGAGCCGACGCCGAACACCGCGGAGCCCGAGCCGTAGGCCGGGTCCCACATGTCGTAGAGGGTCTTGCAGAAGACGGCGCCGAGCAGGATGCCTCCGACGACCGGGAAGAGGCCCTTGAAGACCAGGTCGCGGGCGGACCGCGTCAGTTCGGACCGGAAGTACCAGGCGCAGGCGAAGGCCGTCAGCGCGTAGTAGAAGCAGATCATGAGGCCGAGCGCGTAGATGGTGTCGACCAGGACGTGCTCGCTGACCAGGGTCATCACCGTGTAGAAGACGCCGGTCGCGACGCCCGCCGTCACGGTCGCCCGGCCCGGGGTCCTGAAGCGCGGGTGGACCTGGGCGTACGAGGCGGGCAGTGCCTGGTACGCGGACATCGCGAGCACCGTACGGGCCACCGGGATGAACGTGGTCTGGAGGCTGGCGGCGGCCGAGGCGAGCACCGCGACGAAGAGCAGGACACCGAGGCCGGGGCCCATGACCGGACCGGCGAGCGCGGCGAAGACGTTGTCGGAGGTGTCCGGGTTGGCGAGGCCGGGACCGGAGCCGCCCGAGCCGACGGCCATCTGGGCGGCGATGCCGGTGGCCAGGTAGGAACCGACCAGGACGACCATCGCGATGAGCGCGGCCCGCCCGGGGGTCTTCTCGCTGCCGGTCGTCTCCTCATTGGCGGTCAGGCACGCGTCCCAGCCCCAGAACATGAAGATGGACAGGGAGAGTCCGGCGGTGAAGGCCGCGAAGGACTGCACGGCGAAGGGGTTCAGCCAGGACCACGAGAAGTCGACGGACGAGGCGAAGTCTCCGCTGTCCGCCTTCTGGAGGGCCATCGCCACGAACAGGGCGAGGACGACGAGCTGGAGTCCGACCAGGGCGTACTGCACCCCCTTGGTGGCGGTCATGCCCCGGTAGCTGATGGCGGTGGCGGCGGCGATGAGGGCCAGACAGGTGAGGATGTGGACGGCCTTGTTGTCGTCCAGGGCGGCGACCTGACCGCTGCCGGTGATCTCGCCCGCGAGGAGCCAGAAGTACGAGGTGGCGACGCCCGCCAGGTTCGACAGGACGATGATCGTCGCGATGACCAGACCCCAGCCGCACATCCAGCCGACGCGCGGGCCGAAGGCCTTCACCGTCCAGGTGAAGGAGGTGCCGCAGTCCGGCATGACCTTGTTGAGCTCGCGGTAGGCGAAGGCGACCAGCAGCATCGGCAGGAAGCCGGCCAGGAAGACGGCGGGCATCTGCACCCCGACCTCCCCGGCGGTGGAGCCGAGGGTGGAGGTCAGGCAGTACACCGGGGCGACGGTGGAGATGCCGATGACGGCGCTGCCCATCAGCCCGACGGAGTTTCCGCCGAGGCCCTTGTTCCGCACTCCGTCCCGCACTCCACCGTCGGCCGGGGCACTTCCCCGTACCGTGTCTCCGGCCCGTGGCCGCGCGTCCAGCTGAGTCATGGGGAGGACGCTATGCGCTGCGATATCCACATCCGGAGCGTGAGACTCCAGCGTCTCACCCTTTCAAAACAAGGTAGTTGAGCGGCAATACGCGTGCGAATAGCGCATTACACCGCCATCACACCTTGCAATGAACGACCCGCGAGCGGGAGCGACGGCGTACGGTAATCGCAGCGCCGCCCGATTTGTGCTGGTTCAAAAATTTCCCGCGGTGTTTCGTCCGCACCTCTCGGACAGCTCATCCCGGCCAGACGATCGCCTGCGTCTCGCTGTAGGCGTGCAGGGCGTACGAACCGACATCGCGTCCCACCCCGCTCTTCTTGAACCCGCCGAACGGCGCCTCCATGTTCCGGCCGATCGTGTTCACACCCACTCCGCCCGCACGCAGCCGGCGGGCCACCCGGAAGGCCCGCGCCACGTCCCCGGACCAGACGTAGTCGAGGAGGCCGTAGTCGCTGTCGTTGGCCAGCGCGATGCCCTCCTCCTCGTCGTCGAAGGGGACTACCACGACGACCGGGCCGAAGATCTCCTCGCGGACGACCCGCATGTCGTTGGTGCAGTCGGCCAGGAGCGTGGGGGCGACGTAGAAGCCACGCCCGGTGCCCTCGGGCCGTTCGCCGCCCGTGACCACCCGCGCCCCCTCCTTGCGGCCCAGCTCCACATACGCCTCGACGCGGTCCCGGTGGGCGGCGGAGATGACCGGGCCGACCACCGTGCCCCGGTCGGCCGGGTCGCCGACCGGCAGCCGCGCCGCGTACCCGGCGAGTTTCTCGATCAGCCGGTCATGGAGGCCCCGTTGGACCAGGACGCGGGTCGGAGCCGTACAGATCTGTCCGCTGTAGAACGAGAACGTCGTCCCGATGCCCGCGACCGCCGAGTCCAGATCGGCGTCGTCGAGGACGAGCGCGGCGCCCTTGCCGCCCAGCTCCATCAGCTGCCGCTTCATGCCGCGCCCGCACACTTCGGCGATGCGCTGCCCCACGGCCGTGGAACCGGTGAAGCTGACCATGTCCACGTCCGGCGAGTCCACCGCCGCCTCGCCCGCCTCCGGCCCGGAACCGGTGACGACATTGACGACACCCGGCGGGATCCCGGCCTCCGCGAGGGCCTCGGCCATCCGGTAGACGGAGAGCGGGTCCTGCGGGGCGGGCTTGACGACCACCGTGTTGCCCATGGCGAGCGCGGGGGCGACCTTGCCCGCCGGGTTGGCCCAGGGGTTGTTGTACGAGGTGATGCAGGTGACGACGCCGACCGGCTGGCGCACGGCGAGCGCGCCGAAGACCCCGGCCCGCCCCATCGGCCCGGCCTCGTTGATCTGCGGGGCTATCGCCTCCTCCACCGGTTCCAGGGCTCCCCTGGCGTACCGGCGGAAGCGCGCGGCCCCCACGGCGACCTGCATGCCCCGGGCCGTGCCCGTGGTGGCACCGCTCTCCTGCCGGGCCAGGGCCGCGTGGGCGGCGATGTCGCGCTGGATGAGGCCGGCGGCACGGTCGAGGATCGCGGCGCGCTCCTCGGGCCGGGTGCGCGACCAGCCGGCGAACGCCTCGCGGGCCGCCCCGGCCGCCTCGTACACCTGGGCGCGGCTCGCCTCGGGGGCGAGGCCGACGACCTCCTCGGTGGCGGGGTTGATCACCTCGTAGTACCCGCCCGCGGGCTCGGTCCACTCCCCGCCGATGAACAGCCGCTGCCCGGTGCGGCCCGTGCCCTGCTTCTCCGTACCGCTCTCCGTACCGCTCATACGGTGCTCACCGTCCGGGTGTCGCGGCCGGAGCGGAGCACCCTACCGGGCACCGCCCCCGTCACCTTGTCCTCGCGCAGCGTCTCCACTCCATTGACGCGTACGGACACGATGCCGATGGCCTTGGAGTCGAGGCGGGGGCTGTCGCCGGGCAGATCGTGTACGAGGGTGGCGGGTCCGGCGTCGATGCGCTCGGGGTCGAACAGCACGAGGTCGGCGTGGAAGCCCTCCTCGATACGGCCCCGCTCCCGCAGCCCGAAGAGCCGGGCGGGGTCGTCGGTGAGCATCCTGACGGCGGTGGTGAGGGGCACGAGCTTGCGGCCGCGCAGACAGTCGCCGAGGAAGCGGGTGGTGTACGGGGCCCCGCACATCCGGTCCAGGTGCGCGCCCGCGTCGGAGCCGCCGAGCATCACGTCCTCGTGCTCCCAGGTCCGCTGCCGCAGCGCCCAGGAGGCCGGGTCGTTGTCGGTGGGCATGGGCCACAGCACCGTACGCAGGTCGTCGTTGGCGCAGATCTCGACCAGGCAGTGGAAGGGATCCATGCCGCGTTCGGCGGCGATGTCGTTCACCACCCGGCCGCTGAGGCCTTCGTTGGCGGCGCTGTAGGTGTCGCCGATGACGTACCGGCCGAAGTTCGCGAGCCGGCGGAAGACCCCGGCCTCCTTGCTGTCGGCGCGGCGCAGCATCTCGGCCCTGGTGTCCGCGTCCCGGAGCCGCTCGACGCGTTCGGGGACGGGGAGGCCGAGGATGTCGCCCCAGCCGGGGATGAGGTTGAGGGCGCAGAAGGTGCCGAGCGACATGTTCATCGGGGTCAGGATCGGCATGGTGAGCGCGACGATCCTGCCGCCCGCGCGGCGGGCGCGTTCGCTGGGGACCAGCTGACGCGGCACGCGTTCGGGCACGGCGGCGTCGATGGTGAGCACGTTCCAGTTGAGGGGCCGTCCGGCGGCGGCGCTCATGTCCACGAAGAGGTCGATCTCCTCGTCGGAGAACTGGTCGAGGCAGCCCGCGACGATCGCTTCGAGCTGGGTGCCCTCGTGTTCCCCGACCGCCCGGGAGAGCGCGAGCAGTTCCTCGGGCAGCGCGTGCCGCGAGGCGACCGGCCGGCCGTCCCCGTCGGCGTGGGTGGAGGACTGCGTGGTGGACAGTCCCCAGGCCCCGGCGTCCATGGCGTCGTGGAAGAGCGCGAGCATGGCGGTCATCTGCTCGCCGGTGGGCTGTCCGCCGACGGCGTCGGCACCCATGACATGGCGGCGCAGGGCGCAGTGCCCGACCATGAACCCGGCGTTGACCGCGATGCGTCCTTCGAGCGCGTCCAGGTACTCGCGGAAGCTGGACCAGGACCAGTCGACGCCTTCCTCCAGCGCCTTGAGGGCCATGCCCTCCACCCGCGACATCATCCGGCGCGTGTAGTCGGCGTCCTCGGGGCGGTCGGGGTGCAGCGGCGCGAGGGTGAAGCCGCAGTTGCCCCCGGCGACGGTGGTGACGCCGTGGTTCATGGAGGGCGTGGCGTAGGGGTCCCAGAAGAGCTGCGCGTCGTAGTGGGTGTGCGGGTCGACGAAGCCGGGTGCCAGGACGAGGCCGGTGGCGTCCTCGCTGGTCACGGCCTCCTCGGTGAGGATGCCGGGTTCGGCGATGACGGCGATGCGGCCGTCGCGGATACCGAGGTCGGCGCGGTAGGCGGGTCCGCCGGTGCCGTCCACGACGGTCGCTCCGCGGATGAGGTGGTCGAGCATGACGGGGTCCCTTCCGGGTGCGGCTCTCGCTGTTGGTGGTGGTCGGTCGGTGGTGGTGGCCGGTTGGTGGTGGCTGCCGTAGTGGTGGCCGGTCGGTGGTGGTGCCGGTTGGTGGTGTGCCGTGGTGGTCGGCCGGTGCCGGTCGGGCCGGGGTGCGGCCCGGGTGCGGCCGGGTACGGCGAGGTGCGGCGGGAATGCGGCCTTGCTGCGGCCGGGGTGCGTACGCTTTCGGCCGCGGTACGCACCCCGGCCCACGGGCGGCGGTCCGGGAAGACGCCGCCCGGTCCTGGCCGGGGCGGAACCCCCGGGGTCAGGCCGCCGCGTTCCGGAACCGCGTGGTCCGGTGCACCGGGTCCGTGTCGATCTTCGGGATCACGTGCTCACCGATGAGCTTGATCGAGTTCATCGTGTCCTCGGGGCTGATCCCGATCGGCAGCCCGAAGCTCAGCTGGTCCGCGCCCGCCTGCTCCCACCGCTTGCACTGCCGCAGCACCTCGTCCGGGTCGCCGCAGATCATCAGCTCCTCCGCGATCAGCAGCTCGATGATCTCCTCGCTGTACTCGGGAAGCAGCTCGGGCCACTCGGGAATCCCCTCGGGCCGCGGGAACGTGTCGTGGTAGCGGAACAGCAGCGACTGGAGGTAGTTCAGCCCGCCGCCCACCGCGATCTCGACCGCCTTGGCGTGCGTCTCGGCACAGATCGCGGTCGAGGTGACCATCACGTTGTCGTTGACGAAGCCGCCGATCGGATCGGCGTCCTTGACCGCGTTCTTGTAGGACTCGACGACCCATTCCATGTCGGAGACCTTCTGCACGCTGAAGCCCAGCACGCCGAGCCCCTTCTTGCCCGCCATCGCGTACGAGGACGGCGACCCGGCCGCGTACCACATGGCCGGGTGCGACTTCCCGTACGGCTTGGGCAGGATCTTGCGGGGCGGCAGCGACCAGTGCTTGCCCTGGAAGCCGACGTACTCGTCCTGGAGCCACATCTTGGGGAACTCGGCGATGGTCTCTTCCCAGAGTTCCTTGGTGTGGTTCATGTCGGTGATGCCCGGCATGAACCCGAGGATCTCGTGGCTCCCGGCCCCGCGCCCGGACCCGAACTCGAAGCGGCCCTCGGAGAGGTGGTCGAGCATGGCGACCTTCTCGGCCACCTTCACCGGGTGGTTGACCGGCGCGAGCGGATTGAAGATGCCGGACCCCAGGTGGATCCGGTCGGTGGCGTGCGCGAGGTAGCCGAGGTAGACGTCGTTGGCGGAGAGGTGCGAGTACTCCTCCAGGAAGTGGTGCTCGGAGGCCCAGGCGTACTTGAAGCCGGACTTGTCCGCCTGGATGACGTACTCGGTCTCCTCGATCAGTGCCTTGTGCTCTGCCTCGGGGTCGACCTTGGCACGCGCGGCGGGCACGTACCCCTGAACAAAGAGCCCGAATTCCACGGAGGTTCACCGTCCTCAAGTATTTCTGACGCACCGTCAGATTGTGATGCGACCGACTGTTCCACCGACGCCCCGACCCGTCAATACCTGACGCTTCGTCAGAATCTTTGCCGGAAGGCCTGTCGGAGGGTTGGCCGGAAGGCCCATCGGAAGCCTTGCCGGAGGGCTTGTCAGAAGAGGCTGACGCCGGCCAGCCAGCCGCCGTCGATGACGAACGGCTGACCGGTGATGTACGAGGAATCGTCCGAGGTCAGGAACAGGGCGAGCGCCGCCACCTCCTCCGGCCGCCCGATCCGCCCGAGCGGCACGAGTTTCCTGTACAGCTCGGCGACGGCCGCCTTCGACTCCTCCGGGTCGGCGGACGGGTCCAGAGCCGCCGGATTGGTCATCGGGGTGTCCACGGCCCCCGGGCAGACGGCGTTGACCCGTATCCCCTTCGACGCCAGTTCCAGCGCCGCCACCTTGGTCAGCCCCAGCACCGCGTGCTTGGTGGCCGCGTAGGCGCCCACGAACGCCATGCCGGTGAGCCCGGTGTACGAGGCGGTGTTGACGATGGTGCCGCCGCCCGCCGCCCCGATCTCGGGCGCGACGGTCCTGATCCCCAGGAAGGCGCCGACCTGATTGACCTGGACCACCTGCTGGAATTCCTCCAGCGGCGTGGACACCAGCTCGTTGAAGCGCAGGATGCCCGCGTTGTTGACCAGCCCGTCGATCCTGCCGAACGCGTCCTTCGCCGCGGTGACGGCGGCCTGCCAGTCCTCCTCGCGGCTCACGTCCAGATGCGCGAACAGGGCCGTGTCCTCGCCCAGCTCCTTCGCCAGCGCCTCGCCCTGCTCGTCCAGGACATCGGCGATCACCACCCGCGCGCCTTCGGCCGCGAAGAGCCGCGCCTCCTGCTCGCCCTGCCCGCGCGCCGCACCCGTGATGATGACGACGCGTCCGTCCAGCTTGCCCATGACCGGTCTCCCTAGGTGTCGAGCAGCGGTGCGACCTCGGCGCCGAACGCCGCCATCTGGTCGAGGAGTTCACTTGTCGAGCGGCTTCGGAACCGCACCTGGATCTGATGCACGCCCATGTCCGCGTACGCCCGGAGCGACGCGGCGAGGGCCTCCGGCTTCCCGCTCAGCGTCCGCCGCCCCACGGACCACCCGGGCTCACCGACGTACAGCGGCTCGGTGATCGCCCCGACGACGAGCGGCTCCGTGACCCCGGCCTCGGCCCGCAGGGCGTGGACCCGGGCGATCTGCGTGGGCAGCACCTCCCGCGAGCCTCCCTGCGGCAGCCACCCGTCACCCCGCTCGGCGGCCCGGCGCATCGCGGCGGGCGAGGATCCGCCCACCCAGACGGGCACGCGCTCCTGGGCCGGACGCGGCAGCTGTCCCAGCCCCGCGAAGGAGAACCGCTCCCCCGCGAACTCCGGGTACTCCTCCGGCCCGAGCGCCGCCCGCAGCGCGTCGATGGTCTCGTCGAGCACGGCCCCGCGCCCGGTGAAGTCCGCGCCGAGCGCGTCGAACTCCTCCTGCACATGGCCGGCGCCGACCCCGAGGATCAGCCGGCCGCCGCTGAGGTGGTCGAGCGTGGCGTACTGCTTGGCGGTGACGAGCGGATGGCGCAGCCCGACGACGGCGACATGGCTCATGAGCAGCACACGTTCGGTGACCCCGGCGAGGAAGGAGAGGGTGGCGACGGGGTCGTACCAGACGGTGCTCATGGCCTCGGCGAGCCGTCGCGGGATGGCGACGTGGTCACAGCTCGCGAGGTAGGCGAAACCGCCGCGGTCGGCGGCGCGGGCGATCCGGGCGAGATCGGCGGGGGTCGCCGAGGCCTCCCAGGACTCCGCGTAGATGGTGCTCTGCGACTGGATCGGGAGCTGCATCCCGTACGACAGGGGCCCGGTGGGCTGTATCGGCACCGAACGGCCTCCTTTCCTTGAGGTCCGCCGGGTTCGCACCGCCTCTCCACCGGGGCCCACGGCGCCCCGCCGAAGTCCATCTGACGTAGCGTCACATACGAACCGGCGGGGCCATCGTCGTACCTGACGGTCCATCAGACAAGGGTCGTGCCGACGGGGATCGCACCGCCGGGCACCTCACCGGCCGGAGAACGGACGCGGACCCCTGCCCCGAGCGGGCCGGGTGGTCAGCCCAGCGGGGAGCGTGCGCGGCACCCGGCGCGCCCCTGCCTCCCCTCGCTCTCCCCCTGCTCCTGCTCCTGCCCCTGACCCTGACCCTGCTTCACGGTGAACCAGCACAGGACCGCGCACAGGAAGGCCGCCGCCGCGAAGACCAGCGATTGCGTGACGGAGTCGTCCCGCGCACCGGCGACGAGCGCCCCGGCCGCCGACAGCGCCAGGGCGACCGCCGGCAGCGCACGGGGGTGCCGCGCTGCGGGTGCGGCGACGGACGGCAGGAACCGGGCCGCCAGGCCGTAGCAGGCGCACGCCAGCAGCGTGGAGCCCAGTACGTCGCTGGGGCGGTGGTGGTAGGTGGCCTGGACGGCGCCCGCGGTGACGGCGAGCCACAGCATGCCGGCCGCCGTGACGTAGGGGCGGGTGCGGGGGGAAGCGATGGCTACGGCGCCGAGGACCAGCCCCGCGGGGACGGCCACGTGCCCGCTGGGGAAGCTCGCCTCGATGAGTGAGACGTGCGCGTCCACGAGATCGGGGCGGGGCAGGACCGTCCTGGTGAGTTCCTTGCTCCCGATCGTGGCCACGACGATCCCGATCGCCGCGCAGCCCTGCCACCAGCACCGCCGTACCACCGCGATGGCCGCGATGACCGCGAGGCCCACCAGCAGGGTGGGCAGCGCGGTGTGCTCCAGGGGCGGCAGGGCCGACGACCGGTAGGAGGCCCCCGACCAGTCGTAGATCCAGGCCGGTTCGGCACCGTTCTCGCCGAACAGGGCGTTCTCCGCCCGTTGTCCGAGCGGGGTGCAGACAGCGAGCAGGTAGACCGCCAGGAACCCCGCGAGGCACAGCGGAGCCGCGAGTCGCAGCCGTACCCTCCGCGCGGGGCCGGGTCCGGTCGTGGTGCCCGGGAGCCGGTCGGGGTCCTGGTGTGCGGGCGGGGTCGGGGGATCGTGCTGAGTCATTGTCATCTCTGTCGTGGGAGGCAGTCGCGGTCACGCGCCTCTTCGGGCGCGGGGTGGGCGGGCGGTCCGCTCGGCGGCCCACCGGGAATCCGGGCCCTCAGCCGAGGAGCGCCCGGCTCTGCCGGCGCTGGGCGGCGATCACCAGGGCCGGGAGGGGGGCGACGAGAAGAAGGAGCACGACCAGGTCCGGCAGGGACCCCATGAACCCGTTCGGCTGGACGACGATCGTCTGTGTGCGGATGAACGCGTACGCCGCGACGGGGATCAGCCACCGGTGGTCACCGGTGGCGGCCGTCGCCACCCACGCGGCGATCAGCGCGGCGACTTCGAGGGCGAACAGGCCGCGCTGGAAGGCCGGGCTGACCGAGGTGATGTGCAGGGACCCGGCCACGAACATGGCGAGCACGACAGGAACCAGCCGGCGGTACGAGTGACGCCGCAGCCGGCCGGGACGGCAGGCCGCCAACACGGCGCACGCGGCGCAGAGCGTCCCGGACAGCACCAGGTCGCGGGCCGTGATCGGGGCGCCCAGCCCGTAGTAGCCCAGGCCCGCCTTGCCCTCGTCGCCGAAGAACGTGCCGCTGGTGAACGTGGCACCGGCGTGGATCATCGTCGCTGCGGCCGGCAGGGCGATCCACGGCCTGCCCCGCAGCAGGGCGATCAGACAGACCAGCGGAAGCAGCCCGTAGGGCAGGAACCGAGTCCGCGTACCGGGACCTCGCGCCCACGGGTACCAGCCGGAGAAGTCGAAGGCGATGGCGTGCCGGCCGGGATCGGTGTGCAGCGCCCAGTGCCACACGTCCTGCAGGTACGGCACCAGCGCCAGCGCGGCGAGGACGAGGGCGGCCAGGTGGATGCCGTCCAGCCACCACGGCCGGGCCGTCTCGTCGACGACGGCACGGGCGCGGGCCCACACCCCGGCCCGCAGCACGGCGACGACCTCGCGCGGCGGGGGCCAGGACCGGCCGGGATACGCCTCGGACAGGCAGGCCAGCAATTCCTTTCCCTGCCGGGAGCGGTAGGGCTCGGGGTAGGCCACGAGCAGCAGACGGTTCACGCCGGGGCCGCCCCGGCATCCGGCGCGCGCCCGAGGACGACAGCCGCCGCCGACCGCATCCGCAGCGCCTCCCGGCCGAGCGCCTCGGTACCGTCCTCCGTGATCCGGTAGTAGCGCCGCGCCCGCCCGTCCACGATCTCCTCGTCACCGGCCGCCACCAGCCCGGCCCGCTCCAACCGCTCCAGCGCGCCGTAGAGGGTGCCGACAGCGATCCTGAGCCGCCCATCGGTGACCTGCTCGGCGGCCTTGATGATGCCGTAGCCGTGCAGCGGTCCGTCCATGAGCGCGGCGAGGATGAAGTACTGCGGTTCCGTCAAGGACGGGCTCTGTCGCGTCATGCGTCGAGTATATATCGAGCTACGAAGTATATCGGCGGCCAGGGCCGCTGCCCCAGCGCGCTTCACCATGGACCCGGCGCACGCTTCACCATGAGGCCGGCGCACGCTTCACCATGAGGCCGGCGCACGCTTCACCATGAGGCCGGCGCACGCTTCCGCGGGACTGCCGAGCGGCCATCGCGGCAATCCGCTCGCCCCGGTCACCCGCTGAAGGGATCCTGGGGACATGGAGTTTCTCTGCTACCACCGCGACCGGCCCGGATCCTCACCCCTGCGGGAAGAGCTGCTGGAAGAGCACTGGTCCTATATGGACGGGTACGCCAAGGAGATGATCGCCCGGGGGCCGACCCTCGCCGACGACGGCGAGACACCCACCGGAAGCGTGCACATCGTCGACCTGCCCGATGCCGCCGCAGCCCGCGCGTTCGCCTTCGACGAGCCGAACTACCAGGCCGGCGCCTACCGGGACGTACTGCTGCGGCGGTGGCGCAACTCCCTGGGGCGCACCATGTGGGACTTCCCCGGCGGCCCGGCCGACGGCAACCGGTACCTGGTGATCGGCCTCGGTACGGGCGAGGCCGCCGACCTCGCGGTGCCGCTCGACCGGGAGGGGCTGATCGCCTACGGGCCGCTGCTGTCGGACGACGGCGCCACCTGGCTGGGCACGGCGGTGCTGATCCGGGCGGCGGACCCGGAAACGGCACGCGCCGTCCTGACCCCGGACCGGTACGCCGGCATCGAGGTGCACAACTGGCAGTTCGGCGGACGGTCGTCCTGACCTGAGGACATCGGACCGCCGCCACCGCCCGTGGTCGCAGTCGTCAGCGGCTGACCGTGACCACGGTCAGCCCTGTCCCCCGTGCCAGCGGGCACAGGGCATGACCTCGAATCCCCGGCTGGGGAAGACGGTGTCCATGAAGAAATCGTGCATGGCCGCGTCACCGTCGGCGCAACCGTCCCGCAGCACGGTCACCCGGTAGTCGCGGTCCGCCGCGTCGTAACACGTCGCGGCCACCATCGCGCTGGTCGCGACTCCGGCGATCACGAGACCGCTGACGCCGCTCGCGCGGAGGACGAGGTCGAGATCCGTGCCGGCGAACGCGCTGGCGCGGCGTTTCAGCACGACGACGTCCTCGTCGGCGACCGGCAGGGCGATCCCGGTTCCGGTCGCCCCCTCGTGGAAGGCGTCCCCGGCTTCGTGGAACGACCTGAGCTGGGCGTTGCCCGGGGGCAGGTCGGCCCCGTTGGGCCGGAGGGCGAAGCGCACGAACACCACGAGGACGCCGGCCGCGCGGGCGCGCGGCAGCAGTTCGGTGAGCGGCGGCACCACACTCCTGGTGAACGGGTAGCCGCTCGTGATGCCCTGCTGGATGTCGCCAATGATCAGTGCGGTGGTCACGACAGACTCCCGTCCCGTCCTTCGGTGCGGCGCCCGGTGGACCGGCAAGGGCAACCGGCGCCATTCCGGCGGGCCTGGTACCAGTGATGGCCGACCGTGCGTGGGTGAAGCTACCAGTCGCGGCGCAGCGGCCGGAATGTCACGCCCTGGGGAGCGGGGGGGGCGGGCCTTCGCTCAGTCGATGTACGTGAACGGGGCGTCGGCCGTGTTGTCGGTGTCCACATCATCCACGCTCCAGGCACGGAACTTGGACTGCTCGAAACCGTTACCCCTGTCCTTGGGAACCCTCACCTCCGCGACGGAGCTCCCGTCGGGCCCGGCGGTCACATTGCGCAGTTCCACCTCCATCTGCGGACTGGTGTCCTGGAAGCTGATACGGACCTGCTCGCCGGGGGCGAAGCCACTGACCTTGAGCGTCACGACGGCCCCTTCGGCGGCCATGTCGGGAGAGGCGATCACCCGCGGAGGGGCGTCCGGCGTGGGCGTGTCCGCCGCCCCGCTCGGCAGCCTGTCGACCGGCGGGTCCGACGGGGCAGCGGACGCCTTCGGCCCACCGGGCGGGGCCGAGGCGGTCGCGGATGTCTCCGGCGAGACGGCGGACGACGGCACTTCCGGGCCGGAATCCCCACCGGATACCGCGACAGCGGCGATCACGGCGGCGGCAATCGTCGCCACCGCAGTGATCACGGCAGCGATGATCGGCACTCGGTGCCCCCCGCCCTGCGGGGGCGGCGGGTCAGAAGACGGGGTTGGAGACGGGGTTGGGGGCGGGGTTGGGGGCGAGGACGGAGTCGGGGACGGAGCCGGCGAATGGGGCGGTCGCGGCGGAGTCACGGGCGGCGGATCGGAGGGCCTGGGCGGGGTCGGGCGGTGCTGACCGCCTGGGTCGGACACGCTGGGTTCTCCTGCCGGCTCGCGTACATGGTGGAGCCGCTCAGGCTACAGACCGGGCCGTGTCACGTCCTGGCCAATTCCGCTCGCCGGAACCGTCGTTGATCCCGCCCGGGTGACCGGATCGCCAGGCCGTGACCACCGCGGAACAGCGACCCCGCACGCGGCCCGACCGGAGTCGCCGGCCGGGCGGCCGGGCGCCCGGAAGAGGTCCGGGTGGCGCCCACCGGTCCGGCCCAGGAGACCCGGGTCAGGGACCGGCCCGGGAGTCCCCGAGTCAGCCGCTCGCCCCGGGTCAGTCCGGCTTCTTCCATCTCGCCCGGTCCACCGGGTCCGAGCAGCGCGAGCACCAGTGACCGATCCCCTCGTGATACGTCCAGCCCAACTCCCTCACCCGCCCCACGGACGCCTGAGCCGTATGCATGAGGTGGCCCAGGAAGTCCTCCTCGATGGGCGGAGCCGGCTCGGCCACCACCAGGTCGAACATGGTGTGGGTGTCACAGTGCGGCCAGTCGCAGGCCAGATAGAAACGGACCGGTCCCGGCGCCTCGCCCTCGCTCGCCAGCGTCATGGGTGAACCCCTCTCTCCCGAGAGCGATGACGGCGGGGCAGGCGCACGGACCGAAGGCGTGGACCGACCCGGAGACCGCCGTACCTCGCTGTGTTGGCAGACATTCGGACGGTATCCGACATACGGCCCTACGGGAGGGCGCTTGCGCCCGCTTTCGGGCGCGCGGGATCAGAACCGGAGCGCGCCCCTCAGCCGACGCGCCGTACCCGCGTCACTGGCGCCCAACTCCTCTGGCTCAGGCACGCTTTCCGGTACGGAGACATCGACGGTGTCGCCCGTGCCACCCCCGGTGGCCAGGGCGGGAGAGGCTCGGGCCGGCGTCACAGGGGTAGGCGCGGATCCACCGGGCTCTCCCCGGTTCCACAGGCCTCAGTCGTCTTCGAGCAGCTCGCCGGCCGCCTCTGCGTACACGTCGAGAGCCCGGAGCACCGAGGGCTCGTCCCGGAAGCACGTGCGGGCCTCGCTCAGGAACTCCCGCATCTCGGACGCGTAGTGCTGACCGCCGATCTCGTCCTCATCGGGGAGCGACCAGCCCCTCCCCCGGGCACCGAGGAAGCCGTTCACCGCCGCCAGGGCGTGGATGTCGCGGGCCACCGCCGCGAGAGTGTCCCGATACAGCTCCCCGGGCTCCCGCGCGTCGCCGAAGACCTCCCTGAACCAGGCCTCGGGCGAATCCCCGCCCGGCGCGAACTCCCCTGCGGCCAGCGCGTTCCACACCGGTCGCGCGACGAGCGCGGAGAAGACACGGTGGCCGTACAGGGTCGCCGCCGGCCGCTCCTCGGACGAGTCGCTGACGTTCCGCTCGAAATAGCTCAGCAGGGAGTCGATGTCGCGCGGCGGATCGCCGTACGCGTCGGCGTACTCCTCGGCCATCACGAAGTCACCGCTCCAGGCACGACGGCAGAAGTACGCGAACACCGCGTCGCTGTTGGGGTCTCGCTTGATGCCGTCGATGGAACCGAGCCGGTTGTAGTTGCCGGTGATGCCGAGAGTGACCGGCCGGTACCCACCCTCGTTCGCCATAAGCCCGACGGCCACCGCGTCCGTACCGCGCAGGCTGACACCGGTGACGGCACAGCGAGAATCGTAGAAGCCCATGAACCGGATCCTATGCAGCCTCCGGCTCCACTTGGCGCGGCGCACGGATGCTCGCCCCGGCAGCCCGCGCCCGGCGGTCGATGCACGGCGACAGCCCTGCACTCGGCTCCGGACACGGACGACGACCTTCGCCCGATACGGAATCGCGCGCTCGTCACGAACAGGAGAAACGCCCCCTCCGGGACCGGTCGTTCTGGAAGCATCGGGCTCCACCTACCTCGGGAGTTCCCATGCGCGCCGTCCCTCTCGCGATCACCGTCGTCGCCGCCTTGGCGTTGGTCACGGGTTGCAGTTCGGGGCCTCCCGACAACGTGAAGGACTGGTACACGTCGGGCGGTGACAAACAGATCGAGCAGATGCGGGCGGACGCCGCGCGGGTCAACGAGGTCAGCATGGGGACCTTCGACCAGATGGGGCCTGCCTGTGAGGACCTGCTGAAGCATCTGCCCGCCGCCGAGGATCTGGACGCGATACCGGACAAGACCGCCCAGGTCCCCTGGGAAGCCGCCCTGAAGGCGCTTCGCAAGGGCGCGACCGAGTGCAAGGCCGGGGTGAAGGCGAAGGACGGCACGAAGACGTCCAGAGGCATCATGGCCGTCCAGATGGACGGGATTCCCAATCTGCGTGACACCGTCACAAGGATCAAGGCGGTGCTGGACTCGGAGTAGGAAGCAGGCAGCGCTGCGAACGGGCCTCGCCGCGAACGGGTCTCCCCGCGAACGGCCGGCCCTCGACCGGGGCCGCCCGGTCGTGCGGACCTACGCGGGCCGGGCCTCCGCCTTCGTGGCGGAGAGACCTGCGGCCGACTCCCACTCCTCGCGCTCCGGGCCGTCGAAGCCGGGTACGAAGTCCGGGTGCCGCTCCAGCCAGCGGGCCACGTGGGCCCGTACCTCCTCGGTCCCGTAGGCCTGCTCCTCCGTCAGTACGAGATGGCGGACCTGTGCCCGCGCCCGCATGACCACGGGGTCCTCCAGCGCGCAGGCGGCGCGGGCGGCCCGCTCGCGGGCGGCGCCGGTGGGGGGCTCCGGGGCGCGGGCTGCCGAGCTGCCGAGCTGGTCCGCACTGGCCAGGTCGGATGAGGCCTGGGTGTCGAACCACGGGCGCAACTCCCTTACGGTCCACCGGTGATACTCCTCGGTGAACGACACCGGGTCCCGCGCGGCGTCCTCGGCGTGGTGGGCGATCCACTGCCCTGCTCGCAGGCCCAGCGCCACCCCCTGCCCGAACGTGGGGTTGGTGTGCATGACCGAGTCCCCGACGCCGACGAGCCCGGCGACCACCGGGCCCGTCCCGTCCACGAGCGAGGTCCAGCGGTTGTCGAGGCCGCCCATCGCGAGGACGTCCGACAGCGCCTCGTGTTCCAGTGCCAGCCACGCGGCGACGGCGGGAAACGTCCTCGCGACCCTTTCGAACACGTCCGGGTCCTTCAGAACCGCCCGTGTCGGGTCCGCCGTGGACACCGTCAGTGACACCGCGAAGGTGCCGTTGTCCGAGGGGAAGACCCCGCCGACGGCGAAGGACGAGGCCGAACCGTTCATGATCCGCCCGGGATTCCTCGGCGCACCGGCGCGCAGCCGGTACCAGCGGCAGAAGTACGCGATGCCGATCCGCTGGTTCTCCACCACGGCCTCCCGGCAACCGCCCTCGGCGAGCCACCCGTTCACCCCGAGAACCGTTGTGCCGCAGGTCGCGGTCAAGGTGCGCCGGGTCACGGATCTGTCCCAGCGGGCGCCGGCCACGGGGGGACGGGGGGAAGGCGGGGGAACCGTTGTCCCGGCTGGCCCGGGGCGGGCTTCGGGCGGGGCGTGCCGGGTTCCGGCGCGTGCTGGATCTGGCTGTGCGTGTAACAGCCGTGTCCTAGGGGGTGGTTGGGCGGAACGGCAGGCGGGTCCCGATGGGTCTTGGTGATCAGAAACGCCCGCTCGTACCGGCCCGAAAGGCCCGAGCGAACGGGCGGCTGTCCAGCACTGCCGACCGATACCGGGGAAGAAACGATGCGCGTTCACAAGCTCACCTTCGCGGCCCTCGCCGTTGCCGCGAGCCTCTCGCTGACCGCCTGCCAGGGAGACGAGGACGGCACGGGACAGAGCGCCCCGTCGTCCGCGTCCAACGCGGCTTCTACGGGCGGCGGTTCGGGCTCGGGCGGTTCGGATCAGGGCGGCGCGGCGGACTCCGCCGGGAAGAGCTCCGGCGGGAAGAGCGCGGCCGGGGCCGGTGACAAGGCGGCCGACGGGACCGGGAAGTGCCGTACGGACGAGTTGGAGGTCACGGCGTCGGACCAGAGCATCAGTGACGAGTCCGAGGGCACCGTCGTGGTGGAGTTCAAGAACGGCGG
>NZ_JBEOZE010000051.1:0-44217 GCF_040297465.1 Streptomyces sp. NPDC001787
AGCTCCGTCACCGCCACCACCGCCCACGGCGCCCTGCGCGTCGCCGAAGTCGCCCGTGGCACCGTCCAGTTGGAAACCAGCTACGGCGCCATCGAAGTCGGTGTCCGCGAGGGCACGGCAGCCTGGCTCGACGTCAGCTCAAGCTCCGGGCAGGTGCGCAACACGCTCACCTCGTCCGAGACCCCGGGGAAGACCGAGGACACCGTCGAGGTCCGCGCCAGGACCCGGCACGGCAACATCGACATCCGCCGAGCCCGCGCCTGACCCCGGCGGAAACAGCCCCACCTCACGTACATCCCCGCGCACTTCGGCCCCACGAAGGGAAAGAGAGGGCGCGCGTTGCCTTCTTGTGCCACACCCCCTCAGGGAGGTTCACCCCTCGGCCCCCGAGTCACCCGTCCGGGTCGAGGACATCCCGCACACCCCGATGGCCGTCGTTCAGCACCGGCCGGCGACTCCCTGGTCAGCCGGGTCGACCGGGCGAGCCGCACGAGCCCGAAGAACGGGAGGAACCGGGTCCGTACCGGCGTCGGCAGCCGCCGCTCCCCCTACCCTGGCTCCGGGCACATCCCCCACATGCCCGGAACGACGGGAGATCCTCATGGTCGCGCCTGTAGCGGAAGAGCCCGGTACGCCGCCGAGCTACCCGCCGAAGACTCCGCCCCCTCCGAAGAAGCCGTCCTCGCCGCCCCGTCCGGAGGCCGGAGCCGATGGAGCGCTCACCGGCACCGCGCGGATCGGTGTGGGCATGCGGGACCGGCGCGGAGCGAACTGGACCTTCGAGTCCGCCCCGTGGTCGGTGCGCAATGCCGGAGGCAGGGTGGTGGCCCAGCTGGGAGAGTGGGGGCACCAGCCCGGCACCACGGTCCTGGAGGCGGTGCGGGCGGTGACCACGCTCCTGGTGACCGCTGCGGTCGCCGACACCGGGCGCCGCGTCAGCGTCCACCTCTCCGACCAGGACGGGCACGCGTGCATCGTCGCCCTGTCGCACCGGGCGGGCCCGGCTCCCGGGCACAGCCCGGACGGGGACGATGTCCTTCACCGGATCACGGCACAGACGGGGGTGACGGCATGCGGCACGGACACCGGTACCGACGGCCGCAGCCTCTGGGCCGTCATCAGCCTCTGACAGTCCCCCGCCCGGACTGCCACTGCCGCTTCCCTCTGCCTCTGCCGCTGCCGGACCAACCTGCGGCGAACTCTCGTCGTCCGGGCCCGCACGGGTCCGGTCAGGCGGATCGGTCGGCGTTGCATCCGCCCGAACGCCCGCACGCATCCCCTTGCGTGTACGCCCCCGTGCATCCCCTGTATGTACGCCCCCGCGCCGCGACGCACCACATCCGGCGCCGCGCGCTGATCCACCGGAGATCACGGGGCAGCCTTTAGCATGATCATCATGGACATCACCATTCACACGAGCGTCCTCCCCCACGACGATCCGGACGCGTCCGTGGCCTTCTACCGCGACGTCCTCGGCTTCGAGGTCCGCAGCGACGTGGGACAGGGCAGGATGCGCTGGATCACGGTCGGCCCCGCCGGCCAGCCCAGCACCTCCATCCTGCTGGCGCCGCCGGCCACCGACCCCGGGATCACCGAGGACGAGCGCCGCACCATCGCCGAGATGATGGCCAAGGGCACGTACGGCTGGATCCTGTTGGCCACCCACGACCTCGACAGCACGTTCGCGCAGGTCCGGGCCGGGCACGCCGAGGTCGTCCAGGAGCCGACCGAGCAGCCGTACGGCATCCGCGACTGCGCCTTCCGTGATCCTGCGGGCAACCTGGTCCGCGTCCAGGAACTCGGCTGAGCCGTTCCGCCGTCGGTGCGGCGCGGCACCTGAGCGGCCTCGGCCGCATCGCCGGAACCGGCCGCACGCATCCGCTGCGCGTACGCCCTCAATCGGCGATGAGCAGTGCCTCCGCACCGACCGGCCGGAAACCCGCCGCCTGAAAGGCCCGTACGCTGCGGGCGTTGCCCGCGGCCTGCTGCGACCAGACCGGCTCTCCCGCGGGCACCAGATGGCGCGCGGCAGTCGCCAGTGCCCGGCCCAGACCCCGGTGGCGTACGTCCTCCTCCACCTCGACGGCCGCCTCCCAGCGCCCGGCCACGCCACGGCCGAGGACGAGTACTCCGCCGTCGGTGGCCCACATACGTACGTCGTCACGGCGCTTGCGGGCGCGTACGACCCTCGGGTGGACGGGGTCCCGGATCTCCCGCAGGTCCAACGGGGGACCGCCGGGCAGCGCGGAGGCGACGGTCAGCAGATCGATGGTGTCGGTGGACCGCCCCGTACGGTCCAGGAACGCCTTCAGGAACCGCGGGTTCATGGTGGCGGCCAGCGCGTCGCAGTCCAGGGCCGCCAGTGCCCCGTAGACCCACTCGGGGTCCTCGTCCGTGAACACGACCGAGTGCGCCGTGAACGCGATCACCCCGGCGTCCCGGTGGCTCGGCGACGCCACGACGGTGGTGGTCCCGTCGGGCGGCGGGAAGGTGCCGTGTGCCGCCGCGTCCAGTATCTCCGCCAGGGTCCGGCCCATGCCTGTGTCTCTCCTCGAACCCCGGTTCCTCCCGGGGAAGTTGTCGCTGTATGGCGCACGGTGCGGCGCTCGGGCACCGCGCCTTCCCGGTTCGCCGCGGGCGTTCACGAGTCCTCGCTGTACGTCCGCGACCAGGTCTCGGAGCCTTCCCTGCCGCACGCCCTCGCGGTCCAGCCACTGGTCGAAGCGTGGACGCAGATGCTTCGCCATGTCTGAGCCATGACGGCGCAGCACGGAACGGCTGACCGAGATCTCTTCCTGGAACTCTCTGCGCAGGTCATCGGTCCAGCCCTGTTCCCGGTCGGCCTCCTCCAGAGGGGCTTTGAGGGCGGCCACCGCCTCGTCGAGCGACGTGAGCAGTTCCATGAATCCTCCCAGGGATCACCACGCGCGCCCCATCCGAAGGCCCCCGGAGCAGGACGCGCTCATCGTCGGAATCAGTCCGTGCCTCCGGCCGTGGGCAACGGCGCCCGGCCCGGGTGGGCGCGAAGCCCGTCGAGAATGATCACCAGATACCGACGCCATGTCTCAAGCGGGCGTTCGGCCGACAGACCCATGACGGCATCGATCATCGCGGCGATGGGTACGACGTCGGCCCCGGTGACGCCGTCGCGCAGCGATCCCTGGGCGTGTGCCCGCGCCACCAACTGCTCGCAGCGCGTGTTGATCTCCTGCCGCGCTCGCACGAGACCGGTTGCCTCGATGCTGCCGCCGCGCATCAGTTCGCGCAGTCCGCGGTTGTCCGCCGCCCGCCCCAGGGCCTTCTCCAGAAAACCCGCCAGTGCGGCGAACCCGTCGTCCTCGGCCAGCGCCTCCCGCGCCATCGCCGCGATCCCGTCGAGCTCCTCGGCGAAGACGGCCGCTGCGAGCGCCTGTTTGTCGGGGTACTTCCGGTAGACGGTGCCCACTCCGAGCCCGGCGTGGTGCGCGACGTCGTTGAGTGTCGCCTGAAGGCCGCGCTCGGCGAAGACCTCGTGCCCGGCCCGGAGGATGCGCCGCCGATTGAGCTCGGCATCCCGTCTCAACGGGCGTGGCTCCGCGGCACCGGGTTCCCCGTCCGCCCTCCGCGTGCCCATCCGCGGCTCCCTTCCGCTCATGTGCCCCGATCACAACCGGATACAGCATATCCGGTTCATGCTACGGTCCACCTAAGCGGATATTCGATATCCGCATAGTGGTTCCGATGCGCCCCACCGCGCGTCGGCCGCACGGCTCGGGAGGGGAAGGAAGCCATGCAGACCGTGGTCATCACCGGAGGAACCGACGGACTCGGCGGAGGACTCGCCGCGCACTACCTGCGCCGAGGAGCACGCGTGGTCGCCGTGGGCAGTACGCCCGCCAAGGGGCAGGCTCTGCTGCGGCAGGCGGCAGCCTTGTCGGCCGCGGACCGGGCTGTCTTCCTGCGGGCCGATCTGACCTCGGTGACCGCGGCCCGGGAACTCGTCACAGCGATCAGGAGCACCTGCCCCTCGGTGGACAAACTCGTCCTGTGCGCCCAGCGGTACCGGCTCTTCGGCCCCCGCGCCGTCACCCCCGAAGGGTTCGAGCACAGCTTCGCCCTCGCCTACCTGAGCCGGTACATCCTCAGTCACGGCCTGCGCGAAGCCATGGAGTCCGCGCCGCGACCGGTCATCATGAACGTCGGCATCCCGGGAACCCCCCTGGGCCGCATCCACTGGGACGACCCGCAACTGACACGCCGCTACAGCGGCACCAGGGCCACACTCCAGTCCTTCCGCGCCAACGACCTGCTCGGCGTGGCCTTCGCCGCGCTGTACGCCGACACGCCGATCCGCTACGTCGGCTACCACCCCGGCGTGGTGTCGACCGGCATGCCCGACCATCTGCCCCCGCCGGTTCGCGCCCTGACCAAGGCGTCCTTCGCCTTGATCGCCACGTCCGTGACCAAGGCCGTAACTCCGATGGCCCGGCTCCTGGACGACCCGCCCGGCGAACGCTTCACCGCCTACCGCACCACCCGCCGACTCCCCCTGAAGGTACCCGCGTTCGATCGGGAGGCAGCGCTGCGACTGCATCGCCTCACCGATGAACTGGTGAGCCGCCGAAGGCCGTAGTCCCGCACCGAACGGCGCCCCGTCGCCGCCGAGCCGCCGGGGGCGGGTGTCGGAGGCCCCTCATGGAATCCGGCCATGAGCGACCCGATGAACCCATCACACCCGGTCGTTGTGAGCCCCGCCCAGGAAATGAGGGCGGCAACCCCGACCCCCGGACGAAGCCCGGTGCACGAGGCCGCGGGGTCAGATCACCACGGCCAGGACGGACGCGGTGGCCACCGCCAGCACCGCGCCCACCCCGGTGATCAGAGCCCTGGCGTGGAGCATGCCGAACGAAGCGGCACGGGTGGTCGCACCCTCCGGATTCCGTGCGCTGTAGTGGACCGTCACGGACTCCCCCTCGGCCGGGACATGACGTGATTGGCGCTCCTCGACGGTGACGCTGCGCCCGTCGGCCGTACGGAATTCCAGCGTGGGGTATCGGTGGATGACGACACCGCCCTCGGCGTCCTGCCCCTCCTCGGTACGCACGGCCGTGCACCGGGCCTCGGCCGTGAGTCCCTCCGCCCAGGCGGCCCGCAGTTGCGGGCCGTTGAGCCGGCGGTCCAGCAGCCGGCCGTAGATCACGCTCGCGCCCAGGGAGACGACGAGATAGACGACAGCGATGACCATGATTCTCCCGGAATGCTCACGGCCCGGCCTCGGGCACCGGTATGTCTGACAGTCGAATGTCCTCAGGGGTGAAGGCAGTCATGATTCCGTGTGCGTCAGTCGTCGGCAAGGGGTGGCTCTTCGCCACAACCCCTGGGAACGCGGCGGCCACAGCGGCACCCGGCCACCGCCCGGGCAGGGTCCCGCGCGGCCGAACTCGGCGTCCGGGTCGAGACCCTCCTCGTCGAGGCCGTCTTCCTCCTTGCCGAAGCCGCCAAGGCGCATGCCCTCGGAAAGACCGGCCGGACCACGGGCGAGATCGTGCTGACCGTCGTACCGGAGCAGGCCTGACAGCGGCAGTCGCCCGGAGGTACGTCTCGCACCAGCCACAAGGAAGTGCCTCCCGGTGAACGGGAGTTCCGAGAGAGCGCGGAGATCCCCACCGCCCCGGCCGCGACTGCGCCCATGAGGTGCCGCGACCGGGACGGACTGCCGCGGCGGGTCCCGCGCATCGGCTACGCGGGCTTGGCGTACCCACTGCAGCACAGCCCCTCGCCGCGGCGAGGGTTGCGTGTGACGTAGGAGAGCCCCTCCCGCCGGGTGTCACTGTTGAAGGTGATCATTTTCGGTGACTCGACCCCTATGTCGCTGCTGGGGTCGCACGCCAGGTACACCGCGATCGGCCCGAGGATGAGCGTGGCGGGGATCGCCACGACCTGGAGCACGATGTTGTCGCCACCGAACCCGATGACCCACAGGGACAGGACGACCGACAGCAGGACCACGGCCGCGATCACGGAGCGGACAATGGCGCCGCGGCGGAGACCCCTCGTCGTCGCGAGGTCCTGGATGACGAAGACCCCCTGCCGGCCGCACTGCCCGCAGGGGAGCGTCACCTTCACTTCGCCCTGCCCGGGACGCCGCACCACGCACGAGGTCTCCCGCGAGGTGCCGCGCGTCAGCCCGGGTTCCTGCTTGTGCTCCATCTGGTGCAGCATCGTGATCCTGATGTTCTCCGGCACGTTCCACGGCATGGAATGCCCCTCCCTGCGCCGTCCCGAGGACGCCACGGCCGTGCGCGCGTGGCCGGCCCCAGCGGCGGCAAGGGTGCCGCCGACAGCCTCGACTGCCACAGACGCGGGTTCCCCTCCCCCGGTTCCGCCCGGCGCGACGGGTGCCGCCGGGCGCGACGGGTGCTGCCGGGCGGTGGCCTCCCCTATCGCGGTGTCACGCCGCTCCCCGCCGGTCGAACGAGGCCTGGAGCCGGGGGATGTAGTCCGCGAGCGCGGCGGACCAACAACCGTAGTTGTGACCGCCGTCGCAGGTGGGGGCCAGCGACGCCCCGTTGCCGTAGGCGACGAGCCGGCTGTCGATTCCGAGCTGGTCCATGCGGGCCTTGACGCGCCGGGCGGCGATGTCGGTGAAATGGTCGATGAGGCCCTGGTCACCGGTGTAGATCGTGGTCCGGACGTCGGTGAGCGCGGCCAGGTTGCCGGTGGCGGCGGGATTGACCGCCTTCCAGACGCGATCCGCGTCGAAGACCGGGTAGGGCGAGCCGTAGATCGCGTCACTGTCGACGGTGGGCCCGTAGCCGGTGCACTTGCCGGTGCCGGACGGGCTGGATGTGCTCACGGCGCACCATGCGCCCGTGAGGTTGAGCTCGGTGGCCAGGACCGCGCCGCGGATCTCCGCCATGTCGAAGTCGAGGCCGCCCGACAGGGAGGCGGCATGGCCGAAGAGATCGGGGCGGGCTTCGGCGTAGTGCAGGGCCCCGGAACCTCCCATCGACAGGCCGACGACGGCCCGGTGGTCCCTGTCGGCGATGGTGCGCAGGTTCGCGTCGATGAAGGGGATGACCTGGTTGAGATGGAAGGTCTCCCAATTCGCCGCGCCGACAGGCGTGTTCTGCATGACCCAGTCGGCGTACCAGCCCTTCAGGCCGCCGTCCGGCACCACGGTGATCATCGAATCCGAGCGCAGCGCGGGGGCGGCCGCGGCGTCGTCCACGGTCCCTCCCCCGCCGTGCAGAAAGTACGTCACCGGCCACCGCTTGGCGGGGTCGGCCCGGTAGTCGCGGGGAAGGAAGATCCGGATCCTGTGCGGGCCGGACACCTCCGGGGTGGTCACGGTGATCGTGAAGTCGGTGTCGGAGTGCGTCACGGCACCGCCGGCGACCTGGGTCAGGCCGAACCCGTCGGCCAGCACCGGAGGGGTCGAGCCCTCGGCGTGGGCGTACGGCGTCGCAAGGATCGCGGTGACGGTCATTGCCGTGGCAACGACCGCTGCCTTCATGTGCGGTCGCCAGGCGGCGAACGGTGATTTCACTGTTGTCCTCTCCGAGTACGGGTTCCCGCGGAGTGCGGGGTCTACGGGGTCCACCGGGCTTGCGGGCGTCCTACAGGGCGCAGAAGGCGTCCACGGCGGCCTTGCCGGTGTCGAGCTGTCCCTTGGTGCCGCCCATCATGTGGAACTCGTTGTTCGCGTGCAGCACCTGCTTCTCGCCGTCCTCGCTGGTCAGCCACGTGCTGAAGTAGCCGAGCACCGCGCCGTTGTGCCCCCAGCCCCACTTTCCGCAGGGCAGTTGGAGATGCTGGATGCCGAGTCCGTAGGCGGAGGTTCCCGAACTGTTCGCGGGCACGGTGGTCTTGAGTTCCGTCATCTGCGCGGGTGCCAGCAGCTTTCCGGTCAGCAGCGCCCTCCCGAACGCCGCCAGGTCGTCGAGGGTCGACACCATGGCGCCCGCGGGCCCGAAGATCTGCACGTCGGAGACCGTGACGTCGTAGGTGATGAACGTCACCGGGTGTACATAACCGCGCAGGTGGTTGCCGTAGATGACGGGATCGGTGGTGGGGTAGCCGGTGTCGGTCAGGCCCAGGGGTTCGATGATGCGCCGCGTGATCTCCTTGGCCGCGTCGGCGCCGGTGACGGCCTTGATGATCATGCCTGCCAGCACGTAGTTGGTGTTGGCGTAGCCGAACTTCTCGCCCGGTACGGAGTTCGGGGCGCGCTGCGAGAGGGCGACGTCCACCAGCGTCTGTGGGGCCCAGGTCTGCCGCGGGTTGGAGTTGAGCAGATAGGGGCCGGCGATCTGCGCACTGCTGGAGTACTCGGGCAGACCCGATGTGTGGTTGAGCAGCTGGCGGACCGTGATCCTCGTTCCGTCGTAGCCGTTGGCGTCGACCGCTCCCGGGAGCCAGCGGGCAACGGTGTCGTCCAGGGAGAGCCGCTGCTCGCCCACGAGTTGGAGCAGTACGGTGGCGGTGAAGGCCTTGGTGTTGCTGCCGATCCGGAACTTCGCCTTCGGGTCGGCGGGCACCTTGGTGGAGAGGTCGCCGACGCCCGCGCGCACGTATTCGGTGGTGTCGCCCTGGCGCACCATGCCGATCACGCCCGGGTATCCATCGGCGATCCCCAGTTCGGCGCCTGCCCGCAGCAGGTCGGCCGGGGTCTTGTCCGTGGCGTTCGCCGGGCCGACACCACCCAGCAGGAGGCAGGTCATCACGGCGGCCGGCAGCAGCCATCGCCGGCGCTTCGGCCCCGGCGCGGGCCGCCTGTCGGCGCCGCCGGCGGGTGAGTTCCCCGTGTCCGTAGAGGGACGGGCCGCGAGGGTGTCGAGCATGCTCATCTCTTTGCTCTCCATGGTGTTGGGTGACCCGATTCCGCCCGGCCGCCATGTGGTTAGACGAGCGGAGGAGAATTCCGGGTCTACGGGAATTCGGTGACGATCACGGGACGGCCCTCAACGCCGGCACGCGGCAGCGATGAGGAGCAGCAGGATGAGGACTCCCACCGCCTGGACACATCCGCAGCCGCCGTTCATGCCTTTCCGCCCGGTCTCGACCAGGCCGCCGGGGGGAATTCCGGGATGCCGCTTGGCGTAGTGGTCCATCTGCCGCTGCTCGCCCTGGGATTCACCGAGCCACGGCGTCTTGAACCCGCACTCGCCGCACCAGTAGCGGTATGCCATGTCGACTCCTCATGGGCCGTGGTCGGCGGTGTGTTCATGGGACGGGGGCGTCCGTGCGCGGTGGGGGCCGGTCGAGGCCCCACGGAGTGCGTCACCCGGTGGCGGTCCCGGCCGGGCTCCACTGATCGTGGCGTTCCCGCGGTCGGGAGGACAGGCCATGGCACCGGCCATGTATGACCGGCCGTCACGGTAGGCTCACGGCCGACCGCGCTCGGTGTGGAGGGGGTATCGAAGTGGCGGAACAGTTGGGCCCGTTGCTGCGTCGGCTGCGGACCCGGTCGGGGCTGACGCAGGAGCAGACGGCGGAGCGGTCCGGGGTGAGTGTGCGCACCATCCGCAGACTGGAGACGGGCAAGTCCAGAGACCACCGGCTGGGGACGCTGAACCTCTTGGCGGACGCGCTGGAGGCCGGGGCGGAGGACCGCCAGCGGCTTGCGGCCACCCTCACGGGCGCGCGGACCGTAGCGGCTCCCGCGACGCCCGAGCCGGCCACCCGTGTGCGCGACGCGGTCGATGCAGCGGAAGCAGTCCACGTGCTCGAAGGGGTCGACGGCCGGCCCGCGGCGCAGCGTGCCGCCACTCCCCCTCCCACGCCTGTTCCCCTCCCCTTCTCCGTTCCTGGTCTTGTTCCTTCTGTTCCTGTTCCTGTTCCTGTTCCCTTTTCTGTTTCCGGAAATGAGCGGAGGGCGTCACCGGATGTCGGCGTACTTCCCATCGCCGCCGAGGAATTGGCGAAGGAGATCAGGCGTCGCTGGCGAAGGGAGGAGGAACAGCGCCGGGTGCACGACCCCTTTCCCCTGCCGGTGCGCTGGCAGGACGCGCCGTCCTCGCTGACCGACCACCCCGAGAACATTCAGCGCCTGCCGTCGGGAGCGACGCCCCCGCGTCTGGACCTCGGCGGTGATCTGCGGAAGGTGGCCGAGGTCTACCGGCGGATCCCGTCCGGGCGGCTGGTCGTTCTCGGCCGGGCAGGATCGGGCAAGTCGATTCTGACGATCAGGTTCGTCCTGGACTTCCTGGAGACCCGGGCCCCTCTCGACCGGGTGCCGGTGATCTTCAGTGTCGGGTCCTGGGATCCGACGGCCGTCGCGCTGCGGGACTGGCTGATCGACCGGCTGGTGCGTGACCATCCCCACCTCACCCGGCGTGCCCCCGGCGGGGCGACGCTGGCCGCCGCCCTGGTCGACGCGGATCTCGTGCTCCCGGTCCTGGACGGGTTCGACGAGATCGCGGAAGGCCTGCGGCGCACGGCGTTGGAGGCGCTGAACACCACCTCCCTCCCCCTCGTGGTGACCAGTAGGCGTGGTGAGTTCGCCGAGGCGGTCCAGGAGGCCGGCTCCCCGCTGGTGTGGGCGGCCGGTATCGAGCTCGGTGACCTCACCCTGGACGACCTCGCCGTCTATCTGCCCCGGACGGCCCGGCCGGTCGCCCGTGGTCGCGGGCACAGCGGCAGGGGGGCGTCATGGGAACCCGTACTGGGCGAGCTGGCTGCCCGGGAGGGCGGTACGGAACCCGCCCTCGCCAGGGTGCTGAGCACCCCGCTCATGATCACGCTGGCGCGGACGATGTACAGCGAAGCGCCCGACAGCGATCCGATGGAGATGCTGGACGCCGAACGGTTCCCCGACGCGCACTCGCTCGAGGAGCACTTACTGGCGGGCTTCGTGCCGACGGTCTACCGGCACCGCGCCGCCGAGCGGACCGCCGACGGACGCCGTTCCCCGGAGCGGGACTGGGGTGCGGAGCGCGCCGAGCGCTGGCTCGGCCATCTCGCTCACCATCTGTCCCGGCTCGACCGTGAGCAACAGGATCTCGCCTGGTGGCAGATGGGCGATTCGCTGCCTCTCCCGACACGCGTCATGACGGTCGTGGTGGCGTCCGCGATGTGCGTCGCCGTCTCCGAGTGGCTCGTGGCTCTCCTGTTCACGCCGTACACGATCGGCGAGGTCCTGCTGCTGGGCAGCTTGATGGGGTCGGTCGCCGGACTCGCCTTCGGATCCGTGTACGGGCTCATCGCCTCGTTCGGGGCCGAGGAGTTCGAGCCCGCCCGCGTGCGGCTTCGGCTGCCGGGCGCCGGGAGCGTCGGGCGCCGGCCGGTACGCACGTTCACCGCCCGGTTCGGGACCGTGCTGCTGGGCGGCTTCGTGATGGGGGTCGGATGTGCGTGTGCCCTCGTCCTCCAGCGCCGGCTCTACCACGGGCTCCCGCTCGTCGATGATGCGGTGATCAAGGGCATGCTCGTCAACATGCTGGCCTTCGGGCTGATCTTCGGGGCGGGCGCCGGGCTGGTGTTCGGGCTCCTGGCCGCGCTCGAAGCGCCGCTGGACATCTCCTCGGCCGCCACCCCGGCCGGTCTGCTGTCCTCGAACCGCGCGACGGTGCGCCGCCAGGTCCTCGTTCTCGTACCGGCGCTCACCCTCGCGATCGCCCTGGTCGGGCATCTGGTCACCTCCGTGCTCCAAGGGGTTCTGGGGCCGATGAACTGGAAGGTGTCGGACGGACTCGTCATCGGTTCGGTCGGCGGGGTCGGGGGTGCGTTCTCGTACGCGCTCTCCTTCACGGCCTGGGGGCGATGGGTGGTCCTGTGCCGTGTCTGGCTGCCCCTGTCCGGCAAACTGCCCTGGGACACGGCCGCGTTCCTGGACGACGCCTATCGCCGAGGAGTGCTGCGCCGGGCCGGTGCCGTCTACCAGTTCCGCCATATCCGGCTCCAGCACCATTTGGGCAGGGTGTTCCGGGAGCAGCAGTCCGGCTATGCGCCGGCCACGTTCACGCGCCGGGGGTAGGCTCCCGCCGGGGTGGGCTCCCGGCGCCGACCGCGCCCGCCCGGTCGTACGCACGGTGCGGGAAAACCCGAGTGCGTCGGCCCGCGCGGTTCTGGGAGCATGCCCGGATGGCACACCGCCTCGAACCCCTGGTCATCCGGCACACGCACCGCCTCCCCGTCCCCCTGGGACCCGAAGGCGGGGGCGGGGGCGCGGCGCGCCGGTTCGACGCCGCGCTGATGTCCGTCGGTTTCAAGCTCTCGGCCTCCCTGATGGAGCAGCTGTCGGGGCTGGCCGAGGAGACCGTCGTCGACACAGCCGTGCGTACGCTGGACACCGTCCGCGAGATGACCGGCGACCATGTCCGGCACAACGTCTACTTCGTCGACTTCCCGGCCAATGTGCCGGACACGTACGACTTCTGGGTTCGGTGCCTCGTCGACGCGCTCGCCGACGATGCCTCGCGCCAGAGCACTCTCGCCCGGCTCAGCACCGGTGTGCTCGACCTGCTGACCCTCCCGTCGTACGGCAACTACCGGCACACGTACGCCGAGATGCTCGCCGCCCATGACGAGCTGATCGCGGCGGCGGGCGACCGGATGACGGTGCTGCATCCGGGCGGCGGTGCGGACGACGAGGTCACCGCCCTGTACCTGGCCCTGGCGGGCAGCACCACCCCGCTGGGCGAGGACGGGCTGCGTGACCTCGGGGCTCTCGCCGGGCACTGTGCCGACGGCCCCCAGCCGGAGGCGATCCCGGTGCGGGAGGCCCGTGCCGTCATCAACCTCGCCCGCCTGGGCGCCGGCGCGGATCTGCTGCTGGACACGGTCACCGATGTGCTCCGTCTCGCCTGCGCGTTGTCGGACGGCGACGTGAGCCTGGTGGAACCCACCCGGTTCCGGTCGCTGTCCCGGCCGGTCCGCCGCGCCCTGATCGCCGGCCTCGATGCGGTCGTCGCGGCGGCCCCCGCCAAGCTCGCCGATGTCACCGCGCACCGCGAGGCGTTCAAGCGGCTCGGCGAGCGCCTCCACCCGCACGAGTACCCGGGCCGGCCGCACGCCGCCGATGTGTTCGCCGTGGCCCGGGGGGAGAAGGAGGCCCGGTCCTTCGACAGCCACGTCGAGGAGCTGCTGGGCAGGAACGACGTCACGGGGGCCGTGCGGCTGCTGACGGCCGCCCCGGGCAAGCTGTTCCGCTCCCTGGACCGTCTGCTGCGCGTCTGCCGCACCCAGGACGAGCGCGATGCCGTCGTGGCCGCCGCCGGGCAGGTCGCCCCGCAGGTCTCCGGCCGGGTCCTGCTGTCGGTCCGCGAGCACTTCCACAACCGAGCGCGGGAGACGGGCGATCGCCGGGTCTTCGTCAACGGCCTCGGCCGGGCTTGGGTCACCGCCGATACCCGCCTTCCCGTGCCGGCGCCCGAGCGCGAGCGTCTGACCGCGGTTCTCGACACGGAGACGCGCAGCCGCCTTCCGGAGCCGGAGCACCTTCTGATCGACCCCGGCATCCTCGATGTCGCACTCCCGCTCAGCGGCAGGGCGACGGCCACCGGTCTCGGCGTGCTGCCGCGCGGTTCCCTCTCCCCCGTCGACGGTGAGCTGCTGCGCTTCTTCGTCCACTGGAAACAGACGGAGCACAGGACCGACTACGACCTGTCGGCGCTGATGCTGGACGCCTCGTACGCGACCGTCTCCTGGCTGTCGTACACCGCTCTCTCGGACGTCGGGGGCGCGCATTCCGGCGACATCACCGACGCACCCGACGGTGCCTCGGAGTTCATCGATCTGCGCCTGGACGCCGTACGCGGCACATTCATCGTTCCGCAGGTCAACATCTACGCGGGAGAAGGCTTCGAAGTGGTCGAGGAGTCGTTCTTCGGCTTCATGCTGCGCGACGCCGAGCAGCGGGGCCGTCCCTTCGAGCCGCGTACCGTGCGCATGAAGTCGGAACTGCGTGGTCCGGGCCGGGTGGCGCTGCCCCTGGTGTTCCTGCGCGGGAGCGACGGCCGGTGGTACGCCAAGTGGCTCCATCTGTATCTCCGGGGCGCTCCGCACGCCAACCGGGTCGAGGGGAACCGGGTGTCCGTCGCCACGCTGGTGCGGGGCATCGTCGAGCGCGATCACCTCACCGTCCGGTATCTCACCGGCCTGATGACGGATCGCGCGACGGCCGTCACGATCTGGGACGGCGCTTCGGTCCCGGCCGGTCCCGTCACCTATATCGGTCGGGAACGCCCGGACGGGCTGCATCCGGATTCGCTGGTCATCACCCCGGAAAACCTGCGTGCCCTGATCCCCGGCTGACTGCTAACGTTTGTTCCGGCGAGGCCATGGACGGACTTCCTTCTCACTCCTCTCACAGATCCAGTCCCTCCGCTTTCCTTGCCCTCGACATCATGCCGGGGTGCCGAACGGCACCCCGGCATCGTCGTCTTCGTCATCGGGCCGGAGCGCTCGCAGGTGCGGCAGGATTCTGTTCCGTGGTGACCACGGGGGCGTACGGAGACTTCGGCTCCGGAGGTGGGGCCGCGGCTGCGGTAGCGGCGACGGCCGGGGCCGCTCACAGGCCGCCGAGCACCGCGCCCGTGCCGGATCCGGCGGGATGCGTCCATGCGGGACCCTTCTCCTTGACGGGCCGGGCCGCACGTCCGGTGCGGAGCCGGAGGACTAGGGTCGCCGGCGGGTATCAGCAATCCGTCAGAAACCCGTGCCCGCAAGCTAAGGGCTGTCCCGCAATTCCTGGTGGATCAGCGCGCGGCGTCGGATGCGGTGCATCGCCAGGCGGAGAGGCGCCCGCATACTGGATGTATTCGGGCGTTTCGACAACGCGGCGAGGTGCCGTAGCTGTCGTCGTGCGCCCGCCAGGAATTGCGGGACAGCCCTTAGTTGGCCGGGAACGGGCGGCGTTTGCGCCGGTGCCACCGCGTCCGGGCGCGGCCCATTTGCCCGCCGTTCGGCGAAGTCTGAGTTCCTCCCGGCCGGCCGGCCCGGCCGTGGTAGACCTTGCGCACGAACGACGGACAGGGGGCGGGCGTGAACTGGCACGGAACACTGCTGCTGTGGTGCGCGGCGTGCGGCGTATGGGCTCTGGTCGGATACGGGCGCGCGCTGGCCGGGGCCACCCGCTCGCAGCGGACGGTACGGGTGAGCGGGCGGATCGTCGAGGTGCGGACCCCTCCGCACGGCAGCCCCGGCACGGCCGGAATACCCGTGATGATCGCCTTCGCCGACGCCGTCACAGGGCAGGAACACGTCCTGCCCTACGTGGCCGAGCGCGGCATCGAACTGAACACGGTATGGGTGGGGCGTGAGGTCGCGGTGCTCCACCCGCCCGGTGACCCGGATCGGTTCTGGATCAGCTACGGCCTCCAGGACGGCGAGGACGGGCGGGCCTGGCCGAACTTCGCGGTGTTCCTGCTGTACGCCGGTCTGGTCACGGACATCGCGATCCGGTACGGATATCCGTGGGCGCTGCTGGGCGTCGGCGGACCGCTGACCGTCGCCATGGTCTCCCTACTGCGCCACGACCTCCGTCTGCTACGCGTCGAGGCCGCGCACATGGCCGCCGCCGTGCGCGTTCCGGGCCGGGTCGTCGCCGTCCTCAAGTCCGTCTGGGAAGACGGCGAGTCCGTCTCGACCAGCTACACCCCGGTCCTCGCATTCACGACACACGAGGGAACGGCGGTCACCGCCCGCCTCCGCAACGGCGTACGACGCCCTGCCGACTGGTACGGACGCGAACTCCCGGTCCACTACGCGCCCGAGGACCCCGCCGTCTTCACCCTGGACCGCGCCGCCGCCCGCCGCTCCGGCATCCGGGGCATCGTCTTCATCGTGGTCCTCCTGCTGCTCTGCGCGGCGGCCACCGTCGCGGGCGGGGTCCTGCTGTGACGCCCGGACCGCGACGGGCCGGGGACGTGACGCGGCGGTGCGTCGTGCGACGGGGGCGCCCCGGCGAACGCGGCTTCGGCGCACCACGCGCTACCCGTGCGGAAGCCGGTAGACGGAGACATGGGAGCGCGAATCGGCGGTGAACCCGCCTCCCCGCCAGTCGGCGTGCCTGGACTCCAGCTCGAAGCCCGCCAACTCGGCCATGAGGTCCAGCTCGGCGGGCCAGATGTAGCGGTGCGGGCTGCGGAACACCTGTGACGTCCCGTCGCCGTCGAACCGGAAGTGGTGGGAGACGACTCGCTGGCGCAGCACGTCGTAGGTGTCCAGACCGATGTAGCCGGTCTCGGACTGCCAGACCACGGCCTGCTGTCCCGGCGGGAGCTTCCTCAGTTCCGGGACCCACAGCTCGATCACGAACCGTCCGCCCGGTGCGAGGTGGCGGGCGGCATTGCGGAAGCAGGCGACCTGTTCGGCCTGGGTGAGCAGGTTGGAGATGGTGTTGTAGACGAGACAGACCAGCTGGAATGTGCCGGGGGCTCTGGTGGTCGCCATGTCTCCCACGACGACCGGGATCGTCGTGGCATCCGCCTTCGTACGCAGCCGGTCGATCATCGGCTGTGAGAGCTCGATGCCGGTGACCGGCACTCCGCGCCGTACGAGCGGGACGGCCACACGGCCGGTTCCGATGGCGAACTCCAGCACCCGTCCGCCATCGGCGAGTTCGGCGAGGCGGTCGAGCACCGGGTCCAGAGTCTCCGGCGCGAACATTCCGGTGCCGGGCGTGTCATAGCTCCGGGCGGCTTCGGTGTCCCAGATCTGGTTCTGTCGCATGCTGCCGAGGATGCCTCGGGCGAGCGGCGGTGTCGAAGGATTTCCGGCCCCGCCGCTCGCCCGAGCGGCCGGCACTCAGCGCGGCTTGATGGTGGCGAGCTGCACGAAGAGGAGGACCAGCTTGTAGGCATCGGCGAAGTCGTCGGCGGTGAAGGTGACCGTCCGGCTGCCCTCGGCGCGGGAGACCCCCGGTACGAGTGTCGCCAGGTCGACCGTGGACGGGTTGTGGAAATCGATCTCGACATCGATCGGCCCGGCGATGGTCAGCGGCGGGACCGGCACGGTCCGCTTCACCGCTTCGGCCGCCGCCTCGCGCAGGCGCTCCCGGGCCTCCTCGGGGTGCAGGGTGACCGCGGCGGCCTGGCCGAGTGCCTGCTTGACCTGGACGGTGGCCGCGGCGGGGACCAGGTCGAGGAGTTCGGCGCAGGCCGCGTCGTCGCCGCTGAGCAGTACGACCGGCACACCCAGGTGCCCTGCCATGGCCGTGTTGAGGCCGATCTCCCCCAGGGAACGTCCGGCCACGCGCACATCGAGGATGTCGTCGCTCATGGAGTGCGACAGCACGCCGGGCCCGCCGCCGGCACGGGCGTGGTAGCCGATCAGGAACACGGCGTCGGTGTCCTCGTCCAGTCCCCCGAGCATGCCGAGCGGGCGCGGCTTCCCGCGTACCAGCCGTACCCGACGGTCCAGTTCCTCCGGCAGCAGACTGCGGTACGTGCCATGGGCGTCGGCGACCAGGACCTCGGCGGACGGTTCCGCGTCCAGGACTCCGGCGATCACGGCGTTCGCTTCGGCCGTCATCAGTGCCCGGCCGCGTTCGAAGTCGTAGCGGTCCGGGTTCGTCTCGGTGGGGTGCACGATCCCCGAAACGCCTTCGATGTCGACTGAGATCAGGATCTTCATACCTCCGGGACCCTACGCGACGGGCCGACGGGGCCCGAGCCCGGATCGGCGGACCAGCGGCGCCATCGCTCCTGGGCGGCCGGAGGGGCGCGGCCCCAGGCATTCCGTGATCCCAGTTGTGACCCCACGCGCCCCTTCCCACCCCTGTGCGGCACGCGTGCCCATGAAGGGTTCGGGAAGGTAGCCGGGCATGGAATTACGCACGTTTCCCGCCCACATCCGCGGTTCCGGTCTGCGGTTTCGCCGTTTCGCCGGCCGCCCGGAACCCGTTCCGCCGGGTCGGAATCGGCCGGCGGGCACGCCGTCATGAGCGAGCGCTGCAAAGGGATCATCCAGTTCTACAGCTCCGCCGAGGGGTACGGTTTCGTCGTTCCGCACGGCCGGAAGGAACCGCTGTTCCTCGCGTCCGACGACATCGACGCCGACCGCCGGGTCCTCTCGGAGGGCCAACTGGTGTCCTTCGTCATCGAACTCGGCCAGGGCAGGTTCGTGGCCCGCGAGGTCCGCCCGTGAAACGGAGCGGCCGAAGCCCTGGCCCGCGCCGTGTGCCACGCTGCGGTCCCGCCCCGCCCCGGCCGGGACCACGGCCTCGCAAGGCCGGGCCCTGGCGGGACGTCTGCCGGCGGAGGTCCCCGGCTAGTAGGCGGTGCTCAGTTCCCAGAACCGGAAGACGGTGGAGGTGTCCAGGCAGTTCTGCAGGCCTCGGATGTCCTCGTGGGCGACCGCGTACTGCTTGCCCTGCCAGAGCGGCAGCATCGGCAACTGCTGCGCCACGATGTCCTGGAGTTTCATGTACTCCTGCCGGGTGTTCGCGCGGTCGGTCATCGACGAGGTCTGGGGAATGATCTTGTCGGTGATCTCTTTGTTCTCGTAGTTGTTCGACAGGACGTTGCCCTCGCCGAAGAACGGCTGGGTGAAGTTGTCCGGGTCGGGATAGTCCGGCACCCAGCCCTTGACGTATACGCCGTACTTGCCTTCGGCGATGCCCTTCTCGTACTCGTCGAAGGGGACGGACTTCATCCTGGCGTCGAACAGTCCGCTCTGGTTCAGCTGATCGGCGATGGTCTGCAGTTCGTCATCGGTGGCGGGGCCGTAGCGGCTCGGGGTGGACCAGAGGGTGAGTTCCACCTTGTCCGTGATCCCCGCGTCCCGCAGCTCCTCCTTGGCCTGCTTCGGCTGCGGGCTGTCGCCGTACGTGTCGAAGAAGGACGTGCCGTGGCCGGTGATGCCGACCGGGACGACCGAGTAGAGCGGTGTCGCCGTGGACTGGTAGACCTCGCTGACCAGGGAGTAGCGGTCGATGAGATAGGCGATGGCCTTGCGCACCGCGAGCTTCCCCACCACCGGGTCGTCGACGTTGAACACCATGTGCTGGACTTCGGCACTGTTGCCCTGGACGACGTCGATCCCTTCCTTCTCCTCGGTGGACGAGGTGTCCAGAGCGGCGATCGCCTTGGCGCTGAGGCCTCGGTAGGCGATATCGACATCGCCCTTCTCCAGGGACGACTGAAGGGCCTGCTGGTTGCCCTGGAAGAGCTGGAGCGTGACGCCGGAGTTCTTCACCTCGGCGGTTCCCCGGTACCCGGAGTAGACCGAGAAGACGGCCTTGGAGTCCTCGATGGAGTCCAGCTTGTAGGGGCCGGAGCCGACCGCCTTGCCGCCCTCCAGCAGGCTGTCCTTGGGGTAGATCTGACGGTCCACGATGGAACCGGCCCCCGACGCGATCTTGCTGGGGAAGGTGGCGTCGGGCACCTTGAGGCGGAAGACGACCGTCTTCTCGTCCGGGGTGTCGATCGACGCGATCGTGGAGAGCAGCGGCGCCGGACCGGCCGGGTCGTTGATCTTGATCGTCCGGTCGAAGGAGTATTTGACGTCCGCCGATGTGAGGCTGTTGTCATTGCTGAACTTCAGCCCGTCCCGCAGGGTGCACGTATAGGTCTTGCTGCCGTCCGAGAACGCGCACTCCTTCGCGGCTTCCGGGACAGGGGTGGAACCCCCGGGCGGGAAGCTCAACAAGGACTGGAAGACATTGTTGAACAGCAGCCAGGAGCCGGGGTCGTATCCCGCGGCCGGATCCGTGGCCAGAATGTCGTCGGACATCCCGACAACTATCCTTTCCTCGTCGTCCTGAGAACCGCAACCCGCCAGTAGCAGCGCTGCCAGTACCCCGGCGATAAGGGTGATCGGCCGCCTCGTACGAACCTTCACAGAACGTGCCTCATACTCTCGGCCGGCCGCGTGGGGGGTGTCCCCGGACAACCGGATCAGGTCAGAAACGACGGCGAACGCCGCGCCCGTCCAGCACTGCCGACCCGACCGGGGCGGTGGTGCGGACCGGCAGACTGACCGGACTCGGTGTTCGCCAGGAACTCCATACATGGTGATTGACCGCCAAATGCCAGCCGGTGAAAGGCAGTTGACAGGTCAGGATCGATCTCGTGGTGGTGATTGACAATCTACTGGGATACCGCGACGCACGGTGGAACATCGTACGAAAAAAATCTTCGTTCGGCAGCTCCCCGAACCCGCTCGTGCCCAAACCCACGAAAGGGTGTCCGGACATCTCGGAGATCCGACTCGTCAAGCCGGATGCTTCATGCCTCAGTACAACCTGTCGGTCTATACGAACAGATTGAGGACCTTGAGGTGAACGCCGAACGACCGCATACCGCAATCGAGCTGACCGAAGGGGTCCGGGAGGGGCCGGGACGCCGTAATGCGTCCGCCCGTACCGGTGGACGTACGCCTGTCACACCACGATGCAGGTCATCGCCGCCCACAGCAGGGGCGAGTGTTCGATGCGGCCGCCGGTGCGCCAGCGGTCCAGCTGCTCCCGCTGCCAGCGGCCGAGCCGGTGCACGGGGTCACGGTGCTCATGGGCGGTGTCGACGGCGATGACCGCCTCCGACAGCGGCCGTACGGACTCCGCCACTCCGGCCAGCCGGTGGAACGCGAGGTTCGTCGGCAGCGCCCAGCGGGTGGCGGTGACCAGTTCCGCACCATTGTGGATCATCGCCGTCGCCAGGCCGAAGGATTCGGCGAAGCGCAGATCGCCACCGCTCTCGCAGGCGATCAGCGCGACCCGGCGCGGCGCGGGCCACAGTTCGGCCCCCGCCGTACCGTCCGCCCGGAAGGGCAGGGTGCCCAGGAGGAGGTCCTTGGCCGACAGCGGGCGGTGGGTGCGGACCACATCGGTGAGGCCTTCCGTTCCCGCACCGCAGCACAGATGGAGTGTGACGTCCTCGCTCTGTCCGCCCCCGACGGGCGCACTGCTCACATGTCCGACATACATCAGCCTGTCCGCGCCCTCGCGCAGCACACGGCTCAGCCAGTCGCGGTCCAGGTCCGTACGCCGGAAGGCCTCCGCCGCCGTGCGTACGGGCGGTACGACACCGCCCGCGTCGAGACGGCTCCGCACGAGCGAGAGCAGGGCGGGGTCCGAGCCCGGAGGCCCGAGTACGGAGCCGAGCGGGGAGTCGGCCCGGAAGCCGGGCACCCTGGGGTCGAGGACGAGGACGACGGCGCCATCGGACCGCGCCGGGCGCCCGGCGCGGTCCGGGCGCCGCAACGAGACCGGTGCGGTCGTCACGACATCCGCGAGGTCGATGAGCCGGATGTCCTCACCGCCCACGGCGAGCAGTTCCCAGGGCACCTGGGCGACCCGGGGCGAGGGCTGGATCCGGACGAGGGGCCGCGCGCCGCCCGCCGACACATGGCGGATCTGCGCGGTCAGCCCCGGCGGCCACAATGCCTCGGAGAGGATCCGCGCGAGGCGGTACTCGCTCGCGTGGCCGGCCATCGCCCCGGAGCCGAACGCGCGCCGCATCCCCTCCGCGCCGTCGTTCCGGATCGCCCGGCCCGCCGATCCCGCCGTACCGTCCGCGCCGCCCGCGCCCGCACCGGTGCCGTCGGCCGGGCCCGCTCCCGGCAGCGCGGCGGCCAGCGCGCCGACCGCCCGGTCGACCTCGGCGCCGGGCGCGTGCCCGGTGCCGAACCCGCGGGCCCCGCTCGTCCATGTCCAGGTCATGAACAGGTCACCGGCGTCGGCCAGCCGGACCTGAACCACCGGACGGTCCGTCACGTCGTCGGCGTCCAGAGCGACACCTCTTCCTCACTCACGATCCGCCGGTGATAGCGGAACTCGGCCGCCTTGATGTACTCCTGGAGCGCGGTGCGGCCGGACTCCGGCGACATCCGCACCTTCGGCGGCGGCGCCACACGCAGTCCGACCGAAGCGGCGGCCTCCGCCGCACCGCCGCCCCCCATCAGCGTCGGACCGCCGCCGGGCCCGTGGGTCTTCATCCCGGAGGCCGGAAAGACACCTTCGGCGCCCTTGCCGGACCACTCCCCCGCGGGAGCCGTGCGCGAAGCCTCCGACGGCGTACGGTCCAGGGCGAGCGAGGCGCCCGCGCAGCGGTGCTCCACGAGTTCGAAGAGAAGCCCCTGATCCTGGCGGCGTACGGCGAGGCGGAAGACCAGGCGCATCGCGTCGTCGGCCAGTTCCAGCCACTGGCTGCGCGCGTGGGCGGTGACGAAGTCGTACCGCGCCGCTTCCAGGGCCAGTGCGGCGGGCAGCGCGAGAGAGAGCGCGGTGCCGGTGGCCTCCATCAGCCGGTCCCCGTGATCCACCCGGTCCATGGTGTCCTCAAGGGCCGCGGCGAGCATGAGGTCCACCTGTGCGCACCGCTCGTACACTCCCTGCGCCTCGTACACCTCGCGCGCCTGCTGGGACAGCCGCCGCATTCCGGTGATGTCCCCCCGGGCGTAGGCCTGCTGGGCGGACAGCAGCCTGGTGTCGGCGGTGGCGATCACGGCACCGAGCCGTTCGAAGCGGGCCAGGCTCGAATCCATCAGGCCGGCCGCGCGGGCGGGGTCGCCGCGCAGCCCGGCGAGAAAGCCCCGCGCCTGCTCGCAGACCGCCAGATCACCGAACTGCCGCTGCCGCTCGAAGACCTCGGACGCCTCGGCGTACAGCCGCTCCGCGAGGTCCAGGTCGCCCCGGCGCATCGCGGCATACGCCCGGTGCGCCGTCAGCTGCTGCCGCTCACCGGTGTCCGCCATTGCCCGATAGCCCTCCTCCGCGCGGGCGAAGTAGTCCTCGGCGGATGCGAACCGGCCGGTCGAGGCGCAGATCAGCCCGAGGCCGGTCAGCAGGCGCGGCACGGTGGGGACCACTGTCGCGGGCGTGGTGGTCAACAGCGCCGAGGCCAGTTCCTCGGCGCTGCCCCATGCGCCGCGCTCGATCAGCAGATGCACCCGGTTCAGGCCCAGTTCGGCGGTGCGCCGGCCCTCGGGATCCTCGAATTCCGTCAGCAGCGCCGCAGCTTCGTCCAGGGATGCCAGTGCCTCGTCCAGCCGCCCGGACCCGCGCAGCAGGTCCGCCCTGCCGAGCAGCGTCTTCACCAGCACCTCCAGCCACCGCCGGCGGCCCAGCGGCCCCATCGGCACGGACCGGATGCCACGCAGGAGTCCGAGAGCCCGCTCGATCGGTTCCGCGGCGGCGGCCGGATCCGCGGCCATGAGCCGGAGCACTCCGATGTCGGACAGCAGGTGTGCCCGCAGGAAGCGCACATCGGCCGTGTCCTCCATGCTCTCGGCCAGGGTGAGCAGCTCCGCGCAGACGGCTCCCGCCGCGGCGAGATCCGGGGTCGCCTGATGGTGCTCCACCAGCGCGAGGCCGCTGTCGAACGGCTCGCCGAACAGCGGCGCCGCAACGTTCTCGGCCGGCTCCGGGGCCGTCGGGTCCATTCGGTCCATGGGATCTATGGGATCCATCGCGTCCATCGGGTTCTCCGCCTGCTCGGGGAGTTGTCCGGCACGTTGTCCGGCACGGCTTGCCGGGAGGGGCACTAGAAGTCCTGGGCCGTGGTCGCCGCGACGATCTCGGCGAGGAACGGCCCCGGGAACGTATCGCGCGGCACGGGTTCCGCGGCGGCGTCCGACAGCCGCCGCCGGGCCAGGGAGCGGATCGCCTCACGGTACGCGGCGTCGCCGGCGTCACCGGGACCCGGATCGAACCCGGGCAGCAGTACGCCCACCTCGATCCGCGGCGTCACCGTCGAAGCCATCAGTTCCAGGTGCGCCCGGCCGGTCCACAGGTCACCCCGTCTGCTCAGGGGAACCCGTTCCGCCGGGCCGCCGTCCACGCGGACCTCCGCGACGAGGGGCACACCCGAATCGGGCGCCGCGGCGTCCGTGACGACCTCGACCTCGATCTCCCGTCGCGCACCGACCGCGCGGGCGGTCCAGGACACGGCGTGCTCGGCCGCGTCGACGAAGCCTGGCGGATAGCGGTGCCATTCATTGGCCCCCGAGCCGCGTCCGATCACCCGGCCGCCCGTGACGAGAGGTTCGCCCGCCGCCGCGAGGGCGTAGTCACCGGTCCGGGCGAACAGTGCGCCGAGGTCCGCCGGCGCTGCGTCCGGACGGTCCTGGCCGAGGGAGATACGGAGATGACGCAGCGCGGGGCCGTCCAGACCTGCGTTGTCCGCGGCCTCGTCGATCAGCCGCAGGACGCGCTCCACGTGCCGTCGCAGAGGGTATGACGTGCCGGGCGGTTCCGGTGCCGAGCGCCACCACTGGATCAGTGGGGCGAGTCCGGCCTGATGGTCCTCGACCAGTTCGGCCACGCAGTCGTCGGGCTGGTCTCCGGAGGTGCCGTACGAGGTGCCGTACGCGGCGTGGTGGGAGGCCCCGTACGGGATGTCGTACGCGGCGTCCGGGGCGGTGTCGTAGGGGGTGCCGAACAGTTGCTGGCACTCATGGGTGAGCGCGGCCAGCTCCAGTCCCAGCAGGTCCGGTTCGAGCCCGGAGATTCCGTCCAGGTACGACGTCGGCCACCATCGGGCCGCCCAGTGTCCGAGGGCGAGCCGGGCGGCGCGGTCCGCCAGCGCGGTCCCTTCCGCCGCCACCCCGGCGCGGTCCGCGCCGCCCTCCGCGCACGCCTGCACAGCGGCTGCGGTGCGCTCGCCGTAGACCGCCCACAGCCACTGCTGCGCGCTCCCGGCGTCATGGACCTCCGCCATCGGCAGGCCCGGGGCACGGAGAACCGGCCAGGTCAGAATCGCACCCGCCACATCGAGGACGGAACGGGCGAAGGCGGGCCCCAACCCGCCGGTCCCTTCCGGCGCACCGGGCACGTTCTGCCCTGTCGCGACCAGGATCGTACCGTCCCCGGCGCGTGTGACCGCGATGTCGGGATCGGGCATCACGCGCTCCCCGGCCCGGCCGGCTGCGCCGCGGTGCCCGGGGCCGGCGTCTTCGCGGAGAGCGTGCGCAATGCCGCCCGGACCCTGGCACGGTGATCCATCATCACGGAACGGGCCACCCCGTCGAGGACCGCCCAGGCCGGGCCGATGCCGTCCAGCGGCGCGTCGCGGACGTCCCGCCCGTGCAGCCTCACCCACAGGCGCCGCATGTAGGCCACCCACGGCGTCCGGAGGTCCCGGGCGAGCGCGTCCAGGACGCCCCCGTCCGGATCGCGCCGGGGAGAAACGGTCATCCTGCGGGCGTGGAGGACCGACGCCTCGCGCTGCCAGCGGCTGTTGACGGCCCGGTGCGCCGCGGTGCGGCCCAGCCCGGCAACCCCGGCTTCCCCCGGGTCCCCGGACCGCCCCGGTCCGCCGGTTCCCCCGCTGCCCAGCGGATCGAGACCCACCGCGAGCCGGCCGCCGAGGACCACGGCGACCCGCAGGCTCTCGTCGTTCAGGCCCAGCGGTGCGCAGCTGCGGCCGGCCTCGCGCCGGACCAGCTCCGGCACCGTCGGCAGTTCCTCGCGCCGCGCCGATGCCTGGAGCACGGCGAAGACCCGCTCGAAGAGCGTGCGGTCCAGCGGCGCCGGAAGTGTGGCGGTCGAGGCCCCCCGGCCGACCTCCGGACGCGGGGGCACCTGGTGTCCGGTCAGCTTCAGATGGGCCGGCAGGTCCTCGCGCCCCCAGACTCCGTACGGGTGTGCCCACAGCGCACGGCCGAGCAGACTCCCGTACCCGCCGTCGACCAGGGCCGTGAAGGCCGGCGAGCGAGGCGCCGGGTCCGTCGCGCCATGGGTACCCGCGGCACCACTGATACCTGTCGCACCACAGGTTTCGAGCACATCGGTGGCCAGAGCGGCCGCGGCGACCGCGTCACCGGCCGGGGCCGGCCGACGGCTCTCCCAGGCGGCGGCCAGGTCCCGTTCGAGCGCCGCACGCCGGACGGGGTCGGCCAGATGGTCCTTCAGCGCCTGCACCGTACGGCCGCCGGCCGCGTCGGCGACCCCTTCGAGGGCGGCCCTGGCCAGCGCTTCCGCGCCTGCCGAAGGCGTTCCGTGCTCGGCGGCCAGCTCGAAGCAGAGCTGGAAGTACAGGTCCTGGGGGTTGCCCGCCACGATGCCCAGGGCCCGGCGGGTCTTCTTGAGCAGGGTGAACCACCGCGCCGTCGCCGCGAGTCGCGTGCGGTCGTCGTGGATCAGCTCCTCAAGGCGCGCGGCCTCCGTGGGACCGAGGTAGTCCGTCGCGAGTTCCGGCCGCAGCGAGGGCCTGACCAGCAGAGGGAGCACGATCAGTTTGACCGTCCGGGTCAGCGGTGCGCCCCCGGGGCCGCTCAGCGGCTCCAGTCCCGGCCCGAGGCCGCGCCAGGCTCTGTCGATGACCATGGCACGCGGAACGCGTTCGCCGGTCGGCTGGGTCGAGGACGGCATGGCACGAGAGTACGACGGACCGAAGCGGGCGGGCGAACCTGGGATCGGTAGGCCGCCCAGGCCGCCTAGCCTGCGGAGCGTCGGGAGGTCCGACGGCGTGAAAGACCGGACGGCCGCCACGGCCATCCGCACCGTCCTCGCGGCAGGGCCCCCGGCGAACCCGGCCGGCAGGTGCCACCCGGGATCCTCACCACCGGTTCCCGGCACGCCGACGCATGACATCAGCAGAGGGGAAGAACACCATGGGACTCTTCGGACACCGCAAGAGCCGCGAAGAGCGGGCCCACGAGATCGCCGACAAGGTCGCGAGCGGCAAGGGCTTCTACGGCCGGGCCACGCGCGCGATCGTGGGCGGCGAGGACTTCGCCCGGCTCCAGGAGTCGGTCGGCGCCTACAACACCGGCCTCACCGCCCAGCAGCTGATCGCCATGGGGGTTCCCCCCGTGCCCGCCGTCGTCGTATCGATCACCGACACGGGCAAGCTGGTCAACTTCGACCCGGTCGTCGAACTCGTCGTCGATCTGGTCCCCCAGCCGTCCGGGGTGGCCGGCCGGATCGAGCTCCAGACCATCGTGTCGAAGCTGCGGATACCCCGCGCCGGCGAGCAGGTCCTGATGGTCGCCGACCCCGCGCAGCCGGGCGTCTACCTCTACGCCGGTGTTTCGTGAGGCCCGGGATTCCCGAGGCACCGCACACACGGCGCGGCCTGCCCCGCGGCTGAAGCGACCGGCCCTCTGCGCGAGCCGTGAGCGTCGCCCACGGCCGGACGGACCACCGGCCGCGCATGTCGCACGCGTCGCACGGCCACGTCACCGGCACCGTGCCATCACCTACCGGTTCACCGCTCCCCGTCGCGGCCGTTCCGGTCCGCTCCGGTCCGGTCCCGTTCCGTACCGTGGGGATCGGGCCGCCGACGGGAGCGGGAGCGGCCTGGCGGCCTGCCCGGCTCCGGACGGACGTGGGCAGTATGTCTGTTGGCATTCACCCCGGGCGGCGACGAGGCTGGGTGCATGACATGGGAAGCACCACTGATCGAGCGCACCGCACGGCTGGACGCCCTGGGCACCGTTCCCGAGCGTCAGATGCTGGAGGGCTGGCTGAACTGGCACCGGGAGACCCTGCTCACCAAGTGCGCGGGGCTCTCACCGGCCCAGTTGGCGGGTGCGACGGTCGAGCCGTCCGGCCTCACCCTTCTCGGGCTGGTGCGGCACATGGCGGAGGTGGAGCGATGGTGGTTCCGGCGGGGCTTCGCCGGTGAGGCGGTCGGTGCCGTTTTCACCGGCCCCGCGGACGGCGACGAGGGGCTCGTCGGAGTTCGCGCAGCCGACGCGGAGCGGGACTTCGGACGATTCCGGGACGAGATCGAGGCCTGCGACGCCGCGGCGGCCGGGCATGGCCTCGACGAGACCTTCCTGTCCTCCGGCGGCCGGCCGCTCAGCCTGCGCTGGGTCTACGTACTGCTGATCCAGGAGTACGCCCGCCACAACGGTCATGCCGACTTCCTGCGGGAACGGACGGACGGGGCCACGGGTGACGGCTGACGCTCACGACTCACGGCTGACGGCTCACGACTCACGACTCACGGCTGACGGCTGACGGCTGACGGCTGACGGCTGACGGCTGACCGAAAGGATCGTCGCCGTCCCGCACCACAGGTGCTGCGACCGCCGTGGCGGCAAAGCCTCTGCCGCGCCCCTCCCCTTCTCCCGTACGCACATCGCTCCGGGCCCCGTGCCGCGGGCGGCCATCCGATCGGCGTTGTCAGTGGTCGCAAGTATGTTCAGTCGTGTCCCGCCACCGCCGTGACGTGGACTTCCCTCTGGCGTACAGGAGATGGTGAGTTGTCCGACTGGGAGAGGTCGAGTACCGCACGGGTGATCCCACCCGCGCGGCCACGCAAACTCGCCAAGGTGCCGTTCGTCGAGCTGGCCGACGGACGCCTGCAGGGGGTGGTGTCCAGCGGTTCGGACATCGCGCGGGTCTATGTCTCGTCGGTCGCGGCCGGCACCTACGCGTTCACGTGCAGCACCAACAACAACCGGCCCTGCGGCGGCGCCCGGGGCTCGTTCTGCAATCACCTCCGGGCCCTGATCAGCGAGGCGGTGCTCCAGTACGGCGCCGAGCGCGTCGCCCGCTACCTCCGGGTCGAGGACGCGGACGGCGAGCCGAGCGCGCAGTCCATCACCTCCGGCATGACCGGCGCACGTCCCCCGCAGGGAGACGCCGGAGCCGCCGCACCCGTCTTCAGCCGCTTCCTGCGCCACCTCGCCTATCTGGAACTCGCCCCGGCCACCGTGCCGTTGCCGGAGATGCAGTGGTTCCCGCCCACCAGGGCGGCGGCCTGATGCGCGCCGACCTGCTCGCCGAGCCCATCGCCGGGCTGGACGAGGCACTGACCGCCGTCGACTCCTTCGACCGGGCCCTGGTCTCGGGCCTCCTCCGCCCCCGGCCGGCCGAGGCCGCGGGACTGGCGGACATCGCTCGGGCGGTCGCCGGGACACCGCTGGCCGCCAGGGTCACCGAAGCGGCGGAGAAGGCCGCGGCCGGAGCGGCGGGCGAGGACCACTTCGTCGCCCTCGCCGCCGCCCGCACCGCACTGCTCGGTTCCGTCCACGACGCGCTGATGGAACGCGTCGAGGAGGCCGCCGGCCGCTCACGCGGCGACGGAACGGTGCCGGCGCCCGGCGCGCGCCAGGAGTCGAACCTGCTCGCCGCGGCCCGGTCCTGGCTGTCCGATCTGGCGCGCGCCGGGTGGCGGGGCATCGACCACGACCTGGTGTCCGGGGCGGCGCCGGTCGTCTCCGCGATGCTTCCGGACCCGGCACTGCGCCGCCCGGCCGCGCTCCTCGACGGCTTCGCCGCCGAACTCGCCGCCTCCTGCCCCGGCGCGGCGCTGGACCGGATTCCGGCACGCCGCTGGGCGGACCTGTGGTCACGCGCGATGCTGCTGACCGTGCCGGGTGCCGGTGAGGTACCGGTGACCGGTCGGGCCACCGGCCGCCTGCTGCCCCTCGGGGTGGACGTGCACGAACACCCCACCGCCGTACAGGCCCAGGTGCACGCGGTGTTCGAGCCCGCGGACGGCACGGCACCCCGGCTGGTGCGTGCCTCCGTATCGGTGCCGAAGCCCGACACCGTCCTCGGAGCCGGGCTCTGGCAGTTGCTCCGCCCGCACATGTCGCTCCTGGCGGCCTTGGGCGATGGCCGCTCGATGGACCTGACCGGCATGCCGCTCACCGCCGAGGGAGACCTCCTGTGGAGCGACGCGCACGCGCGCCGGGGCGAGCCCGCCGACGCGCTGACCACGGCCCGGGTGGCGCTGTCCACCGCGACCGCTTCGCCGACCGCCCCTCTGGACCGGCACCCGGCACGCATCGCCGTGCCCGTCTTCCTGGAGGGGTACGAGGCGCGGACCGACGGGGAAGAGCTCACCTTCGCCGTCGCCGGCCACGGCCTGGCCGTCGACACCGACCGTGTGCCCGCGGCCGGACCGCTCACCCCCGAGGCCGTGGCGGCGTCGAAGGCGTGCGTCGGACTGCTGCGCTGGGACGACGGAACGTACAGCGTGCAGCCGCTCGCCGTCGAGACGCTCGTACGGAAGAAGGCTGTCGCGGTTCACGCCGGGGCCTGGGCCGGGGGCACGGCCGACAAGGCGGGAGTCAGGGCCGAGAAGGCCGCGACCGATGCCGCCGCGGTGCTGCGCGAGCGCGCCGGAAGGCTGTTGCGGAAATGACGGAACAGGATCCCGGGGTGAGTGCCCACGACAACCGGCGACAGGTTCTCTACTGGCGGCTCCTCGCCAGGCTCTTCGACCCCGAGGAGCAGGCGACGCTGGAGTCGTCGAGCCTCGCGGTCGTCGAGGACATGGGCCTGCCCTCCGCGCTGCTCGACCCGCAGGCGTCCGTGAGCGCGATCGTGCAGCGCCACCCCGAGCTGGCCGCCGAGTTCGACGGGCTGATGGTGCCCGCACCCGAGGGCGCTGCGGACGGCGGCCCGGGGGACGAGGGACGTGACCGTGCCGCCGAGGTACGGCGCGCGGCGCTGGTATCGAAGGTGCTGCTCAATGTCTTCGCCCCCGGCTCCGGCGCGGTCACCGCCGGGCAGTTGTCGCGCTGGCAGTCCGACGCGGGCTGGCTGGAGCGTGCGCTGGGCTGTGAGCCGGGCGGGCTGCGCGGCGGCCGGCCGGCGGGGGGCGCGGTGGGCCGCGGCGTCGGAGCGCACGGGTCCGGGAGCCGCGGTGCGGCACCCGATCTGAGCCGCTTGATTCCGGCCCTCGGCCCGGAGCTCGGTGCCATCGAGGCCGACCTCGTCAAGCGGATGCGCCTTCGTGAGGTGCTCGCCGATCCGCGGCTCGCCGCGCAGCTGACGCCGAGCATGTCGCTGATCGAGCAGTTGCTGCGCGACAAGGACAATCTGTCCGGCGTGGCCCTGGCCAACGCCAAGGCCCTGATCCGGCGTTTCGTCGATGAGGTCGCCGAGGTGCTGCGTACGCAGGTGGAGAAATCGACGGTCGGCGCGCTGGACCGTTCGGTGCCGCCCAAGCGGGTCTTCCGCAACCTGGACATCGACCGCACGATCTGGAAGAACCTCACCAATTGGAGCCCCGAGGAGGAGCGGCTGTACGTCGACCGCCTCCACTACCGCCACACCGCCCGCAGGACGACGCCCCAGCGGCTGATCGTCGTCGTCGACCAGTCGGGCTCCATGGTCGACTCGATGGTCAACTGCACGATCCTGGCCTCGATCTTCACCGGGCTGCCCAAGGTCGACGTCCACCTCATCGCGTACGACACCCAGGCGCTCGACCTCACACCGTGGGTGCACGACCCCTTCGAGACCCTGCTGCGCACCCAGCTCGGTGGAGGCAACGACGGCATGGTCGCCATGGCGCTCACCCAGCCCAAGATCGCCGAGCCCCGTAACACCGTCGTGGTGTGGATCTCGGACTTCTACGAAACACGCGTTGAGCAACTGTTCGAGAACATGGCCGCCATCCACCGCTCGGGGGCCAGGTTCATCCCCGTCGGATCGGTGAACAGCGCCGGCCGCGGCAGCGTCAACCCGTGGTTCCGGGAGCGCTTCAAGGATCTCGGCACGCCGGTGCTCTCCGGCCACATACGCAAGCTTGTTCATGAGCTCAAGACTTTCCTCGCTTAAGACTTAAGAAAGGCCCCGATATGTCCGACCTGTTGCGCGCCCCCGCCGAGATCAAGTACGCGGAGGAGCTGGACTGGCTGGAGTCGGTCGACGACGGCCCCAAGCCGTTCTCCTGGCGCCTCTCCCCGAAGATGGTCCGCCTGTTCATCCTGGGGTCGGAGCGCTCCGACGGCCTCGGCCGGGAGATCCCGCAGAAGTGGTTCGGCGACCGCAGTTTCGTCGAGCGCTCCATCGTCACTCTGGCGTCCGACCGCGGCCTGCTGCTGATCGGTGATCCGGGAACGGGCAAGAGCTGGCTGGCCGAGCTGCTGTCCGCCGCGATAAGCCGCAACTCCACCCTGGTGGTGCAGGGCACGGCCGGCACCACCGAGGATCACATCAAGTACTCCTGGAACGTGTCCATGGTGATCGCCAAGGGCCAGTCACGGGAGTCGATGATCCCCTCGCCGATCATGACCGCGATGGAGACCGGAGCGATCGGCCGCTTCGAGGAGCTCACCCGCTCCACGAGTGACGTCCAGGACGCGCTGATCTCGATCCTGTCGGAGAAGTACGTCTCCGTCCCGGAGCTGGACAGCGACAACATCGTCTTCGCCAAGCCCGGTTTCTCCGTGATCGCCACGGCCAACAGCCGCGACCGGGGCGTCAACGACCTGTCATCCGCGCTGAAACGCCGCTTCAACTTCGTCCGCATCCCGGTCGTGACGAACAGGAAGGCCGAGGCGGAGATCGTCCGTTTCCGCACCGAGGAGCTGCTGCGCCGCCACCGGATCGAGCTGGATGTGCCGCCGACGCTGCTGGATGTGCTGCTGCAGAGCTTCGCCGACCTGCGCGCCTCCGCCGCCGCGGCGGGCAGCGACGACGAGAAGCTGGAGTCCGCGCTGTCGAGCGCCGAGCAGATCGGTGTGCTGGAGGACGCGATCCTGCACAGCAACTTCTTCGGCGAGCACACGCTGACCGCCCGTGCCCTCGCCTCGTCACTCGTGGGCTCCCTGGCGCGGCGCGAGCCGGAGGACCTGGCGATCCTCAACAAGTATCTGCACGGCGTCGTCGAGCCGCGCAGCAAGGAGGAGGGCGGGTCCTGGCCGGAGTTCCTGGAGGGCGGCCGCGACGCGATCGCCACCCTGTCATGAGCGCCGCGCCCGAGGAGCCGGCCTTCCACGCGCTGCGTACGCAGTTGGAGGAAGCCGCCTCCGTCTTCGCCGACGGGCCCGACGCGCTGGAGGGCATCCTGCTCGGCATGGTCGACGACGTCGACCGCGCGGTGCGCGAACCGCTGGAGATCTTCCCCGTCTGCCATCACTCACCCGCCTCGGCGATCGCGATGGCGCGGCGGCTGCGGGAGAAGCAGCCGAAAGTCGTCTATCTGGAGCTGTGCGAGGACATGGCGCCGCTCCTGCCCGAGCTGCGCAACTGCCGGCTCCCGGTGGCGGTGCAGGCGTTCGCCAGCGAGGTCGCGGGCTTCCCGGCGGAATGGGCTCCATTGTCCGTCGTCGCTCCGATCACCGAGGCGTCGGCGGAGTACCAGGCGATCGCGTACGCGCTGGACACTCCGGGCGTCGAACTGGTCCTCGTCGACCGCTCCTCGGACCATGTGTTCCAGTGGCAGACGCACGGGACCGCTCCCGCCGGGCCGGCCGCCGGTCCCGACGCGCCGCCCGCCGAGGAGGAAGCCGCGCTGCACGGCGACGCGGTCGGTGTGGAGATCGGCGATCTGCGGCCGCGCTTCGCCGAACTGGAGGAACACCTGCTGCACCACGGGCGGGTGCGGCACTGGTCGGAGTGGTGGCACCAGTACGTCGAACTCCCCCTGGGCGACAGCGACCACGACACCTACCGGCAGGTCATGCTCCTGATCGGCAGCCTGTTCCGGCGGCTGGCGCCCGGTGATCCCGAACGGGTCGGCACGGACGAGGACCGTGAGCGATACATGTGGACCCGGATGCGCGAACACCTCGCCGCGTCCGGTGCCGACCCCGCCGACTGCCTCTACGTCTGCGGCGCCTTCCACGCGGCAAGCCGGGTCGCGGAGTTCGGCGTCCACGGCGCCGACACGTTCGAGATCAGCCCGCCCGGCGCGAGCACCTGGCAGCACGGCCTGATCCCCTCCAGCCACGCTGCCATCGAGGCGCAGTTCGGCCTCGCCTCAGGTTCGGTGTCCATCGCCGCGGCCCAGTGGGCGAAGAACGTCAAGCGCGCGAAGGTACGGCCGTTCCGGCTCGCGGGGCAGGCGGGTACGAAGAAGGCGTCGAAGCCGGACAGGCCCGCGGCGCCACCCGTCCCCCCGGCCGCGGAATCGCCCTCGGACAGGCTCACCGGCTTTCTGCGGCGTCCGCCCGTCCTGGACCACCTGGACGAGAGTGAACTCCTCGGCTGGTCGGTGGAGATCGTGCGCGCCGCGCGCCGCAACGGCTACCTCGCCTCCACCGCCGACGCCATCGCCGTGTTCGAGACATCGATCCTGCTGGCCGGGATGCGCGACCGGGCCAGGCCCACGCCGTACGACTTCCAGGACGCGGCGATCACCTGTATCGAGAAGGACGCCGTTCCGGGCCGGCGCGATGTGCGCCGGCTCGTGGAGATCATGATGGGCGGCGACCGCGTCGGCCAGGTCGGATACGACGCGCTGCCGCCCCTGGCCCGCGACGTCCACGACCGGCTCGCGCCGCTGGATCTGAAGCTCCAGCAGCGCGGTGTGAAGCGGGCGTTGCTCGACATGGCGTCCCGGCCCGAACTGGAGCGGTGCTCCGACGTTCTGTGGATGCTGCGCCGGCTGCTGCCGCAGAACGCCGCGCGGCCGATCATGGGTGAGCGCAAGCTCGGGGAGCGGCCGATCCAGGAGTCCTGGGACCTGGCGCTGGGCACCCATCAGCGGGCCCTCATCGAGCTCGGCTACGAGGGCGTCAGCATCGAGCAGGTCCTGGAGCAGCGTCTGCGGCGCACCGTGTACGGCCCGCACGCCACCGCAGCGACCGCCCTCCAGGCCGTCGAGGAGGCGACCCTGTATCTGCGCAGCCGTCGCCTGGCCGACGAGCTGGGCACGCGCGCCCTGGAGATCCTGACGACCGAGCGCGGCGTGGACGGCGCGCCGGAGGTGCTGCGCCGGATACGCCGGCTCCTGGCGTACTACCGGACCGCCGAACCGGTGCTGCCGCCGTGGGTCGAGTCCTTCGTCAAGGCCGGTTACGCGCACTACTGCACCCTGCTGCCGACGGCGTTCACCGACGAGGACGCGACCGTCCGTCAGGTCGCCGCGATGCTGGGCTTCCTGTTCAGCATGGAGAACCTGGCGCTGTCGCTCGGCTGCGACCGGACCCAGCTGGAGCTGGCGGTCGCACAGGCGCATCCGCAGGAGCCGTCCAAGGTGGCGCTGCTGTGGGCGGCTCAGACCCATCTGGGTCAGCTGTCCCGGGCGAGCCTTGGGACGCGCTGCGAGGACATGCTGGGCAATCCCCTGGTGGTGTCCGCCTATCCGCGCTATCTCAGCGGCTTCCTCCATGCGCTGGAACCGGTGCCGCAACTGTCCGACTTCGTCGTGGAGCGGGTGTCGAGCGCGTTCGCACGGCTGCCGGATCCGGTACTGCTGCCGTGGCTGCCGACCCTGATCAGTACCTTGCGCGCCGACGGCGCGGAGCTGGCCCCCCTGCTGATCCGCGAGGCGGGGCGCATCTTCCCGGGCCGGCTGTCGGCGCTGGACGAGTGGGTGCCGCCCTGGCTGGACCAGCCTGCCGACGAGGCTGTGCGCCCCGCGCCCAGCACCGGCACGGGCGTGCTGCTCGCCGCTCACCCGACGGCCTGCGACGCGGTGGCCGCCCTGCTGGGCTGCGACGGAGTGTGGGAGACATCCGGTTCCGCCGCGCCGGGCGCGGTGCTCACCGGGCGCCACCCCGCGACGGCGGAGGCTCTGGAGGCGCTGCTGACCGGCCGCTGACTCCGGTGGAGGCGGGCCCCTCGCGCGACGCGGGCGGGCGGACGCGGCGGGCGGTGGCTCCGGCCGTACGGGACTCGCCCGTACGGCCGGGGCGGGCCGCCCTGCGCCACGGGCGGAAAAGGTGGGGCACTGTCCGAGGGACCTTGCGAGGATGGCCTGCGTCCCGTGCCTGAAGCGAAAGGACGTGTACGACCATGGCTCGTGCCGTTACGTTGATCCGCTCCTCCACCCTGTCCGATGTCGCCGAGTACGCCTACGCCGCCACCGCGCCCGCGGAGTCCCGGCTGATCTTCCTCGCCGGGGCGTGCCCGCTCGACGAGGACGGCTCCACGGCGGCGGTCGGGGACTACGCGGGCCAGGCGGCGAAGGCCGTCGAGAACATGCGGGCCGCCCTCGCCGACGCCGACGCGTCTTTGCAGGACGTCATCAGCACAAGGGTCCTCGTCGCGTCCACCCGCCGGGATGACCTGGTGACCGCGTGGGAGGTGGTCCGGGACGCGTTCGGTGACCATGACGTTCCCAGCACCCTGATGGGTGTCACGGTGCTCGGGTACGACGATCAGCTCGTCGAGATCGAGGCTGTCGCCGCCGTGATGGACTCCTGATGTCCATGAGGACCTCTGCCTCCGAAGCCGGACACTCGCGGTTTCCCGCTGCCGCCGGCGGCAGCGGGCGTGGTTCGTGGGGATGGCCGACGTGACCGGTCCGTCGTTCGGAGAACTGCTGCGGGACGGCGGCTGGGAGCCCGTCGCGGCCGGTGAGTCGGACGCCGCTGTGTTTCGTTCGGCGGATGGTTCGCGGTTCGCCAAGTGTGTCCCGGCGGACCGTGCGACCCCGTTGGAGGAGGAACGGGACCGTGTCGCATGGCTGAGCCGACAGGGCGTTCCAGGTCCACGCGTGCTCGACTGGCGCGTCACCGCCGACGGGGCCCGCCTGGTCACCAGTGCCGTCGTGGGGGTGCCCGCCGATCGTGTCCCGGCTCCGGAACTCCGGGCGGCATGGGGTTCGATCGCTGATGCCGTGCGCCGTCTGCACGGGTTGCCCCTACGGCGGTGCCCGTTCACCCGTGATCTCGCGCGGATGATGGCGCAGGCCCGCGATGTCGTCGCGAGAGGTGCGGTCGATCCGGAGTTCCTGCCGGAGGACCAGCGGCGGACACCCCCTGGGGAACTGCTCGCGCGCCTCGTCCCCGAACTCGACCGGCGCCTGGCCCAGGAGGCCGCCGAGGCCGTCGTCTGTCACGGGGACCTGTGCCTGCCCAACATCATCCTCGATCCGGAGACCATGGAGGTGGCGGGCTTCATCGATCTCGGCCGCCTGGGAGCGGCCGACCCGTACGCCGACATCGCGCTGCTCCTCGCCAACTCCCGGGAGACATGGACCGACGCCCGGCAGGCACGGATTGCGGACGAGGCGTTCGCCGACCGGTACGGCATCGTGCTCGACCGGGACCGTGAACGGTTCTATCTCCATCTCGACCCGCTCACCTGGGGGTAGGAGCGATGCCCCACACATGATGAGCCCCCGGGCGCCGGTCCCCTGCTGACCGGCGCCCGTCACGGGATCGGCGCACTCAGCCGGAACGGGTGGAGGCGGTGCGGCGGGGACGGCGGGCAGCCGATGAGGTGACGCCCGGTCCGTCCGCCCGCGCGTCACCGCGCGGGTTCCGTCCGGCGCGAGAAGGTGGACGGGCTGCGCCCAGGTCCGAGTCCCCTGTTTGGCGCCAGCCCCCCGAGGTTCCCGGGCCGACGCCGTCACGCCGCCCGCCCGGGAACCCCGGCACCCCACGGCAGGCGGATCCAGGTCGCGGGGGAAGCCTCACCGAACCGGCGGGTCAGCCGGTGGACACCGCCCGCAGAAGCCGGAGTTGGCCGATCTCGGCCACGTTCTTCATCAACTCGGCGTTCACCCAGGCCACCGTGTGCGCGACGGTGTGGGCGGGGTCGTCGTGCCAGGCGAACGGGGCGGCGGCATCCAGTTCGGCGTCCGTGAGCCGTTCCAGCACCGACAGCCAGTCCTCACGCAGCTCACGCAGCCACGCGACGGCGGCTTCTCCGTCACCGGGCCAGGTGATCTCTTCCCGCTCCCTCGGCGCCCGCCCCTGAAGGTGGTCGATGGTCACGCTCCACCACCACCCGATGTGCCAGCTGACCCAGCCCGACGTCGGGACCGGAACGGGCGTGGGCTCGCTCTCGGCCCAGTCGGGCACCCATGTTCCGTCGCTGCCGCGGCGTACCGTCCAGCAGAGCTCGGCAGGCTCCCACAGAAAGTCCTCGGGCTCCAGCCGCTCCAGGTGATAGTCGAACAACGACCAGGTCAAGTCGAATTGCCAGCGCAGCAGTTCACATCGAGAAGCGTTCACCCGCCAACCCTGACACAGCGCACCGCGCTGCTCGCCGTCGCCGCAGGGACGACATTCAGGTGATATCCCGCCGCCATCGTGGAGCGGGAGGACAAACCGGCCGATCACTCCACAAGGAACCATCCTGGCGGTGCGCTCGGATGCCTTCAGATCCCCCGAAGGAGAAGTCCGGACATGACATGGAAGCGCGGTGCCGTGGCAGCCGCACTCACGGGAGTGACCGTGCTGATGGCAGCGGCGGCGGCTCCCGGAGACGCACCGGCCGCGGCGGCCCGGGACGACACCACCGTGGTCCGTACCGAGGACGGCCGGGTACGCGGCATCCGGACCGCCGGCCACCGCGTCTTCCTCGGTATCCCGTACGCCGGGGCACCGAAGGGCGCGCACAGATGGGCACCACCTCGCCCGGTGCGCCCCTGGAAGGGAGTCAGGGACGCCACCGAACCCGGCCCGCTGTGCCCGCAGGTCCCGTCCCAGTACGCCGATGTCTCAAGCCTGGAGGAGGACTGCCTGGTCCTGAATGTCACGGCTCCCGCACCGTCCGCCTCCCGCCGCCGTGCACCGGTGATGGTCTGGATCCACGGGGACGGCACGGTGGGAGGGGGCAGCCTCTTCGACGCCCGGCGGCTGGCGGCCCGAGGCGTGGTCGTCGTCACGGTCAACTACCGGCTCGGCGTCTTCGGCGGTTTCGCCCACCCCGGTCTGGAGGGATCGGGGACGTTCGCGCTCCAGGACCAGCAGGCCGCGCTCCGCTGGGTACGGCGGAATGCGGCCGTGTTCGGGGGCGACCCCCACAGGGTGACGGTGGCGGGCTCGTCCTTCGGCGCGGCCGCGATCACCGCACATCTTGTCTCGCCCGGCGCCCGCGGGCTGTTCCACCGGGCGATCCTCTCCAGCGGTGAGGGAATGATGGACATGCCCGCCGGGGTGATGGGGCCGGACATTCCCGCCTACCCCTGGTACACCTGGCGGACCGGCCGGGAGATGGCGGACACCGGAGTCATGACAGCTCGGGCACTGGGCTGTTCCGACCCGGTCCCGCAGCGGGCGCTGCGATGTCTGCGCGCGCTGCCGGTGAAGAAGGTGCTGGAGATGCCGCACGTCATGAACCTCTTCCAAGCCTTCGCGTTCGGCAACCGCGTGCTGCCGGAGCTTCCCGAAGAACCACTGCGCGAGGGCCGCTTCCCTCGGATTCCCGTGCTGTCCGGGGCAACCCTGGACGAGCACCGGCTGTTCGTCGGCATGCTGTACGACGCCGTGGGACGTGTCTTCACCGAGGACGACTACGACCGGGCGCTCCACACGGCCTTCGGGGAGCGGGCGGGCACCGTGCGCGACCGGTATCCGGCCGACGGCTTCCCCTCGCCCGCGCTGGCCTGGGCGACGGTGGTCACCGACCGCATGTGGGCCCGCGGCACCTGGGCCCAGAACTCCGCGTTCGGCAGGTACACACCCACCTACGCCTACGAGTTCGCCGACCGCGACGCCCCGATGTACCTCCCGCTGCCGGGCGGATTCCCGTTCGGCGCCTACCACGCCGGGGACACTCCGTACCTCTTCGAGGACGAGGAGGCCACGTCCCGCTTCACCCCTGCCCAGGTCCGGCTCTCGGACACGATGACGGACTACTGGGCACGCTTCGCCCACACCGGTACGCCGAACGGCCCCGGGCTGCCGAAGTGGCCCCGGTTCATGCCGGAGGCCGGCATTCCGTACACCCAGTCACTGGCCCCGGACGACATCGGGCCCGTCGACTACGCCGCCGGGCACCGGCTCGCCTTCTGGCACCGCCGGCCCTGACGGACGGGCCCGCCCGTCCGCCGCGGCTGTCCGGCACAACCGCGGGTTCCGCGGGTTCCGCAGGTTCCGCAAGCCATCGCCGCCGTACGTCCCGCGTACGCACAGGAAAGGAGAGGGACTCATGACCGTGTCCGAACGGATCAACGTCACCCACGACTGGGGCGTCCTCAGAGAGACGGTCGTCGGACGTGTCATCGACTTCACGTTCCCTGCCGCGCTCGCCTCGGGGGTGCCCGCGTCCCTGGGGTTCCTGCCCGAACGGACCAGGGCGGACATGCCCCGGTGGGCCGGTCTGCCGTGGTCGGTGGCGGATCCCGACGGCTACGGCCGGTGTGTCGAACAGGTCGAGGGGCTCGCCCGTTTCCTCACCGGCCGAGGGGTGAAGGTCCATCGTCCGCGCGAGCTGACGGAGAGCGAACTCGCGCCGTACGGCGACAGCGGCACGTTCCACATGCAGACCTTCGTGCGTGACCCGATGATCGTGGTCGGCGATCTGGTCGTCGAATCGGCGCTCCGGCTGCCGGTTCGCTACAAGGAACGCTTCGGCCTGCGACCGGTGTTCGAGGAGGCCGTGACGAGGGGAGCGAGGTGGGCCGTCATGCCGCCACCGGCACCCGTACCGGTCCCGGACGTCGCGGCGGCCACCGGTCCCTTCCTGGAGGGCGGCGACGTCCTGCTCATGGGCCGCGACATCCTCGTGGGGCTGGGGCGGGGCGGCACGGCGTCCGACGCGGCCGGCGCCCGTTGGCTGGCAGAGCTGCTCGGCGACGGCTACCGCGTCCATGAGGTGCCTCTCACCGCGGACGTCATCCATCTCGACGACGGCCTCACCACCGTCCGGGAGGGCCTGGCGGTCATCTGCCGCGAACAGTTCACCGACGGTGTCCCGGCACCGGTCGCGGACTGGGAGCTGATCGACATCGGTCTCCGGGAAGCCGTCAACCTGCTGGCGGGCAACAGCCTGGTGCTGGCACCGGGCGAAGTCGTCGTCGACGAACGGCTCTCCCACCTGGCGGAAGCGCTCACCGCGCATGACGTCACGGTGCACACGCTGCCCTACGACGCGGTCACCCCGTTCGCCGGCGGCTTCCGCTGCTCGCACCACCCGCTCGTCAGGGACCTGTGATCGGTCCGGCCGCCGGGGAGCGGCCTCGCCGCTTCCTCCGGCAAGGGACTCGACGGGGCGGCAGGCGCCTGTCCGCTCACCGGCGCAGGGCTGACATCAGCACCGGCAGCGCATGGCGCAGCTCGCGGTACCCGTAGGTCCCGCTGTGGGTGCCGGGGTAGATGTGCGTGGTCACGGGGGCGCCCAGGGATGTGAGCCGGCCGCTGAGCATCCGCGTCTCCTCGCAGCAGACGGCTTCGGTGAGGGAGACGACGTCGTCATCGGCGAGCGCGCCCCATTTCTCCGTGCCCGGAATATGCGGATCGGGCTCCTCCCCGTCGAGGGGGCCGGGGGTTCCGTCGCCGGAGGCCAGATAGACGGCCGTACGGCGCAGTCCCTCGGCGCGGTGGTAGGGATCCCAGTCGAGCCAGACCTCCCAGTCCTTCCACGGGTCGCCGAAGATCGCGTAGCCGTCCACCCCCAGGAACCTGGCTCCGGAGAGCCACATCTCCGGGTGCCGGACCGGGTGGACGGGGGCCCCGAAGGCGGCGACCGCGCCGAACAGCCCGGGAGTCCTGGCCGCGAAGCCCAGTGCGCCGAAGCCTCCCTGGGACTCCCCCGCCGCCGCCCTGATGGGCCCGGCCCCGTAGCTCACCTCCATCAGGGGCATGACTTCGCGCAGGAAGTACGTACGCACCCGGGGCACGCCCTTCTTCCCCCGGTTCCACCAGTCGGTCCAGAACCCGAACAACGGCATGCCCGGCATGACGACCAGGACATCGCGCAGTTCGGCCAGCTCCTGCACCCGGAACAGGTTCGTCCAGGTCGTGTGGTCGCCGTCCCCGCCGGCGAGCAGATAGAGGGTGGGCCAGCGGTCACCGGGGCGGCGCCGGTCCCAGCCGCGCGGGGTCAGCAGCGCCACGGTGGCGGGGCCGCCCAGAGCCGGGGAGTCGAGGGTCAGCTCGACCAGCCGTTCGTCCTGCCTCCGCTCCGCGACGACCCGGCCCGTGGCGCCGGGTACGGGGGCGGCACCGAGCAGTCCGCCGGCCCCGAGGAAGGCCGCGCCCGTGAGGACGGCGCGACGTGTGCGTGAGTTCGTCATGCCTGAGTCTTCGACCGGTATTCGCCACATCATGAGGGCGGCACCCGGTGGGGGGATCACGGCATGCGGGAGCGACCGCCTCGGGCCTCCTCCCTCATCTCACCCGTGTACGGGCAGGAGGTCCGGGCGCTTGGCCGTGCGGCCGTCGCCGGAGGAGCGGCCCTGGAGGCGGCGGACGAGCCAGGGGCCGAGGAAGGAGGCGGCCCATCGCACGTCGCCCGCCACGGTGCGCCATCCGGCGGGGGTGGCCCGCGGCGGGCCGGGCAGGGGGTGGGTCCAGGAGTCGTCCGCGCCGGGCACGCCCAGGGCCTCGGCGACCGCGGCGGCGATCCGGTCATGTCCGAGCGGTCCGGCGTGGAGCCGGTCGGGGCTCCACAGACGGGGGTCGGTGACCACGGGGTGGTGCGCGGTCTCGGCCACCACGACCCCGTGCCGGTGCGCCGCCCGCCGGATGCGGTGGTTCAGGGCGGCGACACGGGGGGCGACCGGGCGGGCGAGCGGGGTGATCCGCGCCATGTCGGGGAAGGTGAGGGTCGCGACACGGGCTCCCCCGCCGGTGAGCGCCGCGAACATCGCCTCCAGATGACCGGCGACCTCGTCGGCGTCGAAGCGGGGCCGCAGCAGGTCGTTGACGCCCGCGACGACGGTGGCGAGGTCCGGCCGCAGGGCCAGGGCGGGGGCGAGCTGTTCCTCGCGGACCTGCCCGGCGAGCCGGCCGCGTACGGCCAGATTGGCGTACTGGACACCGGGGTTGTGCGGCGCGAGCCGCTCGGCGAACCGGTCGGCCCAGCCCCGCGGCCCCGTGGTGTCGTCGCCGTCGCCCAGCCCCTCCGTCTGGCTGTCCCCGAGGGCGACGAAGCGCCGCACCCGGTCATCGCCCGGCACGGGCCGCCTCCCTCTCCCGCAGGATCGCCGCGGTGCGTGTGCACCAGTCCCGGTTGCCCAGCTCGAAGTCCAGGCCGCGCCGACAGGTCAGATAGGGCCCGATCCGCTCGCCGTGGCGCAGGAACTCCTCCTCGCTGCGCTCACCGCGCATGTTCCGCAGCAGCTCGCCGAACCGTCCGATCTTGGCCTCGGCGAAGGTGGCCCGTTCGGTGAGCTGCTCGATCAGGGTCCCGGTGTCCAGATGGTCGGCGGCCTGGACCTTGACGAGCAGGTCGTCACGGATGAAGGAGGGTTTGGTGGCCGATTCCGCGAACTGTTCCAGTTCGGCCAGTCCGGTGTCGGTGACACGGAACAGGCGCTTGTTGGGCCGGGCCTCCTGGACCACCTCACGGCCCGTGATCAGCCCTTCCTTCTCCAGTTTCGTCAGCTCGGCGTACAGCTGCTGCGGCAGCGCGTGCCAGAAGTTCGCCACTCCCGTGTCGAACGCCTTGGCCAGCTGGTACCCGCTGAGCTCCGCGTCGAGCAGCGCCGCCAGCACGGCGTGACGCAAGGCCAATCGGACCGCCTCCTTCTCACCTCTGTCCACGAACACCACCTCCATGATAGTCAAGAAAATGACTAATCACGTTCATGAGTATCCAGGAGGAGTCATGACCACCGCCGACCGCTTCCGTGCCGCCGTCGACAGCCGCGATCTCACCGCCCTGGAAGACCTGTTCACCGAGGACGTCCGCTTCTACAGCCCGGTGAAGTTCACACCGTTCGAAGGCAGGCCGATGGTGCTGGGGCTCCTCGGAGTGCTCCTGCGCACCTTCGTCGACTTCCGTTACGTCGGACGCTTCGACGGTGCCGCGCGCACGGGCACCGATGACACCGAGTCCCCTTCGGCGATCCTGCTCTTCCGCGCCACCGTGAACGGCAAGGAGATCCACGGCATCGACCTGCTCCACTTCGACGACGACGGGCGGATCAAGGAGTTCACCGTGATGGTCCGTCCGCAGTCCGCGGTGCATGTGCTGAGCGAGGCGGTCCTCGCCGGCCTGGTCGCCGACGGCCTCGTCCCGGCCCCGTCGGATCACTGAGGCCCCGCCCCGGGCGTACGCCCGCACCGGCCCCGAAACCTCGTCGCGGCGGCCGAGGGGCGATACCTAAGCTGTCCGCATGACCCATACGAAGACCTCGTACGTCTGCCTGCCCTGCCGGGCCTCGTACAAGCAGCCCTACGACAGCGAGAGGCAGCGGATCTGCCCGCGCTGCGCACGCTCGCTGATCCATGTGGGATCGGCCTTCGCCGTGCCCCGGCGCCGGGACACTGCGGCCTGGCGCACACTCTCCGTCCTGCTCGGCGCGGGCATCCGCTTCCACAAGAGCTGCTGCGGCGGACCGGGTTACCGGCCGCGCACCCTGCACGAGGTACGTGAGCGGATGGCGTTCGCGGAGCGGACCGGTGAGCCCATCGCCAGGTCGCTCGTACGGCGCGACCTGCCGTGACCCGTCCCCCGGCACCCCGGCGCCCCGGTGCGCCGCGGCGACCGCGGTCCGGGTGACGGCGGGCCTCCGCCCTGGAGGCAGGTCCGATTGCCGGGTGCGCGCATGACCGTGCCATCCCTGGGAGCCACAATGCCCGATACTGAACGACGAA
>NZ_JBEOZE010000052.1:0-43463 GCF_040297465.1 Streptomyces sp. NPDC001787
CCCGCGCCCGGGGCTCCCGCGCCCGGGGCTCCCGCGCCCGGGGCTCCCGCGCCCGGGGCTCCCGCGCCCGGGGCTCCCGCGCCCGGGGCTCCCGCTCCCGGAAGCGCCCCGGCCCTCCAGGACGGGCTTTTGAGGCCCCTCGGAGCACCGGGCGCTATAGGGTCGAAGCATGGGCAGACACCCCGACCTCCTGCCGTCCCCGAGCACCCCGGCCGGCCGTGAAGGCCTCGCCGCGATCCTCGCCCGGCCCGACCGCGCGGTCGTCGCTCTCGACTTCGACGGCACGCTCGCCGACATCGTCCCGGACCCCGAACAGGCCCGTGCCCACCCCGGCGCCGTCCCCGCGCTCGCCGCACTCGCCCCCAAGGTCGCCTCGGTCGCCGTGATCACCGGACGTCCGGCCGCCGTCGCGGTCCGCCACGGCGGCTTCGCCGGAGTGCCGGGCCTCGACCACCTCGTCGTCCTCGGGCACTACGGCGCCGAGCGCTGGGACGCCGTCACCGGCACCGTCCACGCCCCCGCCCCGCACCCCGGAGTCGCCGCCGTCCGCGCGGAACTGCCCGGAGTGCTCCAGGAGTTCAACTCCTGGCACGGCACATGGGTGGAGGAGAAGGGGCAGGCGGTCGCCGTCCACACCCGCCGCGCCGCGGACCCGCAGGCCGCCTTCGAGTCGTTGCGCGGGCCCCTCGGGGAGCTGGCGGCCCGGCACGGTCTGATCGTCGAACCGGGGCGCCTGGTGCTGGAGTTGCGCCCGCCCGGCATGGACAAGGGGGTCGCGCTGGCGGAGTACGTACGGGAGCTGGACGCCGAGTCCGTGCTCTACGCGGGCGATGACCTCGGCGACCTCGCGGCGTACGCGGCCGTGGAGAGGCTGCGCACCGAGGGCGCGGACGGCATCCCCGGTCTGCTGGTGTGCAGCGGCAGCGCCGAGGTGCCCGAACTGGCCGAGCGGGCGGACCTGTCGCTGCCGGGGCCGGAGGCCGTCGTCGGCTATCTGGCGGCCTTGGCGCAGCGCCTGTAGCCGGGGGGGCGCGGTGCCGTACCCGGCTCAGCCGCGCAGCGCCTCCAACTGGTCCAGGAACCACTGCTGCGGCGGCAGCGCGGTCGCCGCGGCGGCCAGCCGCTCGGTGCGTCCGGCCCGTTCGCCGCTCTCCATCGACAGTGCCTCGTGCAGGGCGTCGGCCGTGGCGGTCACGTCGTACGGGTTCACCACGATCGCGTCGGCGCCCAGCTCCTCGTACGCCCCCGCCTCCCGGGACAGCACCAGCGCGCAGCCGTGGTCGGAGACGACGGGGACCTCCTTGGCGACCAGGTTCATGCCGTCGCGGATCGGGTTGACCAGGGCCACGTCCGCCAGCCGGTAGGCGGCCAGCGAGCGTGCGAAGTCGTCCTTGACGTGGAGGACGACCGGGGTCCAGCCGGGGGTGCCGTGGGCGGCGTTGATCTCGTCGGCCAGGGTCTGCACCGCCGCCGTGTACTCCCGGTACACCGCGAGGTCCTGCCGGGAGGGGTAGGCGAAGGCGACGTGGACGACCCGCTCGCGCCACTCGGGGCGTTCGTCGAGCAGGGCGCGGTAGGCGTGCAGGCCGCGGACGATGTTCTTGGAGAGTTCCGTACGGTCCACCCGGACGATCGTCCGGCGGTCGCCGTCGCCGCCCACCTGCTCCCGCAGCGCGGCCATCCGTTCGTCCACGTCCGCCTCGTGCGCCCGCCGCCGCAGGAAGTCCGCGTCCGCGCCGAGTCCGTGCACCCCGATGCGGGTGCGGCCCGTGCCGCCCAGGATCTCCGTACAGCAGCCGACGAAGGCGTCCGCCCAGCGCCGGGTCAGGAACGCCGCGCGGTCGGCGCCCAGGATGCCGCGCAGCAGCTGCTCGCCGATGTCGTCGGGCAGCAGGCGGAAGTAGTCGACGGGGGCCCACGGGGTGTGCGAGAAGTGGCCGATGCGCAGGTCGGGGCGGAGTTCCCGGAGCAGGCCGGGGACCAGCGCAAGGTGGTAGTCCTGCACCAGGACGGCGGCGCCCCGCCCCGCCTCCTCGGCGAGCGCCTCGGCGAAGGCCCGGTTGTACGCCTCGTACGAGGCCCACTGGCGCCGGAACTCCGCGTCGAAGACCGGCTCGACGGGGGTCTGGTAGAGCAGGTGGTGGACGAACCAGAGCACGGAGTTCGCGATGCCGTTGTACGCGTCGGCGTGCACGTCGGCGTCGATGTCGAGCATCCGTACGCCCGGCTCGGCGACCCCGCGCCGGACCGCCTCGCGGTCGCCGTCGCCCAGGGCCGCGCACACCCACAGCTTGTCGTCGACGGCGCTCAGACCGGAGACGAGACCGCCCCCGCCCCGCTTCGACGCGAGCGAGCCGTCCTCGCTCAGCGAGTACGACACCGGGCCGCGGTTGGACGCGACGAGAACCTGGGCAGCGTGCTCGGAGACCATGTAGCGGAACCTAGCCCTTCCGGGAAGCCGTCAAACGCGAATCGCCGGGCGGGGCGCCACTGTGCCCACTCCGGGCGCTCACCGTGCCCACTCCCGCGCGCCGCTCACCCTGCCCGCTCTCCGGTGCGTCACCCCGCGTCACCCCGCGTCACCCCGCGTCAAGCCGCGCGGTGCGAGGTGTACTCCGCGATCTCCCGCATCGGCGGTCGTTCCTCCGTGTCCACCGCATGGGTGTGCGGGACGAAGCCGTTCTCGCCCCGTTCGAACTGGGTGAGCGCGGGCCGCACCAGATGTCCCCGGGAGAGCCGCAGTTGCGCGGTGCGGTAGATCGCCGCCGCCATCCGGCCCAGCGCCTGACCGTCCTGGTGGCGGTGCTTGCGGACGCCGACGTCGACCTGGGCCAGCGCGTCCAGGCCCACGGTGTGCAGCGCGTCCACGAGCAGCCCCAACTCCACCCCGTAACCGACCGGGAAGGGCAGCCGCTCCAGCAGGGAGCGCCGCACCGCGTACTCGCCGCCCAGCGGCTGGACGAATCCGGCCAGCTGCGGCCAGTGCAGATTGAGCAGCGGGCGCGCCACCAGTTCCGTGACCCGTCCCCCTTGACCTGCGGTGTCGCCCAGGGGGCGGTCGTACATCGCCTTGACGAACTGCACGGACGGGTCGGTGAGCAGAGGGCCGACGATGCCGGAGACGAAGTCCGCGGAGAAGTCCTTGAGATCGGCGTCGACGAAGCAGACGATCTCGCCGCTCGTCACCATGAGTGAGCGCCACAGGACCTCGCCCTTGCCGGGCAGGGCCGGTATCCGGGGGAGGATCTCGTCCCGGTGGACCACCCGGGCGCCGGCGTGGCGGGCGGCCTCGGCGGTGGCGTCCGTGGAGCCGGAATCGATCACTACCAGCTCATCGACGAGCCGGACCTTCTCCATCAGCTCGCGCCGGATCGTCGACACGATCGCCCCGACCGTCGCCTCCTCGTTCAACGCGGGCAGGACGACACTCACGCTCGCCCGGCGCGGATCCCCGGCGCGAGCGGTGATGAGACGGTCCAGCGGGCGGTCGGCTGCCGACCAGGAACGCCTGGTCAGCCAGCGTTCCACCTCTTCCAGCACGGTCGATACTCCCTGTGTGTGATCCATCTCGCGGTTCGGACGACTATCTCAACGGTCCGGTGCTTCGGTTACAGTCTTGAACAACGCGGATGACCGTCGCATGTCGGGGTCCGTCCGCCAATAAACGCCTGGATCGAAGATTCCAGTGCCACAGCGCTCATCCAGAGGGACTGAGGGAACGGCCCGTTGAAGTCCCGGCAACCCTCCCGCCGACCGTCGAGGTCTTGGTGGGGAAGGTGCCAATTCCGTCTTGCGGCGAAATGCGCCGCAAGGAAGATGAGGAGAAAGGGACCTCCGCCATCATGGCTGTTCAGGCTGTTGCTACATCCACCGATTCTTCTGTTTCGTCCGTGGATCTCGGTCCCGCCGCAGCACTTTCCTGCCGCGAGTGCGGCGAGCGTTTCGCCCTCGGCCCCCTCTTCGCCTGTGCGTCCTGTTTCGGACCGCTCGAAGTGGCGTACGACCTGCCGACCGGCACTCCCGACGAGCTGAAGAAGCGCATCGAGGCCGGGCCGAACAACATCTGGCGCTACGCGCCGCTGCTGCCGGTCCCCGCCGACGTCGCGGACAAGCCCAACATCAACCCCGGCTTCACCAAGCTGGTCAAGGCCGACAACCTCGCCCGTGAGCTGGGTGTCACCGGCGGCCTGTACGTCAAGGACGACTCCGGCAACCCGACGCACTCCTTCAAGGACCGCGTCGTGGCCATCGCCGTCGAGGCCGCCCGTGCCTTCGGCTTCACCACCCTGTCCTGCTCCTCCACCGGCAACCTCGCCGGCGCGGTGGGCGCCGCCGCCGCCCGCGCCGGCTTCCGCTCCTGCGTGTTCATCCCGCACGACCTGGAGCAGGGCAAGGTCGTCATGGCCGCGGTGTACGGCGGTGAACTGGTCGGCATCGAGGGCAACTACGACGACGTCAACCGCTTCTGCTCGGAGCTCATCGGCGACCCGCTCGGCGAGGGCTGGGGCTTCGTCAACGTCAACCTGCGGCCGTACTACGGCGAGGGTTCCAAGACGCTGGCGTACGAGATCTGCGAGCAGCTCGGCTGGCGGCTGCCCGACCAGATCGTCATCCCGATCGCGTCCGGCTCGCAGCTGACCAAGATCGACAAGGGCCTCCAGGAGCTGATCAAGCTCGGCCTGGTCGAGGACAGGCCGTACAAGATCTTCGGCGCCCAGGCCGAGGGATGCTCCCCGGTCTCCACCGCCTTCAAGGCCGGCCACGACGTGGTGCGGCCCCAGAAGCCGAACACGATCGCCAAGTCCCTGGCGATCGGCAACCCGGCCGACGGCCCGTACGTCCTGGACATCGCCCGCCGTACCGGTGGTGCCGTCGAGGACGTCAACGACGAGCAGGTCGTCGACGCGATCAAGCTGCTGGCCCGTACCGAGGGCATCTTCGCCGAGACGGCGGGCGGGGTGACGGTCGGTGTGACGAAGAAGCTGATCGAGGCCGGGCTGCTCGACCCGACGCTGACCACCGTTGTCCTGAACACCGGCGACGGCCTCAAGACGCTGGACGCGGTGGCCGCGACCTCGCAGGCGACCGCGACCATCCGGCCGAGCCTGGACGCGTTCCGCGAAGCCGGCCTCGCCGCCGCCCTCTGACCACCCCGAGACCGAAGGAAGGCACCCCTATGAGCGTCAAGGTCCGTATCCCCACCATTCTCCGCACCTACACGGACGGCCAGGCCGAGGTCGCGGCGGAGGGCACGATCCTCTCCGAGGTTATCGAGTCCCTGGAGGCGAACCACCCGGGTATCGCCGCCCGCGTCCTGGACGACCAGGGCAAGCTGCGCCGCTTCGTGAACGTGTACGTCAACGACGACGACGTGCGCTTCGAGGGCGGCCTGGAGGCCGCCACCCCGGACGGCGCCGGCATCTCGATCATCCCGGCCGTCGCCGGAGGCTGACGACTTCGCCGTGTGACCCCTGTTGCCCCCTCCGCGAGAGAAGCGGAGGGGGCAATTCTGCATGGTTGAGCACGGTACAGTTGGGGAAGCCCCCTCCGCTGCCCGTGTCGCCCGCATATGAGAATGCGCCCGGCCGCGATAAGAAGCAGCCAATATGGTTGAGCACCTTGCGTCATAAGTGCCCTTTGTCGGGCCCGACTTGCCCGGGAATCCCATGTATTCCTCATATTCGCGTGTTCAGCCATGCCCAGAATTCTCGTCCGATTGACCTGTTGCAGAGGGCAGTTGGACAGATACATTCGGCCGCGGTCGACGCGCTACGGCGCACACAACCTCTCCTGTCGGAGGGTGAGTTCTGACCCGGGCCCGCGAAGTGCGGTCCTGTGCAAGGGCCAGTAATAGGGGAGTTAGGCATGGCTCAGGGCACCGTCAAGTGGTTCAACGCGGAGAAGGGGTACGGCTTCATCGCGGTCGACGGTGGTGCGGATGTTTTCGTCCACTACAGCGCGATCCAGATGGACGGGTACCGCACCCTCGAAGAGGGTCAGCGAGTTGAATTCGAGATCTCGCAGGGCCAGAAGGGGCCGCAGGCGGACATGGTCAAGCTCGCCGTCGGCTGAGCTCGGCGCGGTCGGCCAACGACACCACTCACGCACTGAGGGCCCGTACCCCCTGGGGTACGGGCCCTCAGCGCGTCCGCGTCCCGCCCGGTGCTCCGGGGGCGCGTGAGCCCCCCCGTTCCGGGCCCGCGGGGTGTCCACAAACCGTGGCACCTGCTTGCACTCGCAGGGGTCGAGTGCTAATCATTGGCGTTAGCACTCTCCAGGTGAGAGTGACAGAAACTTGGACCGGGCCGGTGAGGCCCGCAGGCGCGGTGGGGCAAGGAACCACCGGGCAGGCAGGCCGTCCGTCGCGGGCGCCACTCGGTCCGGAGAAATCCACCCCTGTCCGGGAGGACCACTTCACATGGCCAAGATCATCGCGTTCGACGAGGAGGCACGGCGCGGTCTCGAGCGCGGGATGAACCAGCTCGCCGACGCCGTCAAGGTCACCCTCGGCCCCAAGGGCCGTAACGTCGTCCTCGAGAAGAAGTGGGGCGCGCCCACGATCACCAACGATGGTGTTTCCATCGCCAAGGAGATCGAGCTCGAGGACCCGTACGAGAAGATCGGTGCGGAGCTGGTCAAGGAGGTCGCCAAGAAGACGGACGACGTCGCCGGCGACGGTACGACCACCGCCACCGTTCTCGCTCAGGCGCTCGTCCGCGAGGGCCTGCGCAACGTTGCCGCCGGTGCCAACCCGATGGCGCTCAAGCGGGGCATCGAGAAGGCCGTCGAGGCCGTCTCCGCCGCTCTGCTGGAGCAGGCCAAGGACGTGGAGACCAAGGAGCAGATCGCTTCGACCGCCTCCATCTCCGCCGCCGACACCGAGATCGGCGCCAAGATCGCCGAGGCGATGGACAAGGTCGGCAAGGAAGGCGTCATCACCGTCGAGGAGTCCCAGACCTTCGGGCTGGAGCTTGAGCTCACCGAGGGTATGCGCTTCGACAAGGGCTACATCTCGGCGTACTTCGCCACCGACATGGAGCGTATGGAGGCGTCGCTCGACGACCCGTACATCCTGATCGTCAACTCGAAGATCGCCAGCGTCAAGGACCTGATCCCGCTGCTGGAGAAGGTCATGCAGTCGGGCAAGCCCCTGCTGATCATCGCCGAGGACGTCGAGGGCGAGGCCCTGTCGACCCTGGTCGTCAACAAGATCAAGGGCACGTTCAAGTCCGTCGCCGTCAAGGCTCCGGGCTTCGGCGACCGCCGCAAGGCCATGCTCGCGGACATCGCCATCCTCACCGGTGGCACCGTGATCTCCGAGGAGGTCGGTCTCAAGCTGGAGAACGCCGGCCTGGACCTGCTCGGCCGCGCCCGCAAGGTCGTCATCACCAAGGACGAGACCACGATCGTCGACGGTGCCGGTGACAGCGACCAGGTTCAGGGTCGCGTCAACCAGATCCGTGCCGAGATCGAGAACTCCGACTCGGACTACGACCGCGAGAAGCTCCAGGAGCGCCTCGCGAAGCTGGCCGGCGGCGTGGCCGTCATCAAGGCCGGTGCCGCGACCGAGGTCGAGCTCAAGGAGCGCAAGCACCGCATCGAGGACGCGGTGCGCAACGCCAAGGCCGCCGTCGAGGAGGGCATCGTCGCCGGTGGTGGCGTGGCGCTGCTCCAGGCCTCGGCCGTCTTCGAGAAGCTCGACCTGACCGGTGACGAGGCCACGGGCGCCAACGCCGTGAAGCTCGCGCTGGAGGCCCCGCTCAAGCAGATCGCCGTCAACGGTGGTCTTGAGGGTGGCGTCGTCGTGGAGAAGGTCCGCAACCTGCCGATCGGTCACGGCCTCAACGCCGCGACCGGCGAGTACGTCGACATGATCGCCGAGGGCATTCTCGACCCGGCGAAGGTCACGCGCTCCGCCCTGCAGAACGCCGCGTCCATCGCCGCGCTCTTCCTCACCACCGAGGCCGTCATCGCCGACAAGCCGGAGAAGGCCTCCGCGGCCGCTCCGGGCGGCATGCCGGGCGGTGACATGGACTTCTGATCCTTCCCGGGAAACCGGAGGATCGGACCTGTCCGACATACCGAGGGCGGCATCCCCTGCGAAGGGGGTGCCGCCCTCGGGCGTTCCCGGCTGCCGCCGCACGCCGGGTGCGGCGGGTCGGGCGCCGCCGAAGCGGCGCGCCACGCGCACGACCGGGGCGTGTCGGTGGCCCGCTGGTCGTCCGGCTGCCCGACGTCTCGATGATGATGTCCATCCAGCCGGCCTTCCCGGCCGAACTGCGCGCCTCCCTCGCGTACGTGGAACAGGACTCCCCGGTTCTCGCCGGGACCCTCAGGGAGAACCTGCTCTTCGCCGCTCCCCGGGCCACGGGCCAGGGCGGCAGAGCCCCACGGCTCCTACGGGAGTGCCGTGCTGACCGCGTCGACCGCCATCATCCACATGGGCTGGCCACCTGTTCCGAAGGCCGCCGACAGCGCGTATCCGATCGCCGCGTCGAGCGGTTCGATCGGGGCCCCCGCCCGCCACTCGGCGATCACCCGCCTGTCGCCGTCCGACGAGAAGTCGCCGAGGTGCTTCCCGTCGCGGGTCAGCCGGCTGCTGGGGATGGAGTCGGGAACCAGCCGGTAGGACGTGCCCGCGTGGGTGACATCGACCCGGTAGGAACGGCGGCTGAGCCTGCCCTTGGCGGGCAGGACCGTCGCGTCGTGGCCGTCCACCGTGAGCGTGAGGTGTGCGGGGTCACGGGTGCCGATGACGATGTGGTCATCGACCTCGGCGCCGGGTGCGCGGGTGAGGGTGATGCGAGGAATGTTCTCGCCGCTGACGACCAGTGTCCCGCCGTGCTCGCCTTCGAGTTCGACGGATATCTCCCCGTAGCGGTCGTCGTCGGTCGCGGAGGATGCCGGGGCGTCGGCGTCGGGCACGGGGGCGGCGTCGGGCAGGGGGGGCGGCGTCGGGCATCGGGGTTCTCGGTCCTTCGGTCGTACGGCTTGGGCGGGCGCGGTCAGCGGGCGGCGCGCATCCGGCCGGCGCGCGTCCGGGCCCCATCGGTGCGCCCTCTCCGACCGGGGGACCATTCTCCTCAACTCCGCGGACTGGGGGGATGGGGTGGGGCAACGGGCCTCCCATCCACGGTGGGGAGCGCCCGGATCTCGACACTTGGGCTCCGGGACGTCTCCGTGCGCCCGGCCCCGGTTTGGCAACTCACCGTGACATATGTGTGTTTGCTGGAACTGCGCCTCTTCCGGGCTCGCCGCGCGTTGGACACGCTGGGTAGGCATTTTCGTCACTCAGCGTGGAAGGTGTGCAGCATGGATTCGATGGAGCGGCGCAAAGCGGCGGCGGAGAGGGTACGGATGGCGGAGGACGCGGTGGAGCGGCTGAAGGGGGGTCTCGCCGGGGTCGGTGTGACGCTGCCCTCGCTGCGGATCGACCCCGTGTCGTGCGCCGGGAACGAACCGGTTCCGCTGGTCGATCTCGGCCGCTGCAACCTCGACACGGCCTTGCGGCTGTGCAGGGTGCTGGCGGAGAAGGAGAGCGGGTATGACGAGTGAGGACAACGAGCCGTGTACGCCCGAACCGGGGTCGTTCGCGGTGGACGCCCGCGACGGGCGGGTGGGCCGCGTGATGGGCCGGGTCGGACCGTACGTACAACTGAGGCCGCCGGGCGGTGGCGCGGAGTGGGACTGTCCGCCGGAGGTGGTCCGGCCGGCGCCTCCGGGTGTGGTGCTGCGGGCCCGGGTGACGGAGATCAACAGGGAGGGGCAGCTGCCGCGTTGAGAGCGGGGGCGCCGGCCCGGTGGTCGATAGGCTGCCGCCGTGATGACCGGTGCGGGACAGCGGGCGGGTGCGCGGGCAGCGCGTCGCCTGGCGGAGATCGGCGGCTTTGTGATGCGGCCGGGACTGAGCGAAAGGGAGTTCGGCCGCATCGAAGCGGAGTACGGAATCGAGTTCGCCGACGACCACCGGGCCTTCCTGGCCGCAGGGCTGCCCGTCGGGTCCGCGTCCCCTCCGGAAGAGGGCGCGTCCGCGCGTCAACCCTGGGTGGACTGGCGCGACGGTGATCCGGCGGACATCCGCGACCGGTTGTCGTGGCCGGTCGAGGGGCTGCTGTTCTCGGTGGAGCACGGCTGGTGGCACGGGGACGCCTGGGGACCTCGTCCGCCGGAACCGGAGCGCGCCGTGGCCGTCGCCCGTGGCGAGCTGGCCACGGTGCCGCAGCTGATTCCCGTGTACTCCCACCGGTACCTTCCGCCGGGCCGGGGGGTGTACGGCCACCCGGTCCTGTCGGTGTCCGGCGCCGACATCATTTGCTACGGGCGTGACCTGTGGGACTACGTGGCCCGTGAGTTCGTGGGGTGGGACGCGGCGGAGGGCGACGCCTCGGACGTATCGCCGAGTGTCCCGTTCTGGACGGACCTGGTGAGTTGACGGGGCGACCCATGACCAGCGGCAGCGGCAGCGGGAGTGGGAACGGCAGCGGGAGTGGGAACGGGAACGGGAACGGGAATGCCCGAGGCCGGGTGGCGTTGTGGGCGGCGGGCGCCGTATGCGCGGTGATCCCGCTCGCGCTGCATGTGGTGGGCGGCTACTTCGTGCTCTGCGCGCTGCTGACCGGGTCGGAGGGCCCATGGGACCGGTCCGTGACCGACACGGTACGGACGTGGGGCACGCTGGCCGTGGTGACCGAGCTGCTCGGGGCGGCGGCGACAGTGGCGTTCGTGGGGATGCGGCGCTTGCGGCGCTGGTGGTTCGGGGTGCCCGCCGTGCTGATTCCGGTCGCGGTGGTGCGCATGGTGTTCGCGCCTGTGCCGTGAGCCCGGTGAGCCGGGCGGGACGGGGTGGGCGTCGGGTTTCTCTGTGGACATGCCGGACGGCGGGCCCGGCCCTTCTTCAGGGTCGGACCCGCCGTCCGGGGTGACACGAAACAGGCCGATGGATCACATGATGCGGAAGGCGTCGTAGTAACCGCCGACCTGTGCGTGATAGCCGGGATCGGCCGTGTGCTTGTGCCGGTCGAACTCCGGTGCGTCCTTGATCTGTTCCTTGGTCAGGTCCACGAAGACCTTCCGGTCCTCCGTGTCTATGTGCGTGACCGTGCCCGCGGGGAGCAGGATGTCCTTGCCGAAGATCCACACTCCGGTGTCGACCACGAGATAGGCGGATCCGGCATCGTCGGAGTGCTTGTCGACCTTGCCGATACCTCCGTCGGTCGCCTCGACCGAATATCCGGTCAGATCGGCCCCGGCGGTGTGTCCGCTCGAAGGCCGGTAACCCCACAGGGTGTCGCTCATGAAAAGGCTCCTTTCCGGACGGTCCATTTCGGCGTGAGAGCCCCAGGGGAATGATGTTGAACGGCTCTCGATTTATCGGGTGCCCGGGTCCGGGGGTCGCATGCGTGATTTCTCGTGATCCATGCGATCCGGGTTCACCCGCGTCTTTGCCGGTGAGGCGCGCCTACCAGCGGTACCACCGGCCGCGCCTGCCGCCGCTCGCGGCCGGGCGGACGATGAAACCTATCGCCCAGACCACCAGCACGATGATGGCGATCCACCACAGTGCCTTGAGCGCGAAACCGGCACCGAAGAGAATCAGGGCGAGCAGAAGAACGAGTAGCAGGGGAACCATGTGTATCAACCTCCGAAACACCGGGTGCCCTCGAAGACGTTCCCCAAACGCTCACCGTGCATGAGCCCGGTAGTGGCCCCCTGAATGAAGTGGACGGTGCGCTCGGCCCCACGCTCTTGGGATCGGAAGGAGCGGATGCTTTCCGTCGCTCCGGCGAGCCCCACCGGGCCACCGGCATCGCGAAGGCCACCCTCGTCCCTAAGGGCTGTCCCGCAATTCCTGGCGGGCGCACGACGACAGCTACGGCACCTCGCCACGTTGTCGAAACGCCCGAATGCATCCAGTATGCGGGCGCCTCTCCGCCTTGCGATGCACCGCATCCGACGCCGCGCGCTGATCCACCAGGAATTGCGGGACAGCCCTTAGCCGCGTCTCGACCACCAGGATTACGGGCAGCCCATAAGGAGAATGCTCAGCGTCGCCGTTCGTCAGAACCGAATCCCCGGCCCGATCCGGGGTTCATGTTGAAAGCACGTACGTCATTGCGTATCTGCTGCGCCCGCTTCGTCGCGTCCTGCTCGATGAGCAGCCCCTCGATGTTCTCCGTACTTTTTCCTCGATTGCGTCGCGCAAGGATGAAGACGCACCATCCGGCCAGGCCGCCCATTCCGACCAGAAGCCATGTGTACGTTCCCATTCTTTCCCCCCATTTCGTTTTGCTATTCATTTTGCTGGTGGAGGTGGCATATTTGTCACATGGTATCCCTTGGCGGTTGCTGACAAAAGCGCGCCTGCGGGATGATTTTTGGCCAGTTGGCCGAACATATTTAGACATGGGAATGGGAAGGGGGTCGATTTCTTGGTGCGGCAACGACACGGCGTGGCGTGGTGCCCGACCGTGGATCGCGTACGAGGACTTGTCGGCGCTCCCGTCAGCGAAGCCATCCATGGGATTCGCCGGACTCATGCCGGGATGAAGCCCGGCCACCAGGGCGGGACGTTGGCCGGGCACAGCGGGGCGGGATAGAAGTCCGGCATTCCGAGCCATGTGATGAGGAACCAGGTGAACCACAGGGTGAAGATGAGCCCTGCGGCCAGCGCCGCCCCACGATGACGTCTTCCGAGGGTGTTGAGCAGGATCGCCCACGGAACCGCAGCGGCGATCCACAGCAGAGGCGCGAGGAACAGCAAAGTCATGCTGTTGGCCGCTGCTCCGCTGCCGATGTCACAAGCAGCCCATGCCCTTCCCATCGCGGCAATGGTCACCACCGTGGTCAGCCCGCCGGCGAGGACCCCAAAGCCAGTTCCTCCGAACCAGTGGCGCGGGGGACCCGACGGCTCTGCTCCCACGATCGTCTCCCCCGCCTCGCCGTAGACGCGGAGAGTACCAACGCTCTGAAGCAGCCCGCCGGGCCTGGCCTGCCCGACCGGCGGTGGCCTGCCCGACCGGCGGTGGGCCGGTGCCGGATCCCTCTGTTCGCGCGGGGGCGGGAACCGTCCACGCACGCCGGGGACCGGTCGAGTTCGCCGGCCGCGTTCCGCTCCGCAGGCGGAACCGGTGGAGCAGGCCGAGGGCATCGGCCTTCCGCCACCGAAAGCGTGTCGCTCCGCCGTATCGCCGCCGGTCAGCGGAGTCCCGGGCCGGCGGCGACGCCGTGACCGTGTGAAACGCCAACGGCACCGGGCCGCGCGGTGAGCGCGACCCGGTGCCGTTGACGTACGGGGGTCGATCAGACCCCGGCGGGTTCCTTCGCCGGGGAGCCGGGGCCCGTCTCGGGGCCGGGGCCGGGGCCGGGGGACGTGGCCGGGGAGGTGGCGGGTCCGCCCGTGGCGGTGACCGTGGACGCGGCGGGCTCCTGGGAGACGTTGAACTCCGTCAGCAGGTCCTTGCTGAAGCCGAAGAAGTACGTGGCGACGAAGCCGGCGACGTACCCGACGAGCAGGCCGCCCGCGTAGATCGCGATCGTCGAGCCCAGGCCGTGGTTGCCGTCGAGCAGCGGGAACAGGGCCCAGCCGGACGGGCCGATGGCCGTGGAACCGACCGTGTCGCCGAGCTGGTTGAACAGGCCGACGAAGCCGCCGCCGAACGCGCCGCCGACGCACGCCGTGATGAACGGGCGGCCCAGCGGCAGCGAGACGCCGTAGATCAGGGGTTCGCCGACGCCGAGCAGGCCGGCGGGGAGGGCGGACTTGATGGTGCGGCGGATCGACTCGTTGCGCGGGAGGCGGAAGTAGACGGCCATCGCCGCACCGACCTGGCCCGCACCGGCCATCGCGAGGATCGGGAGCAGGACCGTGTAGCCCTGCTGCTCGATCAGGGTGGTGTGGATCGGGATCAGAGCCTGGTGCAGGCCCAGCATCACCAGCGGCAGGAAGAGACCACCGAGGACGAAGCCCGCGCCCGCACCGCCGTTGGACAGCAGCCAGTCGGCGAACGTACCGATGGCGGAGGACACCTCACCGGCCACGTACATCAGGCCGAAGATCGTGACCAGACCGGAGACCAGCACCGTCAGGGTCGGGGTGACCAGGACGTCCAGGGCCTCCGGCACCCAGCGGCGGCACCACTTCTCCACGTACACCGCGAGCACCGCCGCGCCCAGCGCGCCGAGCACACCGCCCTGCCCGGGGGAGAGGGTCTGACCGAACGCGTCGATGTTCGCGACGCCCGGGAAGACGATGATCGCCGCGACCGCACCGCCCAGGATCGGCGTACCGCCGAACTCCTTCGCCGTGTTGTAGCCGACGAACACCGCGATCAGAGCCATGAAGCCGGAGGCAATCGCGGCGAGCGCGGGGGTGACGGAGGGCAGCCATTCCAGGTTGACCAGGAGACCGTTGAGGCCGGCGATGATGCCGCAGCCGATGAGGGCCGGGATCAGCGGGACGAAGATGTTCGCGATCTTCCGCAGGAAGAGCTTGAACGGTGTGGCGTTCTTCGCCTTCTGCTGCGCCTTGATCGCGGCGCCCTGCGCGGCGAGTTCATCGGCGGAGACGGGGCCGGTCGCGGGGGCGGGCTCCGGGGCGGCGGCCCGGCCCTCCTCGACCAGTTGCTCGAACTCCGGGGTGACACGGGCGACCGTGCCCGGACCGAGGACGATCTGGTACGTGTCGTCGTCGACCACCCCCATGACGGCGGGGAGCGCCTTCAGGGCCTCGTCGTCGACGAGGGAACGATCGTGCAGACCGAGGCGGAGCCGGGTCATGCAGTGGGCGATGGAGCTGACGTTCGCGGCGCCACCGACGAGCGGCAGGATCGCGGCGGCAGTGGCGCGGTTCTTGTCTTCTGTGGCCATGGTGCGTGGTGCCTTGCTGTGCGGGGGTGCGGGAGTGGTGCCGGGTGGGTCAGGTGGTGCGTACGGCCGCGAGGGCGGCGCGGAGGTGACCGTTCGAGTCGGTCAGGAGCGTGGCGGCGGTGGGCCCGTCGACCCGGCCGAGGATGGTGAGGATCGCGTTCTTCACCTCGCCGCCGGTGGCGGCGAGCGCGGCCTCGATCTCCGGGTCGGAGGCGCCGGTGGCCAGCGAGACGATGCGGCGGGAACGGGCCCGCAGCTTCTCGTTGGAGGCGCGGACGTCGACCATCAGATTCCCGTACGTCTTGCCGAGCCGGATCATCGTGATCGTCGAGATCATGTTGAGGACGAGCTTCTGCGCCGTACCGGCCTTGAGGCGGGTGGAGCCGGTCAGCAGCTCGGGGCCGACGACGACCTCCAGGCCGTGTTCGGCGGCGGCGCCGAGGGCCGAACCGGCGTTGCAGGACAGGCCGATGGTCAGGGCGCCCAGGGCGCGGGCGTGCTCGACGGCGCCGATCGCGTACGGGGTGCGGCCGGAGGCGGAGATGCCGACCACCGTGTCGTCCGGGGTCAGCCGCAGCGCGTCCAGGTCGGCGGCGGCCAGCTCCTTGCTGTCCTCGGCGCCCTCGACGGCCTTGACCATCGCGGACGGGCCGCCCGCGATCAGACCGACGACCTCGGACGGATCGGTGTTGAAGGTGGGCGGGCACTCGCTGGCGTCCAGGACACCGAGGCGGCCCGCGGTTCCGGCGCCCGCGTAGATGAGCCGGCCGCCGCGTGCCATGCGCTCGGCGGTGGCGTCGATCGCGGCGGAGATCTCCGGCAGCCGTTCGGCGACGGCGGCGGGGACGGTGTTGTCCTCGCCGTTCATGATCCGCGCGAGTTCGGCCGTGGGCAGCTGGTCGATCTCGGCGAGCTCGGGGCGGAAGGCCTCGGTGGTGAGGGTGGCCAGTTCCGCGCGCAGCTCGCCGTAGCCGTCGGGTGAGGCGTTGGTGTTGGCGCCGGTGGTGGAGGTCATGGAGAGCGGCTCTGCTTTCTCGGTCTCGTACGGTTCAGCGGGTGCGGGGGTTGTGGCGGTGGGCGAGGGCCTCGTAGGAGGCGGCGAGTGCGGGGGCGGCTGTCTCGTACGTCCGCTGGGCGACCCCTATGAACAGGCAGTCCACGACGAGGAGCTGGCTGGTGCGGCTCGACATGGCGGCCGGTCGCAGCTCGCTCTCGCGGGCCGTGGACGTGGTCAGTACGTGGTCCGCGTACTGCGTGACCGGGCCGTCGGGCCGTCCGGTGATCGCGACGGTGGTCGCCCCGTGGTCGAAGGCGACCCGGAGCGGCTCGATGACGTCACTGGTCGATCCGGAGTGCGTGATCGCGATGGCCACGTCGCCGGAGCGGAGCTGCACGGCGTTGGTCACCGCGAGGTGCGGGTCCATGTGGGCGTGGGCGATCAGCCCGATACGCAGCAGTTTCTGCGCCAGGTCCTGGCCGACGAGGGAGGACGCCCCGACTCCGTAGATGTCGATGCGGCGGGCGCCCGACGCGGCGGCGACGGCGGCGCCCAGCTGTACGGTGTCCAGCCCGGCGGCGGTGTCGGCGAGGGTCTGCTGCTCGTCGTAGGCGAGCTTGGCGACCACGTCCGCGATCGGGTCGTCGACCGCGATGTCCGCGGTGACGGACGGCGCCCGGCCCGACTCCTGGTGCGCGGCGAGCCCGGCGAGCGCGAGGCGCAGGTCCCGGTAGCCGGGGTATCCGAGGAGCCGCGCGGTGCGGACCACGGTGGCCTCGCTGGTGCCGGTGAGCTCGGCGAGACCGGTGACGGTGAGGGCGGCGCATCCCGCCGGGTCACCCGCGACGGCTTCGGCGACGTGCTGCATGGAGCGGGTCATGGAGGGCGCGAGGGTCCGGACCTTGGCGGCGAGGGCCGCGGGGGCGGGCGGAGAGTCGCCGCTGAAAATTTCCTTCACTTCACTAGTCACTCTTGAAAGATATTTTCACCCCTCTGCTCCGTCAACCCCCCATTGGTCCCTTCCTCCGGCGGGACCTTGGTCACATGGCGGCGGCGGTGGGGCACGTCGCGTCGGCGGGGTGGGCGGGGGTGAGGGATGTCGCTGCGTCCGCCGGTCCGGGCGCGCGGATTGGTGGATCGGCGGGATTTAGAGGAACCCGGTCCGGTTCTGTTCGGTGGCGATGCCGTCGCGACTGCGCGTGGCGGAATGTGTCACCCCGCCGACGAGCCCGCACGGCTTCGTCGCACTCGACTCGCCGGGCGCGCGGCGTCCTCCGTTGCTGTCGGGCGCCGGGACGTAACCCGTGTCGGGGGACAATGGCTGCATGGAGCTGAACCCCCTGGAGCAGGCACTGCACACCGCACGCGCGCTGGTGATGGCCGATCTCGCCGCGGGCGATGTCGCCGAGGCCGAGATCGTCTCGCTCGTCGAGGACGCGGTGACCCATCGGCGCTGGTGGGTGGAGCAGTGGCCCGAGGGGGCGGAGTTCGTCGTCGGGCTGATCGCTCAGGATGTGCAGGACGCGCTGCTGGAGCGGTACGGGCGGTGGCCGCTGTGTCCCGTGTGTGTGGAGGACGGGCCGCACGCGCTGGATGTCGAGCCGGAGCTGGGGCCCGACCCGCACTGGGTGTGCACCAAGGCGACCGTGATGGTGGCGCCCGTGGGGGCGCTGAGCGGGGTGTCGCGGCGGTGACCGTCTATATCGACCCGCCGGACTGGCCGGGGCACGGGCGGCTCTGGTCGCACCTGGTCAGCGATGTGTCCTTCGAGGAACTGCACGCCTTCGCCGCCGTGATCGGCTGCCCGCCCCGCGCCTTCGAGCGGGACCACTACGACCTGCCCGAAGCCCGGTACGCGGATGCCGTGCGGGCCGGGGCGCGGGAGATCGGCTCCAAGGAACTGGTGCGGCGCCTCACTGCCGCGGGGCTGCGCAGGCCGAAGGGGCGGCCGGCTCCGGAGTAGCGGGGGTCACGTTCTTCGCCACCAGCAGGGACGACCGGGAGCCGGCGCGCTGGAGCCGGAGCGAGACGACCACCGCCGCCAGGGCCAGGACCGTCATCGCCGCGCCCGCCCAGGCCGTGGCCTCGTAGCCGAAGTCCGCGTCGATCACCGTGCCGCCCAGCCACGGGCCGCTCGTGTTGCCCAGGTTGAACGCGGCCGTCGTCGTCGCACCGGCCAGCGTCGGGGCCGCGCCCGCCACGTTGAACATCCGGGCGTTGAGCGCGGGGGCCGTGAAGAACGCCGAGAGGCCGAGGAGGAAGGCCAGCGCGACCACCATGATCTGGCTGGAGGCGAACAGGGCCAGCGCCACCAGGAACACCGTCGACGCCGTCACCCCGCCCAGCAGCACCCCGAACAGGTGCGCGTCCGCGACCCGGCCGCCGATCGTCGTACCGATCACCGCGCCGATCCCGAACAGGCCGAGGATCCACGGCACCCAGCCCGATTCCAGGCCCGCCACATCCGTCAGCAGCGGCGCGAGGTAGCTGAAGGCGCAGAACACGCCGCCCGCCGCCAGCGCCGTGATCACGATCGACAGCCAGACCTGCCGGTCCCGGTAGATCGACAGCTCCTGCTTCAGCTCCGGCTTCCGGTCCGGCAGCGGGATGTGCGGGATCCGCGTCGCGACGCCGACCAGCGCCACCGCGGACGCCGCGCCCACCGCCCAGAACGCCGACCGCCAGCCCAGGTGCTCACCGAGGAACGCCCCGAGCGGTACGCCCAGGACGTTCGCGATCGAGAGCCCGCCGATCATCACGGCCATCGCCCGCGCACGCGCGTTCACCGGCACCATCGCGATGGCCACCGCCGCCCCGACCGCCCAGAAGCCCGCGCACGCGAACGCGCTCACCACCCGTGAGACGAACAGCACCTCGTACGTCGGAGCCAGCGCACCCGCGATCTGCCCGAGGCCGAAGACCGAGATCAGGGTGATCAGCGTCGTCTTGCGCGGCAGCCGGAGCGTGCCCACGGCGAGCAGCGGGGCGCCGATCACCATGCCGATCGCGAAGGCCGATATGAGAAGTCCGGCACGGGGAATGGACACGTTCATGTCGTCGGCGATGGGCGGCAGCAGCCCGGACAGCATGAACTCGCTGGTGCCGAGGGCGAAGACCGAGAGGCCGAGAATGTATACGGCCAGCGGCATAGGGGCGCGGCGGGAGGCAGAGTCGGGCATGACAGGGCCCAACGCCGGTCATGCCCGTTACATTCCCGCCCGTCTTCCCCCTCGGACACCTCTTGTGTGGGCTCGGACACGTCCCGCGCGGACGGCGGATCCGGTGTGGGCTCGGACACGTCCCGCGCGGACAGCGGATCCCGTGTGGGCTCGGATCCGTCCTACGCGGACAGCAGATCCAGCTCCGTCGTCAGGTTCTGCCGCGCCCTCGGCTCCCACTCCGCCGTCCCGTGAGGCGTACGGAACAGCCTCGGCAGCTCCAGCAGCTGTCGCAGCACCGCCGCGCGGCCCTCCCGGAACGCGTCGTCCGGCACGAACCCGTACTCCTCGCGCACCTGCGCCGCGTACGTCCCGTACTCCTTCGGGCCGCCCGCCAGGACCGCCAGGTCCGCGTCGCACAGCACCTCGCCGTTGCGGTCGCCGGGCGCCGGGTCGTGGGTGACCGTGAGCCGGACCAGCCGGGCGACCTCCGCCGTGACAGGCTCGGGGACGCCCGCCTCGGACAGCGCGCGCTCGGCGAGCACGGCGCTGCGCTCCTCGTTCTCCGTGCGGTCCGGCCGGTACACCGCGTCGTGGAACCAGGCCGCCAGGCGTACCGCCGCCGGGTCCTCCGCGTGGCCGGCGAGCGTGTCGACGCGGTCCAGGACCGCCGTCAGATGGGCGGTCGTGTGGTACCGGCGCTGCGGTTCCGCCCAGCGGGCCAGGAGGTTGTCGGCGTACGGCAGCGGATCGGGGCCCGGAGCCCCGGACCGGGCGGCGGTGAGCGTCTCCCGCCAGCGGTCGCGCAGCGCGGCGGTACGGGCGTCCTCGTCGGATCCGGGCGGCGTCGTGTCGGTCATGGGCCCGACCCTAGAGGGTGTCCTGCGGCCGGGCCCGGGGAGCGTGCGCGTGGATCAGTCGGTCGGCATGTTCTTCGGTTCGTCCACGCAGGAAAGCGAGGAGATCTCGTCCTCCGTGGGGTGTGCCTCGTCCCGTTCGCTCTTGGGGAGCTGCGGCAGATTGTTCTCGACGTCACGGTCCCAGTCGGGTCCGCTCACATAGTGCTTCAGGGCGTCGCGCAGCTTCTCGCAGTCCTTGCGGTGCTTCTTGAGCATCGCGATGCCGTAGTCGTTGGGCTCGCCGAACTTGATCTCCGGCACGACCTTGAGTCTGCCCCGGTAGTGCTCCATGAATCCGTACAGGATCAGCTGGTCCGTGGAGACGGCGGACACATGCCCGTCCAGCAGCGCCCGCACACAGGTGCGGGCGTCGGTCTCCCTGCGCAGCCGGATGTTCTCGTACGCCTTGCCGCTCAGCTCGGTGTCGGAGGTCGTGCCCTTCCACACACAGACCTGCTTGCCGTCGAGGTCGGACAGTTCCTGGATGCCGGTGTCGCTCTCCGCGACGAGGACGCCCTGCTGGGTGGAGGCGTACGGGCCCACGAAGTCGAGTCCTTCACCGCCCTTCCCCTCGGTCTGCATGCGCTTCGGAGTGATCGAGAACGTGGCGGCGACCAGATGGATGTCCCCGTCGTGCAGGTCCCTCGTCCGGTTCTTGGACTGGACGGGGATCGGGCGCGGCGAGTCGTACCCGAGATCCCGGAACAGGGCGTTGACGACCGTGATGTCCAGGCCGTTGAACTCCCCGTCGTGCGGGGAGTAGCTCGTACCCGGCTGATCGCTCTTCGAGCCGACCCGGGTGTCGTCGTTCAGGATGGAATCGGTGCCGCAGCCCGAGAGGCTCAGGGCGAGGAGCGCCGCGGGGACAAGTGCCAACTGTCGGTACCGTGCTGCTCCGGCCATGGGGTCCCCCAGGTGTCGTGTGTGCTTCAGCCGTTGTGCAGGGTGCCGAGCGCCTTCTCCAGACGCATGGGGCACCGTGAATCGCTCGTCACGTCCAGGGTGAATTCCACCGGGGTGCCCCGGGTGCCCAGTGTGAAGTCCCGTTCGGAGCGGGCGGGTACGGACTCCATGCGCGGGGTGACGCTCGCCGTCCGCGCGGTGATGGTCGCCGTAGCCCGGTGGACACAGGCCGGTTTGGCGGGGTTCTCCTCGCTGATCGTCAGGGCGAGGCGCAGCCGGTCGCGGCGGTCCTCGGCGGCCGGTGCCGCGACGATCAGGGTCAGCGTCCGCCTCTGCACCCCGTCGAGCGGTTGTGCGCCCACGATCTCGATGTTCACGGCCACCTGGCTGTTGTCGGCCAGGGCTTCGAAGCTCACCCAGCTCAGCAGGGAGAACAGGAGCGAGGCCAGCGGCACCCACAGCAGCCGGGGGCCGGGACTCCTCACCGGCCCGTTCCCGGCCCCGTTCCTCCGCCCGTTCCCGTTCCTCCGCCCGCTCTTCCGCCCGTTCCCCGTCCCGGCCGCGTTCTTCCGCCCGTTCCCGGCACCGTTCTTCCGCCGTTCCGCGCCGCCGGGGCGGGTGAGGTGGCGTACGGCGCCGAGCGCGGCGGCCGTCAGGAACAGCAGGAACAGCGTGAACCAGCCCGCCTGGCCCTCGAAACCGCCGGAGGGCCAGCCCAGCACCGCGTACACCACCACGAAGCAGACCGGCACGAGGAGCAGCCAGCCGGCGACGGGCGAGGCGCCCATGCCGATGATGTTCTGCGTGAGGGAGTCGATGTGGGTGGCCGCGATGCTCTGGGGGCCGGTGGACCGCGCGGAGTTGTGCGGGGGGCTCTCGTGGCCCGGGGTGGTCATCCCCGGTCCTGCGGTGGCTGTTCCCCGCCCACGACGACGGTGTTGATGTTGTTGGCCGCGATGGAGTAACGGCCCTGTGCGATGGCCTTGTTGTGCGTGATGTGCGTAACGGGGGCGGGAGCGGGGACCCCGGAGACCCGGTGCACATGGCCCACGAGGTGGTCGGCGTCCAGCTCTCGGGAGGGGCCGCGCAGCCAGGCGGTCACGGCCCGCGCGAGTGTGCGCCGCTCCTCCTCGTCGAGGCTGTCCAGCAGCGCGTCCAGCTCATCGGCGCGTTCGGCATCGAGCCCGCCGTCCGTGCCGTCGGCTCCCTCCGAGGACGCGCCCACCGGATCAGTGGCTTGTTCACCCCCTGTCTCCCGGTTCCTGGAGACGAGACGGCGGAAGAATCCCTCACCCGCGGTCACGGTCTGATCGGCGATGCGGTCGGAGGCCGAGACCAGCACGGCGGAACCGAACATGGTCGCCGCGCTGGTGAAAGCCGGTGCAAGTGCTGTGGCAACGCTGATCAGTTCTGACACCTGGCACCCCGTGTGTGTTCAGTGGTCTGTCAACAGGGCCATGGTAAATCCGCGTTCACGCAGTGGGCAGAGTGTTGTGAGCCAACCCGGGAGTCCGTACGCGACGCGTGGGGTCAGTGGCCCGGCGCGGTGTCCAGCGCCAGGGCGGCGAACGTGGCCAGCCAGTGGTCCGAACTGAAGTCGCCGGACGAGACCGTGGGAAGCCCCACCGTCAGATGCGCCGCGGCCGAGCCGGTCAGCGCGGTGCGCTCCGGGCCCTCGGGCAGCGCCGCGGCGATCGTCCGCAGAGCCGCCGCCCGGCTCAGGGTGAGGCCCAGCAGATGGCCGATCTGCGGGTCCGCGTGGTCGGAGACCACCGGCGGGGTGAGCAGCGAGGACGTCGCCAGACCCGGCAGGAAGGCGGCCAGCCAGGCGCGGAACTCCTCGGCGGGCAGCACCCTGCGCACCGTGTCCGCCTCGGTCAGGGCCGGGGAGAGGAAGTCCTGGCCGGACGGCTCCCAGTGGGTGGGCGCGTCATGGTCCTCGGTGAACCAGTCGCGTACCCGGTCCGCCACCGCGTCGAGCACCGGCGCGGCCAGGCCGGCGCGCTCTCCCGCGTCCAGGATCAGGCCCAGGCCGAACGCGCTGTTGCCGTGGACACCGTGCCGGATCGGGTACGTCGCCCGGGGCAGCCAGCCGGTGAGCAGTTCGCCGACCGCGTCCACGGCGGGGGCGAGGGCGTCGGCCCAGCGGTCGCCGTCCGGGGTGGCGAGCGCCCGGCACTCCGCGGCCAGCGCCACGAGCCACGCCCAGCCGTAGGGGCGCTCGAAGTGCGGCCGGCCGCGCAGGTAGGCCGCCTCCACGGTGAGGTTCGCCGGGGTGAGGTGGGTGTTGAGCACCTCGTGGATACGGGTGGTGACGGTGGCCGGGAGCTCATCGGTGGACGCGAAACGGCGCAGGAGGCGGACGAGCAGCCAGTGCATGTGCACCGTGGAGTGCCAGTCGTAACCCCCGTAGAACGCGGGGTGGAGGGCGCGGGGCGCGACCAGTTCCTCGGGGCCCGCGTACAGGTGCGCCGGGGCGTTGGGGTATTCGCGTACGACATTGGCGAGGGCCAGTTCGGCGAACGGGACGGCGTACGCGGCGGGGATGGCGACGGGGAGCGCGGGAGGCATCGGGGTCACTCCAGGGGTGTATGGGCGCGGAGGGGTCGGGCGAGGGGCGGACGAGGGGTGTGCGAAGGGTGGGCGGCGAGGAGGCCGACGGCGAGAGGTGGACGGCGAGAGGTGGACGGCGAAGAGGCGGACCAGGGGGCGTACGCGGGGGTGGACGTGGGGTGACGGCGGCTCAGAAGGCGAAGAGCGCCATGATCGCGATGTTGCAGACCAGCAGCGCCGCGGCCGTGGGGAGCTGGGCCTTGATCGGGCCGTACTGGTCCTTGAGCTCCAGGAGAGCGGCGGGCACCAGGTTGAAGTTGGCGGCCATGGGCGTGACCAGCGTGCCGCAGAAGCCGCAGAGCATGCCGATCGCGAGGACGGCGGGCGCGTTGCCGTTCATCTGCTCGATCAGGACCGGCCAGCCGATCGCCGCGGTCATCACCGGGAAGGCCGCGAACGCGTTGCCCATCACGATGGTGAACAGCGCCATGCCGCAGCAGTAGACGATCACGGCCACCAGCTGCTGCCCTTCGGGCAGGACCGCCTCACTGATCCTGCGCACCTGCTCGCCGACGCCCGCGGACTGGAAGATCGAGCCGAGCACCGCGAGGAGCTGAGGCAGGATCAGCGCCCAGCCCATCGATTCGAGCATGTTGCGGCCCGAGTGCAGGGGCACGGCGACATTGCGCTCGCGGAGCACCACCATGCCGACGACCAGGGCGGCGATGGCGCCGATGCCGAGGCCGAGGATGGTCTCGTACCCCGGTTCCAGGACCGGCTCGCCGCCGATCTTCCAGTTCTTCACGAGCGTCGCGCAGATCATCGCGACGACCGGGATCGTGAGGGCCGGGAGGAACAGCTTGTTGCCGAAGCGGGCGGCCGTCTCGGCGCGCTTCTCGCGTGAAGGGGTGTGCGGCTCGCCCTTGCCGGTGAGGCCGAAGCCGCCCAGCACGATCAGGACCAGGACGACGACGCCGAGGGGTTCGGCGGGCAGGGACTTGTCGACGACCCCGATGGAGTAGAAGAACGCCGCGCCCAGCAGGCCCCAGAATCCGGCCGAGCCGAAGCGCTTGGGGTTGGTGCGGTCCATCGCCATCTGCGCGGCCATGACGAGGAAGACCCCGCCGACCAGCCAGAAGAAGTACTCGGACTTGATCACTTGGCGTCCTCCGTCCGGCGGGCGGCGTGCGCCGACACTTCGTTCTCGGCGGCGGCGACGGCCAGTTCGCGCTCCAGTTGGCGATCCAGGTTGAGCAGCCGTCCGCCGTGGATGAGGAAGGCGCAGATCGCGGACGGGATGGCCCACAGCGCCAGGTGCAGGGGTTCGAGGTGCTGGCCGTAGGTCGAGTTCACGAACCCGGTGATCAGCAGGATCGAGCCGATGGCGATGAAGCAGTCCTCGCCGAAGAAGACCCCGATGGTGTCCGCGCCGGAGGCGTGCGAGCGGACCTTCTCGCGCAGCTTCTCCGGCAGCGGGCCGCCCGCCTTCGCCTCGGCGGCGGCCTCGGCCATGGGGGCGATCAGCGGGCGCACGCTCTGCGCGGGGCCGCCGATGCTGGTGAGGCCGACGGAGGCGGTGAGCTGGCGGATCAGCAGGTACAGAGCGAGGAAGCGGCCGGTGGTCAGCTTCCCGAGCCTGCCGATCAGGGTGCGGGCCTGCTCCTGGAGTCCGTAGCGCTCCAGGAGCCCGATCACGGGCAGCGTGATGACGAAGACGGTCACGGAACGCGCGGAGGCGAAACTCTCGCCGAAGGTGGCCAGCACCTCCTGCGGGGAGAGCTTGCCCAGCAGTCCGGTGACGATGCCGGCGACACCCACCACGAGGAGGGGATTGCGGCGGGTGGCGAATCCGAGGATCACCACGAGCACGCCGAGGAGAACGATCACGCGTCGGCCTTCTTCCGCGCATGGACGTGCGGGCATGGGAGAGCGCACGGTCCTGATCAGACGGGGTATCGCGGAGACGTTAAGCGATTGTTCAACAAGCCCACAAGAGTGTGGGGGGCATGGATCGGAAAGCCGGGGGTGCGCTCGGCATCCGCCCGGGTGGGTGGTACGTGCGGGCGGAAAGGGGGGAGCGAAGGGGTGGGGGGGCGAGGGGGTGAGGGGGTGAGGGGTGCACGAGGCCGGGGGCGGGCCGGAGGGGCCGGGGGTGGTACGCCGGAGGGGTGTGCCGACCGGGCGGCGGCGGCCGGGACCTGCCGGGCCGTGAGCTGTTCTGTCGCCGGGGCGGGGCGGGGCGGGGCGGGGCGGGGCGGGGCGGGGCGGGGCCGGGGCCTACTGGGCCGTGAGCCGTTCCGCGTATGCCTCCGCGAGCTGGCGGCGGGAGTCCTCCAGGTAGAAGGCGAGCAGCCGCTCGGCGCCCGCCGCGTCGCCCGCCGCGAGCTTGTCCGTGATCTCTCTGTTGCGGGTCAGATAGGGCTCGTGGAAGCGGCGCGGGTCGGCCATCACATGGAAGGCCAGCCGCAGCTCGGCCAGGACGTTGCGCATCAGCTCGTCGGTGCGCGGGCTGCCGGCCAGCCCGGCCAGGGCCTGGTGGAAGCGGATGTTCGCGGTCGAGCAGGCCGCCCAGTCGTCAGCCAGCGCGGCCTGCTCCCCGGTGGCCACGGCGGCTTCGACGTCCGTCACGTCGTACGGCGGCTCGCCCAGCGCGCGCAGGGCCGCGCACTCGACCAGCAGGCGTACGCGGTAGATGTCCACCAGATCGTCGACGGCCAGTATGCGGACGAAGACGCCCTTGTTCAGGCGGTGTTCCAGGAGGCGTTCGTGGGAGAGCAGCCGGAACGCCTCGCGCAGGGTGTTCCTGGAGACGGCGAGCGCACCGGCGATGGACTCCTCGGAGAGCCGGCTGCCCGGCGGGAAGTAGCCCTGCGAGATCCGGTCGCGCAGGATGGCGGCGACGCGTTCGGCGGTGCCGGAACGGGACAGGGAGGCGCTGTCGGCGGCCAGTTCGGAGAGATCCGGTGTGCCGGTCCGCCCCGCCGTTCCCGCCCCTGCCCCTGACGTCGCCCCTGCCATGCCCCGCCCCTGCTCGTCGCCGTGTGTCCGCTGTGTGGTGTGGTGCGTGTGCTGTGTACGCCCAGTGAACCGTACGGGCGTCCCGTTTCCCGGACCGGGCCTTGCCAGGTTGTTGAACAATCGCTAGCGTGCGCCCGTGATGATGGATCTCAACGCGGATCTCGGTGAAGGCTTCGGGCACTGGACCCTCACCGATGACGACGCGCTCCTCGCGTGTGTGACCAGCGCCAATGTGGCCTGCGGCTTCCACGCGGGCGACGCCTCCGTGATGCGGCGGGTCTGCGACGCGGCGGCCGAGGGCGGCGTACGGATCGGGGCCCAGGTCTCGTACCGGGACCTGGCCGGGTTCGGGCGTCGCTCGATGGATGTGCCGGCCCCCGAGCTGACCGCCGAGATCGCCTACCAGATCGGCGCCCTGCGGGTCTTCGCGGAGGCGGCCGGTTCCACGGTCTCGTACGTCAAACCGCACGGAGCCCTCTACAACCGCGCGGTCTGGGACGACGACCAGGCCGCGGCCGTCGTCGAGGGCGTCCGGCTCGCGGGCGGCGGCGGTCTCGCCGTCCTCGGCCTGCCCGGCTCCCGGCTGCTCGCCCACGCCGAGGCCGCGGGGCTGCCCGCCGTCGAGGAAGCCTTCGCCGACCGCGCGTACACCCCGCGGGGCACCCTGGTCCCGCGCGGTGAACCCGGTGCGGTGGTGCACGACGCGGACGAGGTCGTACGCCGCAGTGTCGGCATGGCCGTCGAGCGGGCGGTGACCGGAGCCGACGGCAGCCGGATACCGGTCGCGGCGCGTTCGCTGTGCGTCCACGGGGACACCCCGGGCGCGGCGGCACTCGCGCGCCGGGTGCGGACCGCGCTGGAAGAGGCGGGCGTCGCGGTGCGGGCCTTCGCGTGAACGGGGCACGTGAGGTGCCCGGGGCGCGCGAGGCGTCCGGGGTGCAGGCGGCTCCCGGGGCGCGCGAGATGTCCGGGGTGCGGGTGCTTCCCGCCGGGCGGCGGGCGCTCCTGGTCGAACTGGCCTGCGGCGAACACGCCGAGGCCTTCCACGCGGAGCTGCTCCGCCGCCGCGCCCTCGGTGAACTCCCCGCCGTCCGCGAGATCGTCCCCGGCGCCCGTACGGTGCTCCTCGACGGCATCGCGGACCGCACGGGCGACGCCCTGGCCCGGTTCGCCCGCGACCTCGCCTCCTGGCCGATACCGCCGCTGCGCCGCGACACGGGCGAGGCGGTGGAGATCCCCGTCGTCTACGACGGCCCGGACCTCGCCGAGGTCGCGGCGGTCTGGGGCGTCGCCGTGGACGAGGTCGCGCGTATCCACTCCCGTACCGAGTTCCGGGTGGCCTTCTGCGGGTTCGCGCCCGGCTTCGGCTATCTCACGGGGCTGCCCGAGCAGTTGCACGTGCCCCGGCGCACGACCCCGCGCACCAAGGTTCCGGCCGGGGCGCTGGCCCTCGCCGGGCCCTATACCGGGGTCTACCCGCGCCCCTCGCCCGGCGGTTGGCAGCTCATCGGCCGGATGCCGGAGCCGGGCGCCCTGTGGGACCCGGCCCGCGAACCGGCCGCCCTCCTGGGGCCGGGCACACGCGTGAGGTTCGTCCCGGCGGGGAGCGCGGCGGAGCGTACGGCCGCGGCGACGACGGCGGAGCGTGCGGCTGTGGGAACGACGGCGGAGCGTACGCCCGCGGCAACGACGGCGGACCGTACGGCGGAGACATGCCCATGACCCTTCACACGCTCGAAGTGATCCGTGCCGGTGCCCTGACCACCGTGCAGGACGAGGGGCGGACGGGCTGGGCGCACCTCGGTGTGGGGCGGGCCGGAGCCCTGGACGCGCCCGCCGCCCGGCTGGTCAACCGGCTGGCCGGCAACCCGCCCGGCGCGGCCGTCCTGGAGACCACGGTCACCGGCTGCGCGGTCCGCCCGGCCCGGTCCGTGGTGGCCGTCGTCGGCGGTGCGTCGTGCCGGGTGACGGTCGACGGCAGGCCGGTGGCCTGGGGCGGCCCCGTCCGCGTACCGGCGGGTGCGGTCCTCGACGTGGGGCCCGCGCTGACCGGGCTGCGCGGCTATCTGGCGTTCGCGGGCGGCCTGGTGCCGGAACCGGTGCTGGGCAGCCGCTCGGCCGACCTGCTCTCGGGGCTCGGGCCCGCGCCCCTGCGCGACGGGGACGTACTCCCGCTGGGCCTCCCGCCCGGCCCCCCGGCGGCGTACGGGCTCCCGCTCCCCGACGCCGTGCCCTGGCCCGCCGCCCCCACCGAGCTGGTGCTCCCCGTGCGTCCGGGCCCCCGCCACACGTGGTTCACCGAAGCCGCGCTGCGTACGCTCACCACCGCCGCGTACCGGGTCTCGCCGCACAGCAACCGCATCGGCCTGCGCACCGAGGGGCCGGCCCTGGAGCGGGCCCGCGAGGGGGAGCTGCCCAGCGAGGGGCTGGTGCTCGGGGCGATCCAGGTGCCGCCGGACGGGCGGCCCGTGGTGTTCCTCAACGACCATCCGACGACCGGGGGTTACCCGGTCGTCGGGGTCGTGCCGGAACCCGCGCTCCCGGCGGCGGCGCAGGCCGTGCCGGGAACGCGGGTCCGGTTCGTCGTGGGCGGATAGCCCTGGGCGGAAAGCCCGCGGCGCCCGGGAGTCCCGGACGCTCGGGCCCCTCCCGACCGCCCGGGACTCCCGACCGTTCAGGAGGCCTTGAAGCCTCGCAGTCGCAGCGAGTTGCCGACCACGAAGACCGAGGAGAAGGCCATCGCGGCCCCCGCGATCATCGGGTTGAGCAGTCCGGCCGCGGCCAGCGGGAGGGCCCCGACGTTGTAGGCGAAGGCCCAGAACAGGTTCGTCCGGATGGTGCCGAGCGTCCGGCGCGAGAGCCGGATGGCGTCGGCGGCGGCCCGCAGGTCGCCCCGTACCAGCGTCAGGTCACCGGCCTCGATCGCGGCGTCGGTGCCGGTTCCCATGGCCAGGCCCAGGTCGGCCTGGGCCAGTGCGGCGGCGTCGTTGACGCCGTCGCCGACCATGGCGACCGAACGGCCCTCGGCCTGGAGGCGCTTGACGACGTCGACCTTGTCCTCCGGCATGACCTCGGCGTACACCTCGTCGATGCCGACCTCGGCGGCGACCGCTTCCGCCACGGCCCGGTTGTCGCCGGTCAGCAGGATCGGGGTGAGTCCCAGGGCCCGCAGTCGCACGATGGCTTCCGCGCTGGTGTCCTTCACCGCGTCCGCCACCTCCAGGACCGCCCGCGCCTCGCCGTCCCAGGCGACCGCTATCGCCGTACGGCCCGCGGCCTCGGCCTGCGACTTCAGGCGCTCCAGCTCCACGGGGAGGTGGATCTCCCACTCCGCGAGGAGCTTCTCGCGGCCCACCAGTACCGCGTGGCCCTCGACGATGCCCTGGACTCCGAGTCCGGGGACGTTCGTGAAGTCCTCGGGGGTGGGGAGTGTGCCGACCTCGTTCGTGGCGCCGGTGGCGACGGCTTGGGCGATGGGGTGTTCGGAGGCGTGTTCGAGGGCTCCGGCGATGCGGAGGACGTCGTGCCGGTCGGTGCCGTCGGCGGTGTGGATGTCGAGGAGGGTCATCCTGCCGGTGGTGACGGTGCCGGTCTTGTCGAGGACGATGGTGTCGACGCGGCGGGTGGTTTCGAGGACTTCGGGGCCCTTGATGAGGATGCCGAGCTGGGCGCCGCGTCCGGTGCCGACCATGAGGGCGGTGGGGGTGGCGAGCCCGAGGGCGCAGGGGCAGGCGATGATCAGTACGGCGACGGCGGCCGTGAACGCGGCGGTGAGGCCCGCCCCGTTGCCGAGCCAGAAGCCGAGCGTACCGAGCGCGAGGGCGATCACGACGGGGACGAACACGGCGGAGATCCGGTCGGCGAGGCGCTGCGCGGCGGCCTTGCCGTTCTGGGCGTCCTCGACGAGCTTGGCCATCCGGGCGAGCTGGGTGTCGGCGCCGACCCGGGTCGCCTCGACGACCAGCCGGCCGCCCGCGTTGAGCGTGGCCCCGGTGACGGAGTCGCCGACGCCGACCTCGACGGGGACGGACTCGCCGGTGAGCATGGAGGCGTCGACGGCCGAGGCGCCCTCGACGACGGTGCCGTCGGTGGCGATCTTCTCGCCGGGACGGACCACGAAACGGTCACCGGTCTGGAGGTCGGCGGTCGGCACGGTCATCTCGCGCCCGTCGCGCAGGACGGTGACCTCCTTGGCACCCAGCTCCAGGAGCGCCTTGAGCGCGGCGCCCGCCTTCCGCTTGGAGCGGGCCTCGAAGTAGCGCCCGGCCAGGATGAACGCGGTCACTCCGGCGGCGGCTTCGAGATAGATGTTCCCGGCGCCGTCGCTGCGGCCGATGGTGAGCTCGAACGGGTGGGTCATGCCGACCATGCCCGCGGTGCCGAAGAACAGGGCCCACAGCGACCACAGGAACGCGGCCGAGGTGCCGACGGAGATCAGGGTGTCCATCGTGGCCGCGCCGTGCTTGGCGTTGGTCCAGGCGGCGCGGTGGAAGGGCCAGGCGGCGTAGGTGACGACGGGGGCGGTGAGGGTGAGGGAGAGCCACTGCCAGTAGTCGAACTGGAGGGCGGGGATCATCGACATCGCGATGACCGGCACGGCGAGGAGCACGGCGGTCAGGAGCCGCTGCCGCAGTGGCCGCAGCGCGTCGTCCTCGGCCGCCTCCGCGTCCCCGGGGCCGCCGGCGGTGTTTCCGGGGCCCTGTGCGCGCGGTGCGGGTTCCTGCGCGGTGTATCCGGTGGCCTCGACGGTGGCGATCAGGTCCTGTACGGAGATGTCCTCGCCCCGGTAGCTGACCTTGGCCTTCTCGGTGGCGTAGTTGACGGTCGCCTCGACGCCGTCCATCCGGTTCAGCTTCTTCTCGATGCGGGCCGCGCACGAGGCGCAGGTCATGCCACCGATGGCGAGCTCGACCTCGGCGGCGGTGCCGCCTGCGGTGCCGGCGGCCGTGGTGCCGGCTGCGGTTGCGTGGTGCGCGGACACGGGTTCCTCCCTGAGTGGCGTTTATACCCCTAGGGGGTATGCGGTGCTGATTCATGTATACCCCCCACCCCTATGAAAAGCAAGGGATTCCCGCCGCTCGTCTCACCCGTCTGCGGCGAGCGCTCGCGTATGTTCGCGATCACGCGTTCACATGGAGAGCTGCGCCCTCAGGTGGCTGACCCGTAGGCTGACTATTGGACTAGACCTATAGCTGGTTTCTGGAGGAATGGGGATCCATGAGCAACCGTGCAGTCCTGGAGGTGATCGCTCTCGACGCCGATGACGCGGTCGCCGCTCAGGCGGGTGGTGCGGACCGCCTCGAACTGGTCACCGACATGGCCGCTGACGGCCTGACCCCGTCCCGGGAGACCTTCGCGGCGATCCGGTCCGCCGTGGACATTCCCCTGCGCGTGATGCTCAGGGTGGCGGACGGGTTCGCCGTCGGTGACATCGACGTACTGCTGGAGAAGACCCGCGAGATGCGGGCGGAGGGTGCCGAGGAGTTCGTCTTCGGCTTCCTCGACGAGGACGGGTATCCCGATCTCGTGGCCGTCGAGCGGATTCTCGCCGAGCTGGACGGCTGCCGGTGGACCTTCCACCGGGCGATCGACCGGGCTCCGGACCGCGACGCCCTGCGCAAGCAACTCGCGGATCTGCCCGGCCTCGACACGTACCTCACGGCAGGTTCGCCGGCCGGGGTCGACGAGGGCATCCCGACGCTCCTCGCCGAGGCGGCGCGCACGCGCGAGCCGGGCTACGAGCCGCAGATCCTGGTCGGCGGCGGCCTGCACCTGCACCACCTGCCGCAGCTCCTCGCGGCGGGCATCGACGCGGTACACATCGGGGGTGCGGCCCGCCCGCGCGGCTGGTCGCATCCGGTGGACGCGGCGGCGGTACGGGAGTGGCGCGAGGCCCTGGACGGCTGACGGGCGGCCGGGGGAGGCGGTGACCGGGTCACCGCCTGCTCCGGCGGTGACGCGCCCCGCCCGGCCCTGCCCGGCGGTGACCCGGCCCGCCCCGCTCCGGCGGTGACCCGGCCGGGCGCGTACGGCAGCTCCGCCGTAACACCGACCGCAGGTCCTCCGGCCCCCGCCGACCGCGAGCCTTCCGCCGCCGCCCCGCCCACCGCAGGTCCTCCGGCGCCCCCGCCGCAGCACCTACCGCAGGGCCGCCGGCAGTTCCGCCGCGTGGACGACGGTCAGCCCCGACACGGCTCGGGTGAGCGCCACGTACAGGCGGCGGAGGCCCGTCCGTTCGTCCGGCTCGCCGTCCACCACCGCCGCGGGCTCGTCGAGCACGACGTAGTCGTACTCCAGGCCCTTGGCCAGCGACGCCGGCACCAGCGTCAGCCGGGACTCGGCGCTGGTCTCCTCACCGGGGGACAGCCAGGAGTGACCCGCCCCGGCCAGCGCCTCGGCCAGCGCCGGAATCCGTGCGTCGGCGGCGATCAGGCCGATCGACCCCTCGTGGCCCAGCGACTCCTCGCACGCCGCGACCACCGCCGCGTCCAGGGCGTCCGGGCCCGCGGTCTCCCGCACGAGGAGCGACCCCGGGGACTCACGCACCGACTCGACCGGCGCCAGGCCCGGGGAGATCTCCGGCAGCAGCCGCGAGGCGTACGCGATCACCTCGCGCGGCACACGGAAGCCCGCCGTCAGCTCCTCGACCACCGCGTCCGCCTTGCCGAGGTGGAACAGCGCCTGCTCCCAGCTCTGCGTCGACCAGGGAGTCGTCCCCTGCGCGAGATCGCCGAGCACGGTCGCCGAACCGGTCGAGCAGCGGCGCCCCACCGCCCGGTACTGCATCGGGGACAGGTCCTGCGCCTCGTCGAGGACGACGTGGCCGAGCGAGTGCGTACGGGCCACCAGGTCATGGGCCTCGTCGATCAGCACCGCGTCCGCCGCCGACCACTTCACGGACCTCACGCTCCGGGCGGGCTTCGCCCACAGGATCTGCTTCTGCTCGTCGGCGGTGAGCAGGTCCTGCGCGTGAGCGGCCAGGAACTCCGCGTCCGACAGCAGCCGCAGCACCAGCTTCGCCGGGTCCACCGCGGGCCAGATCGCCTTCACGGCGGCCTTCACCGCGGGATTGCGGGCCACCGCGTTCTGCACCCGGTCGTCCGGCGCCTCACCGGCCTCCTCCATCCGTACGAGGACGGCGTGCGCGATCCGCTGCGGCAGCGCCTCATGGGCGGAGCCGTAGCGCATGTCGCGGGCCAGCAGCTCATCGACCATCTCCGCCAGCTCGTACGCCGGCACGCGCCAGCGGCGCGACCCGCGCACCACCACGACCGGCTCGGCCGGGGGCGTCACATGCGAACGTATGGCCCGCCGCAGCACCGGTGCCATCCGGGCGTCGCCCTTGATGACGGCCGCCGCCGCCTCGTCCGTGCCCCGGACCTCGACCTGTGCCGTGACCAGGTCGTCGACGGTGGCCTGTTTCACCTCCAGCTCGCCCAGGGCGGGGAGGACCTGCTCGATGTAGTGGAGGAAGGACCGGTTCGGCCCGATGACGAGCGTGCCGGTACGGGCCAGCCGCTCGCGGTGGGCGTACAGCAGATACGCGACACGGTGCAGGCCGACGGCGGTCTTGCCGGTGCCGGGACCTCCCTGGACGCAGACCGTGCCGCCCAGGTCGCCGCGGACGATCTCGTCCTGCTCGGGCTGGATCGTGGCCACGATGTCACGCATCGGCCCGACGCGTGGCCGCTCGATCTCGGCCTGGAGGAGCCGGCTGGTGCGGGCGGTCTCCTCCGGGTCGGTGAGGTGTTCGTCCTCGTACGCGGTCAGCTCGCCGCCGGTGTAGCCGAAGCGGCGGCGCAGCCCGACGTCCTGGGGATTCTTCGGGGACGCCTGGTAGTACGGCTGGGAGACGGGCGCCCGCCAGTCGATGACCATCGGGTCTCCGGCGGCGTCGTGCACATGGCGCCGTCCGATGTAGAACTGCTCGCCCTCCGCGCCCTCGGCCAGCTCGCCGCCGACCGCGTGCAGATAGTCGAGGCGGCCGAAGAACAGCGGGGTGTGGGAGAGGTCGGCGAGCGCTTTGATGCGGTCGTCGATCTGGGCCTGGAGCACGACGGCGTTGACCCAGTTCGCGGTGACATCGCGGATGTCGAGGGCCTGGACGTCCTCGCGCATGGCGCGCAGGGCCGCCCGGGACGCGGCGAGGTGGGCTCGTTCGTGTGCCAGGGGGTCGGTGGTGGAATCGCTTTCTGCTACGTGCGCGGGCACGGTGATGCCTCCGGCTCTTCAACGCAGGGCGGCGGACCGCGCACTCCGGTGACACGGGAGTCGACGCGGTCCGCTCTCAAGGGCGTTCGCACAGGGGTACGCGCGGCTTGCGCGTACGAGTGCGGCTCATGGGCTGTCGGCCGGTTTCCGTCCGGCCGACGGCGCTCCCCCGGCTGCCGGCGAGAGGCCGGTACCACGGTGCGGGAGGCGGGCAGACGGAGGAGTGTATCGATCACCGGCCGTTCCGTCGAAACGGGATCCCGTACGGCCGCGGGACGGAAGGGCATCGGCCGGTGGGCGTACGGCGGTCCGGCGACCCGTAGGGGACGCCGTGCGACCGGAGGCCTACCCGCCGGCCCCGCCGGTTCCGACCGTGGACCGACGCGTCCGCGGGGGCGCCCGGAGCACCATGGACACATGAGCACAGTCACCCTGAACCCACGCAGGACCGGCCCCGCGCACGGCGCGACCGCGGCCACCGGTCACCACCGGCCCCACCGCGTCGGCGACGCGCTGCGCGCCCTCAAGGTCTTCACGCGGACGGCGTTCGGCGTCGTCGTCCTGGGGGAGTACGCGGAGGAGGCGGGCGTACGGTGCACCCGATGAGTACGCCGTACCGGGGACGCGCCGGGGCCCCGCCGCCTCGCCGTACCCGGGAAGCACCGAGGTCCCCCGCCGCCTCGCCGTACCCGGGAAGCACCGAGGCCCCCCGCCGCCCCCGTCAGCCCTCGTACGCCGCCTCAGCTGTCGGTCAGCAGCTCGTCCGCGTCGATGATCCGGTACGCGTACCCCTGCTCGGCCAGGAACCGCTGGCGGTGCGCCGCGAAGTCCTGGTCGATCGTGTCGCGGGCGACCACCGAGTAGAACCGCGCCTCGTGCCCGTCGGCCTTCGGCCGCAGCACCCGGCCCAGCCGCTGCGCCTCCTCCTGACGTGACCCGAACGTCCCCGACACCTGAATGGCGACGGTGGCCTCGGGCAGGTCGATGGAGAAGTTGGCGACCTTCGACACGACGAGCACGCTGATCTCACCCTGCCGGAAGGAGTCGAAGAGCTTCTCGCGCTGCGCGTTGCTCGTCTCCCCCTTGATGACCGGCGCGTCCAGATGCTCGCCCAGCTCGTCGAGCTGATCGATGTACTGCCCGATGACGAGGGTCTGCTCGCCCTGGTGCTTGCGCACCAGTGCCTCCGTCACCCTGCGCTTGGTCGCGGTGGTGGCGCAGAACCGGTACTTCTCCTCGGCCTCGGCGGTCGCGTACGCGAGCCGCTCCGAGTCCGTGAGGTTGACCCGGACCTCGACGCAGTCGGCGGGCGCGATGTAGCCCTGCGCCTCGATCTCCTTCCACGGGGCGTCGAACCGCTTGGGTCCGATGAGCGAGAACACGTCCGACTCGCGGCCGTCCTCCCGCACCAGCGTCGCGGTGAGCCCGAGCCGCCGCCGGGCCTGGAGGTCGGCGGTGAACTTGAACACGGGCGCGGGCAGCAGATGCACCTCGTCGTAGATGACGAGGCCCCAGTCGCGCGAGTCGAAGAGCTCCAGGTGCGGGTACACGCCCTTGCGCCGCGTCGTGAGCACCTGGTACGTGGCGATGGTGACCGGCCGGATCTCCTTGCGGGTACCGCTGTACTCGCCGATCTCCTCCTCGGTCAGCGAGGTCCGCTTCACCAGCTCGTGCTTCCACTGCCGGGCCGAGACGGTGTTGGTGACCAGGATCAGCGTGGTCGCCTTGGCCTCGGCCATGGCCCCGGCGCCGACCAGCGTCTTCCCGGCGCCGCAGGGCAGGACGACGACCCCGGACCCGCCGTGCCAGAACCCGTCGACGGCCTGCCGCTGGTAGGGCCGCAGCGCCCAGCCGTCCTGGTCCAGCTCGATGGGGTGCGCCTCGCCGTCCACGTACCCGGCGAGGTCCTCGGCCGGCCAGCCCAGCTTCAGCAGCGTCTGCTTGATCTGCCCCCGCTCGGAGGGGTGCACGGCCACGGTGTCCGGATCGATCCGGGCCCCGACCAGCGGCGCGACCTTCTTCGAGCGGAGGATCTCCTCCAGCACGGGCCGGTCGGTGCTGGTCAGCACCAGACCGTGCACCGGATGCTTGGACAGGGTGAGGCGCCCGTACCGCGCCATCGTCTCGGCGATGTCGACGAGCAGGGCGTGCGGCACGGGGTAGCGGGAGTACTCCACCAGCGCGTCGACGACCTGCTCGGCGTCGTGCCCGGCGGCGCGGGCGTTCCACAGCCCGAGCGGGGTGAGCCGGTACGTGTGGATGTGCTCGGGCGCACGCTCCAGCTCCGCGAAGGGCGCGATCACCCGGCGGCAGGCCTCGGCCTGCTCGTGATCGACTTCGAGGAGCAGCGTCTTGTCACTCTGGACGATGAGGGGTCCGGTCACGCGCTTCGGCCCTTTCTGCGGGGGTGCGGCTCGCTGCTGCGGCCAAACGTCCAGTGTGCCGCATGCGGGGTGAGCGGTGGGTGGCTCACGCCACAGAGCCCGTCCGCCGCCCGTCCGGCGGGTGCGCGGCACGTGGGGAGGGGTCCAGTGACACCGGCCGCTTCGAGACCCGTCCGAAGCCCGCGCCGACGGTCGCGGACGACAACGGACCAGGGCGCCGTCCGGTCCGGGAGCGCCGTCGCACCGGGGCACATCGTCGTCCTCGATCACGCTGTCCGGTGGTTGACTCGGACGGGTGTCATCTCTATGCAATGCCGTTTCACGGGCACTATCGTCGGATCATGACGACATGAGCCATGGAAAGACATTGTTCGATACTTGGAGAGGCTGGCATGCTGCTGCGGTTCCAGGTCACGAATCATGCGTCGCTGCTGGAGGAACAGGAGCTGTCCCTCGTCGCCGCCGACCGCCATCCGGAGCGGGCCGAATTCCCCTCCCCGAGCGCGGGTGAGTTCGCGGTCCCCGTCGCCGCGATCTACGGCACCAACGCATCGGGGAAGTCGAACGTCATCGATTCCCTCGGCTGGATGCGATCTGCCGTTCTCTCCTCATTCCGCCGCTGGGACCCCAGCGGCGGAGTTCCACGCCGCCCCTTCCTGCTCGGTCATGGCGCCGCGGAACGTCCCAGTTCCTTCGCGGTCGACTTCGTTGTCGGTGGAGTGCACCACCAGTTCGGGTTCTCGGTCGATGACGAGCGGGTGACCGAGGAGTGGCTGTACTACTACCCGGAGGGCCGGCAACGCCGTCTGTACGAACGTGGGACGGCCGGCCCGATCACCTTCGGCAGATGGCTCACCGGCCGGCGGAAGCTGATCGCCGAACTGCTCAGGCCGAACAGCTTGTACCTGTCCGTCGCGGCGGCACAGGGGCACGACCAGCTCAGCGAGGTCTTCCAATGGTTCAGGTCCGGTTTGCGGATGGCCACCGACCATGACTTCGCCCGCCGCCTGGACCTCACGGTCGGGCTCTGCCTGGAGGGGCGGGACGGCCGGGGGAACCAGCCGGTGCTGGATCTGCTCCGCTTCGCCGATCTCGGCGTGTCCGGACTGGAGATCCAGGACTGGGACGAATCCATCCGTGAGGACCACCAGCGGATCACCCGGGCGCTCCGCGAAGCGCTCGGGGACAAGGTCCGTGTCCAGGACGACGCGAAGCAGCGGGTCCGGGTGGAGCACCGGACCGCGGAGGGTGTGTTCCCGCTCGACCTCGCGTACGAGTCGAGTGGCACGCGTACATGGATCGGCCTCATCGGCCCGGTCATCACCACGCTGGCCGAGGGCGGTGTGCTGTGCGTGGACGAACTCGATGCCCGGCTGCACCCCTATCTCGTCGATGCCCTCGTGGGCATGTTCCAGTCCCCCGAGACCAACAGCAGGGGGGCGCAGCTGGTCTTCAGCACGCATGAGGCGGCGCTGCTCGGACGCAACGTTCGCACCGAACTCTTCAGGGACCAGGTCTGGTTCACCGAGAAGGACCCACGGACGCTGGCAACGAGGCTGTTTCCGCTGACCGAGTTCTCCGTCCGTCACTCGGCCGACAACCTGGAAAGGCGCTATCTGCAGGGTCGCTACGGGGCGGTGCCGCATTTGGACGACGACCTGCTGCGGGATGTGGCCGCGGCGTTCGGGCTTGGGGGTGGGCGTGAAGCGGGGAAAGCCGCTGAAGCGGACGAAGGGCGTACGCCCGGAGCAGCGTAGGTTTCTCATCTACTGCGAAGGGGAGCGTACCGAGGACCAGTACTTCAAGGGCTTGCGCTCCGACCTGCGGACTCTGCCCGTGTCCATCTGCCTCGGCGGTGAGCATGGGGAGCCGCAGTCACTGGTCCGCGCGGCGATCGAGCACAAGGAGCGAGCCCCCCGCTCCCCGCAGGACCGGCACACGGCGTACGACGAGGTCTGGTGTGTGATCGATGTCGAGGCGCCGATTCCGCACGACGGTCTGGACAAGGCCTTGGAACTTGCCCGACGGCACGGTGTCGAGGTGGCCCTCACCAACCCGTGCTTCGAGTTGTGGATCATGCTCCATTTCGTGGACGTCACGAGATACAGCACGTCGGGCGATGCGCAGAGAGCGCTGGAGAAGCTCGGCGCCTGCGGATACTCCATGTCCCGCAAGCACCTGGCGTACGACAGCCTGCGCGATGGCTTCGGGCAGGCCAAGGAACGCGCGGAGGTGCTGAGGCGTCGTACTGCCAAGGGGCACCGTCAGAACCCTTGGACGGATGTGGACCGGCTGGTGGACATGTTGAAAGCGGCCCGGCGCGGGTGAGGACGCCGGGCGGCCGGCTCCGAACGGCAGGCCCTACGGCTTCGCGTCGTCGGCGAGTTCGGCCACGCCCGTGATGCGGTGCAGGGGATAGGTGCGGACCTCGTCGGCCGTGTGGTCGTACGCCGTCACGAAGCCGCCCTCCACCCTGACCGGGGCGATCACCCGTTGGCTGGCGGCGCCGTCCGCGTTGACGTAGCCGATCCAGACCGCCGAGCCCGTCATGGCGGCGGCCTGGACCGTGGCCAGGGTCTCCGCCGACGTCGTACGGGGCAGGGACCCGGCGGAGGCGGGGGTCTCGGGGCCCTCTCCGGTGTCCTTGCGGACGACCGTGGCGGCCGTGTCCCCGGCCCGGATCGCCCGGACCGCCGCGCCCAGCAGGGTCTCGTCCGGGACCGGCGGGCCCTCGGGCACGGGTACGGGCGCCGAGCGGGGCGGGGTGCGGCGGGCGCCCGCCCGGGTGATCAGGACGTCGCCCTCGGCGGACTCGGCGGCCGGGGCGTAGCCCATCTCGCGCAGCCCTTCGAGCAGGGACGCCGGGTCGGCCTGGGCGGCCAGCACGGTCGGCGCGAGCCGGCGCAGCCGCAGCGTGGCCGAGCGCTTGTCGGCGAGGATCTCGTTCAGTACGGCCTCGTCGTCGCAGCGCACGTACGCCGAGGCGGAGCCGATCCGCAGATGGCCGTGGCGGCGGGCCACGTCGTCGATGAGGTAGCTCAGCGGCTGCGGCACCGGCGTACGGCTGTGCGCGGCCAGGAACGCGTGCAGGTCGGCGGCGGCCTGCCCGGCGTCCAGCGCCCGGCGCACGGAACCGGGAGTGAAGCGGTAGACCGTGGCCCCGCCCTTGGACTCGACGTCCGCGAGGACCGACAGCATCTCGGCCAGCGGGCGTTCCAGCGGGCCCGGGGCGACGGCCGTCAGGTCGGCCTGGAGCAGCACATGGCTGAGGGGTTCCGGCAGGAGCGGGGCGAGGAGGGCGGCGGCCGCGCCGGGCCCGTCGGCCAGCAGCGCGCGGGCCTGCGAGGAGAGGGCGCCCCGGCCCGTGATGCCCAGCAGCTCCGCCTCGTTGACCGTCCACAGGGCGATCCGGGACCGCAGGTCGGAGGTGTCCCCGGGGGCGGAGGACGAGGCCTCGGCGGGCCTGGGAGCCCCCGGCATCCCGGCGCCCCGCGCACCCCCGCGCAGCGGGCGCTCCCAGCGCAGCCGGGCCAGCAGCGTCACGGGGTCGGGCGCCGTGCCCGGCGGCAGCGCGGCGAACAGGGCCAGCACCCGGTGGCGTACCTCCGGCGCGGCCGAGCGGTCCAGTTCGGGGCCGAGTGCGGACAGCGCCCGGCCCTTGGCGTCCTGGCCGCCGACCAGACCGGCGGTACGGGTGGCGGCGAGCCAGGCGGTGGCGAGCCGTGCCCAGCGGTCCTGGGCGGGGAGTTCGAGCCAGTCGTCATACGCGGGCGTCGCCGCGTACCGTTCGTCGCTCTCCCCGTCGGCGGCCAGCAGTCCGGCCGCGTGGGCGAGTTCGACCCAGAACGCGGCGACCGGCTCCGTCACGTCCATCGCGTTCGCGGCCCGCTTCAGCTCACGCACGCTGAGCCCGCCCGCGCGCAGGATCGCCGGGCCGCCGCCGTTCCAGAGCTTCAGCAGGTCCTCGATGGTGGACAGGGCCGTGAACGCCTGACCCGCCGCCGCTCTGTCCACAGCCTGGGGATCCCGCTCGGCCGCCGCGGCGACGACCGGCGGCACCGGCTCCGGTACGCGGTGGGCGCGCCCGGCCCGCAGATGCAGCGCCGCCTCGCGGGGCAGTACGACGGTGCGCGTCGACACCGGCAGCAGCAGGCCGCGGTCGCGCAGCCACCGGACCGGCGGCGTGGGGTTCGGTGTGATCTCCCCGTACGGCGGCCCCCACACCAGCCGGTCCAGCACGGACAGCGCCTCGACCGGGGCGGTGTCCAGCAGGGCCGCCATCCTGGTCCGGTCCGTGAACAGACCGGCCAGCGCGGTGACGGCCGAGACCGGGTCGTGCGTGGCGGGCAGCCCGACCGCGGTCAGGATCTCCTGGAGCCGGCCGGGCGACATGCCGGCGGTCGCCTCGGCGACCGTCGGGCCGAGGCCGGTGGGGGAGGGGTGCTGCGGGGACGGGGCGAGCAGTTCCCTGGCCGTGCGGACCAGGCGCAGCCGGTCGTCCTCGCCCCAGACGAGGGCCTGTTCGCGCAGCGTCGCCAGGGCGGCGGGCAGCGCGGCGGTGATCGCGCTCCCCGCGTCGTCGCGCTGGTCCCCGTCGTCCTGGCCGTCCCCCGTGAGCAGGGACAGCAGCGTGCCGTACGGGGCCGGGTCCGGTGCCACGGCCAGTGCCTCCGCGGTCTGGAGCGCGAACCGGTCCAGGTGTTCCAGCGCGCGGACGACGGAGGCACGGGTGCCCGCTCTCGTCGCGAGCTGGGTGATGTCGTTCGGCACGGGGCTGAGGAGGTCGGGGCGGGCACGCAGCAGCCCGGCCAGCGATTCGTCGGCGCGGGCGCGCAGAGCTTCGGCGAGCGTGCGCGGTGGTGTGGTCGTCCCCATCCGTCCCACGGTAGCCGCTGGAACGCTACCGTCGGGGCAGGGCCGGTAGAGGGGAACCATCGAGTGGGGATCGAGAGCGACCAGCTCGTCTACGACTATCTGAGCCGGGTCGGGGACCTGGCCCAGCAACAACAGCTGCCCTCGGGTGCCCGGATGCGGCTCGTCTCGACGCTTCGGGGCGAGATCGACCGGCAGCGCCACCAGGACGGCACGGGCACCCCGGCGGCGGTGCGGCGCATCATCGGCAGGCTCGGTACGCCGGACGAACTGGTGGCCGCGGCGGCCGAGTCGGGCGACGGATCGGTGCCGCTGCCGTCGGCGCGGAGCGCGGAGCGCGGAGCGGGCGGCGGGGCCGGCGGCGGGCAGTGGCGCAACCTCCCCCGGCCCCGGAGCGGGCTGCTCCGCAAGGAGCCGAAAGACAGTTCCCGGCGGGGCGCGTCGGAAGTGCCCGAGAGCCCGGGAGAGGGCCGGGAGCGCGAGGAGAGCCGGGGAAGCCGGGAGAACCGGGGAAGCCGGGGAAGCCGGAAGGGGAGCGGGGGCGCGGCGGACGCGGCTGCGGCCGAGGACACCCCCGCCCCGGCACACGACTGGCCGGACCCCTCCGCGCCCCATGTCCTGGGCCTCGAACAGCAGGGCCCGTCCGGCGGCGAACCCGACTGGTGGCGCATCGCGCCGGGGTCGTTCGGCGACGGCGAGCGCGTACCGGGATTCGTCGGGGGTGTGGAGATCCCCGAGATCTTCAGGCCGCCGAGGCCGCCGAAGCCCCGGCGCGATCCGGACGCGGACGAGGAGGCCGACGACCGCGACGACCGCGACGACGTCGACGGCGGGAAGAGCGAGAACGGCGAGGACCGTGAGGGCGGGTCCGGGGCCGACAAGGGCGGGGAGCAGCCCGCGAAGGGCGCCCGCGTACGCCTCGGGCTGCCGAGGCTGCGCCGCCGCAAGGCAGCCGCCACCGCACCGGAGCCCGCCGCCGCGACGAAGACCGCCCGCTTCGCGCATCCGTTGCTGCTCCTGGCCGCCGCGCTGCTGGTCGGCGGCGCGGTGACGGGCTCCTGGCTGGCACTCGCGGGCGGCTGGCTCCTCGCGTACAGCTCGCGCACCCTGTCCCGGGCCGAGGCGAAGTGGGCCGCGATGGGGCTGCCGGGTGTGGTCGTGGCAGCCACCGTGGTGTGGGTGTGGGGCCGGATGGAGGGGCGCTGGGGGGAGCCCATCGCGGAGGGCGGCATGGGGGACGTCCTGGTGGGCGCCTGGCCGGTGGTGCTCCGGGTGGCGGCCGTCGCCTCGGCGCTGTACCTGGTGTGGCGGGCGCGAGGACGTGCGGCCTGAGCGGAACCGTGCGGCCTGAGCGGGACCGGGCGGCCGGTCCCGCTGGGGCGTCACCGGGCGCGCCCCGACCCGCGCGCGCCCGCGCCCGGGTACGCGCACGCACCGGCACCCGGCCCCGGGACACGCACCGCGCCCGGCACCGGCACCGCGCCCGCACTCGGGTACGCGCACGCACCGGCACCCGGCCCGCACTGGGGTACGCACCCGGCACCCCGCCCGCACCCGGGTACGCGCGCGCACCGGCACCCGGCACCCGTCACCGTCACCGCGC